>NZ_JAHKRK010000027.1 GCF_019396355.1 Pseudonocardia nigra
CCGTGAGGGGCGGGGGCGTGGCCGCCGCACACACCGCCGGCGGTGTGTGCGGAGGCTCCACGATGTGTGCCGTGCCCGTGTCCTTCATCGCGACGCCCCCTCCGCCACCCGGCCCGCCTCCAGGTGCACCGTCTCGTCGGCCAGCTCGGTCCAGCCGGCGTCGTGCGCGACGATCACGCCGGTGCGCCCGCGCAGCAGCCGGGCGACCCCGGCGCGGACGGCCGCGGCGTGTTCCGGGTCGAGGTGCGCGGTCGGCTCGTCGAGCAGCACGAGCGGCGCGTCCTCGTGTTCCTGGCGCAGGAACGCCCTCGCCAGGGCCACCCGCTGGCGCTGCCCGGCCGAGAGCCGCCCGCCGCGCTCGCCGAGCCGGGTGGCGTAGCCGTCCGGCAGCGCCATGATCATCTCGTGGGCCCCGGCCAGCCGGGCGGCGCGCTCCACGGCGGCGTCGGAGGCATCCGGCGCGCCGAGCCGGATGTTGTCGGCCACCGACGTGTCGAACAGCGCGGGCCGCTGGGGCAGCCAGGCGATGCGGCGGCGCCAGTCGTCGGGGTCGAGCTCGCGCAGGTCCACCCCGTCCACGAGGATCCGGCCCGCGGTGGGCTCGGCGAACCGCAGCAGCAGCGTCAGCAGGCTCGACTTGCCCGCTCCGCTGCGCCCGGTGACGACCGTGGTGGCGCCGGGCCGCAGCGCCAGGTCGACGCCGGACAGCGCGGGGCCCGACCGGTCGGGGTAGGTCAGCGCCACGCGGTCGAACCGGATCGAGGGCGACGCGGGCACGGGCACCGGGTGACTCGGGGCCGGGGCCCGGGTGGGGCGTTCGAGCCGGGCGAAGACCTGCTCGGCCGCGGCCACCCCCTCCATGCTCGCGTGGAACCGCGCACCCACCTCGCGCAGCGGCAGGTAGGCCTCCGGGGCGAGGATCAGCACAAGCAGCGCCGTCTCCAGGTCCAGCTGCCCGTACAGCAGGCGCAGCCCGACCTCCACGGCCACCAGCGCCACGGCCAGCGTCGCGAGCAGCTCCAGCACGAACGCCGACAGGAACGCCACCCGCAGCGTCGCCATCGTCGCGGCGCGGTGCTCGTCGGTGACGCGGCGGATCAACTCGGCTGTGCTTACCCACCCCGCCGGCTCCGCCGTCTGCCGTCCCCCTTGGGCCTTGGCCCGGCGGAAGATCGCCAGCGTCGGCAGGCCCTCGACGACGTCGAGGAAGTGGCCGCCGAGCCGCTCCAGCAGCCGCCACTGCCGGCGCGTGCGGGCCTGGGTGTGCCAGCCGACGAGCGCCATGAACAGCGGGATCAGCGGCAGCGTCACGGCGATCACGGCCGCGGAGATCCAGTCGGCGCGGGCCACCACCACGAGCGCGGCGACCGGCACGAGCGCGGCCAGCACGAGCTGCGGGAGGTAGCGGGCGACGTAGTCGTCGAGTGCGTCGAGGCCGCGGGTCGCCAGGGTGA
Organism: Pseudonocardia nigra; assembly: GCF_019396355.1. GTDB lineage: Bacteria > Actinomycetota > Actinomycetes > Mycobacteriales > Pseudonocardiaceae > Pseudonocardia > Pseudonocardia nigra. The sequence goes on from NZ_JAHKRK010000027.1 coordinate 1,455, forward strand.
CGAGCTCGCCGGCGTCGGTGCCGGTCGGGTCGCTCGCGGCCACGTGCCGGACCAGTCGGCGGCGCAGGTCGGACTTGACGGCGGCGGCGCTGCGCAACGCCGCGGTCTCGGCGCCGTACGCGAGTGCGGTCCGGGCGAGCGCGATGAGCGCGACGGCCCCGATAGCGGCGCCCACGGCCTCGCCCGCCGTCGCCCCGGCGACCACCCGGGCGACGAGCCACGCCTGCGTCAGGATCAGCGCGGTGAGCCCGGCGCCGCAGGCGACCGTGACGACCAGGTGCACGCGCACCGCGCGGGTGCTGCGGACCAGCCGCGGGTCCAGCGGCTTCACGATGCGGCCCTCATGACGCGACATGCTCGCGGGTGACGCGCTTGCGGAACACCCAGTAGCTCCACGCCTGGTACGCGATCACCAGCGGCAGGAACGCGGCGCCGATCCAGCTGAGCACGCCGAGGGTGTACGGGCCCGACGCCCCGTTCGCGATCGTCAGGTCGAACGCCGGGGACGTGAGCGAGGGGAGCACCGCCGGGAACAGCGACCCGAACAGCGTCACGGTGAACGCCGCGATCGCGACGGCGGTGGCGACGAACGCCCACCCCTCCCGGCGCCGCGCGGCGAGGACCGTGCCCGCGAGCAGCGCGGCCACGGCCACCGCGGCTGCCGCCCAGGGGCCGCCGTGCTCGGCCTCGGTCCAGAACAGGAACCCGGCGACGGCCGCGAGCGCGACCGGCCCGGCGGTGCGCGCGATCGCCCGGGCGCGGTGCCGGACGGGGCCGTCGGTCTTGAGCCCGAGGAACACCGCCCCGTGCAGGGTGAACAGGGCGAGCGTCGCGAGCCCGCCGATCAGGGCGTAGGAGTTGAGCAGGTCGGTCAGGCCCGAGGTGACCACGCCGTCGGCGCCCAGCTCCACGCCGCGCACGATGTTTCCGAACACCACGCCCCAGGCGAACGCGGGCACCGCGCTGCCGGCGAGGATCGCGACGTCCCAGCGGGCCCGCCAGCGCGGGTCGTCGACCTTGCCCCGGTACTCGAACGCCACGCCGCGGCCGATCAGCGCCAGGATGATCAGCAGGATCGGCAGGTAGAAGCCGCTGAGCGTGGCGGCGTACCAGGCGGGGAACGCGGCGAACATCGCGCCGATCGCGGTGATCAGCCAGACCTCGTTGCCGTCCCACACCGGGCCGATCGCGTTGATCATCACGCGCCGGTCGGCGTCGTCGCGGCCGAGCACGGGCAGCAGGATCCCGACGCCGAAGTCGAAGCCCTCCAGGACGAAGTAGCCGGTCCACAGGACCGCGATGGCGACGAACCAGACGGTGGGCAGGTCCACGGCGGGCTCCCTGGCTAGTAGCTGAAGGACGGGACGCGGTCGGGGTCGGCCTCGCGGTCGTAGGGCAGGACGTGGCCGGGGCCGGCCTTGACGTAGCGCCACAGCAGGCGCGCCTCGACGACGGCGAGCACCCCGTAGATCACGGTGAACGTCGTCAGCGAGAAGGCCACCTCGCCGAGGCTCACGCCGGGGGAGACGCTCGCCGCGGTGAGCAGCTCGCCCACCACCGTCCAGGGCTGGCGGCCCATCTCGGTGAGGATCCAGCCGGCGATGTTGGCTGCGAGCGCGGCGGGCAGGGCGGCGACGGCGACCCGGTACATACAGCGCTGCTCCGGCAGCCGGCCTCGGCGGGTGAGCCATAGCCCGGCGACGCTCACCGCCACCCCGGCCAGCCCGAGGCCGATCATCAGCCGGAACGCCCAGTACAGGACGGCGACGTTGGGCACGTAGTCCCCGGGCCCGAACTGCTCGGTGAACCGCTCCTGCAGCTCGACCACGCCCTCCACCTCGCCCGAGAAGGAGTCGGTGGCGAGGAAGCTGAGCAGGTAGGGGATCTGCACGTTGACGTGGTTGCGGCTGCCCTCGACGTCGCCGACGGCGAACAGCGAGAACCCGGCGGGCTGCTCGGTCTCCCACAGCGCCTCGGCCGCCGCGAGCTTCATCGGCTCGTACTCGGCCATGAGCTGGGCCTGGTGGTGGCCGGACAGCGCGACGAGCACGCCGGCCACGGCGGTCGTGACGAACCCGGCGCGCAGGGTCCGCCGGAAGAGCTCGTGCTCCTCGGCCGGACCGTCGTCCTTGCCGTCCCGGGCCCGCAGCAGCTTCACCGCGCTCACCGCCACGACGAACAGCCCGGCCACGACGAAGGACGCGCCGATGACGTGCAGGTAGGTCGACCACGCCTGGTCGTTGGTGAGCACCGCCCAGATGTCGGTGAGCCGCGCCCGGCCGGCTGTGTTGTGGACAGATGATGGCTCGTCGACGGTGAACCCGACCGGGTGCCGCATCCAGGCGTTGGCGGCGAGGATGAAGTAGGCCGAGAGATTCGAGCCGATCGCGGCCGCCCAGATCGTCGCGAGGTGCACGCGGCGCGGCAGCTTGTCCCACCCGAAGATCCACAGCCCGATGAACGTGGACTCCAGGAAGAACGCCAGCAGCGCCTCGAGCGCGAGCGGCGCGCCGAATACGTCGCCGACGAACGTGGAGTAGGTGCTCCAGTTCATCCCGAACTGGAACTCCTGGACGATGCCGGTGACCACGCCCATGGCGAAGTTGATCAGGAACAGCTTCCCGAAGAACTTCGTGGCGCGCAGGTACTCGACCTTGCCGGTGCGGTGCCACGCGGTCTGCAGCGCGGCGACGACCACCGACAGCCCGATCGTCAGCGGCACGAACAGGAAGTGGTAGATCGTCGTGATCCCGAACTGCCAGCGAGCCAGATCCAGGGCGTCCAAGCAGCGCCTCCGCTCAGCGAACTTCTACGGCCTGTAGTAGTTCTACCGTATGTAGAACATTGATGGGGGGTGGGGTGTTCCGGATCTCGCCCCCGGGGGCGCACTGCGGCGGCCCCCTCGCGCACCTCGATTCGCCGGACGCACCCAGTCGACGGGGAGCGCGCGCCCGGAAATGGCACGTGAGCCGAGAAGTGGTGCGGCCGGCCGCCGGAGGTGCCTGGCATCACGTCCGCGAGCCGGGGTGATCAGCTGCCTCCCTCACTAAACTCCCCGGCAACCTGACCCGCACGGGCAAAGCAGCCGCGGGGGCGCGGAGGAGTCTCGGCATGAACACGGCGAAGGTCGACGGCGCGGCACTCGACGACACCGCGCCTCCCGAACCGGAGGAGCTGGCACTGGCGAGCGGGTTCCCGCCCGCCACCCGGGACGCGTGGGCCGGCCTCGTCGACACGGTCCTGCGCCGGTCCCGCCGCATCGGCGAGGACGCCCCGGCCGGGGCGGGCGTCGAGGCGCTCACCAGGTCCACCCCGGACGGCATCCGCGTTGCGCCGCTCTACACCGCGCAGGACGTCCCACAGGTCGCCACCGGCGTGCCGGGGCAGGCGCCGTTCGTGCGCGGTGGCCGGGCGAGCGGCGCCGCGCCCGACGGCTGGGACGTGCGGCAGCGCCATGCCGAGCCCGACGCCGAGGCCGCACGGCGGGCGGTGCTCACCGACCTGGAGAACGGCGTCTCCTCGATCTGGCTCGCCGTGGCCGACGGTGGCACGGCGGTCGCCGACCTGCCCGCCGTGCTCGACGGCGTGCACCTGCAGATGGCGTCGGTCGTGCTCGACGCGTCCGCGGCTCCGGCGGAGGTCGAGACCGAGGCGGCCGGGGCGTTCCTCGCCCTCGCCGCCGACCGGGGGATCCCCGCGGCCGAACTGCTCGGCACGCTCGGGCTCGATCCCATCGGCCGCCGCGCGCGCACCGGCACCGGCCCGGACGTCGACGTCGTGGTGCCGCTCGCCCGGCGCGTCGCCGCGGAGTTCCCGCAGGTCCGCGCGATCGTCGTGGATGCGTTGCCGGTGCACGGCGCCGGGGCCTCCGACGCGCAGGAGCTCGGCTGGTCGCTGTCGGCGGGGCTGGAGTACCTGCGCGCGCTCATCGGTGCCGGGCTCGACGTCGCCACCGCCGCCCGGCTGCTGGAGTTCCGCTACGCCGCGACGGCCGAGCAGTTCCCGACGATCGCGAAGCTGCGCGCCGCGCGGCGGCTGTGGTCGCGGGTCACCGAGGTCTGCGGCGGCACCCGTGGACCGGGAGCACAGCCCCAGCACCAGCACGCCGTGACCTCGCCGGTCATGCTGAGCCGCCGCGACGCGTACGGGAACCTGCTGCGCGGCACGGTCACCGGGTTCGCCGCCGGGGTGGGCGGCGCCGACGCCGTCACGGTGGCGCCGTTCGACGCCGCGATCGGGGCGTCCGAGCCGTTCTCCCGCCGGATCGCGCGCAACACCCAGAGCCTGCTGGTGCAGGAGTCGCACCTGGCGCGGGTCATCGACCCGGCGGGCGGGTCCTGGTACGTCGAGTCGCTCACCGCCGAGCTGAGCGCGGCGGCGTGGGCGTTCTTCCAGGAGATCGAGGCCGCCGGCGGCGCGGTCGCGGCGCTGGACGCCGGCCTCGTCGCCGAGCGGGTCGGTGCCGTGCGGGAGCGGCGCGCACGTGCGGCCGCCACGCGGAAGGCGCCGGTCACCGGGGTGAGCGAGTTCGCCGACCTCGACGAGCCGGGCGTGCCGCGCCGCCCGCTGCCGGAGGCGCCCACGGGCGGGCTGCCGGTCTTCCGTCCCGCGGCGGCGTACGAGGCCTTCCGCGACCGGTCCGACGCGATCCTCGCCGCGACCGGGGCGCGTCCGCGTGCGTTCCTCGCCACGCTCGGTCCCCTGTCCGCGTACAGCGCGCGCGCGGGCTTCGCCCGCAACGTGCTGCAGGCGGGCGGGATCGCCGCGCCCGAGGCCGGTCCGACCGAGACGGCCGGGGAGGTCGCCGCCGCGTTCGCCGCGGCCGACACCCCCGTCGCCGTCCTGTGCGCCACCGACTCCCTGTACGCCGAGCGCGCCGGGGAGACCGCGGCCGCACTGCGCGAGGCCGGGGCGCGGCTCGTACTCCTCGCCGGGAAGGCGGAGGTCCCCGGCGTCGACGGACATCTCTTCGCCGGCTGCGACGCCCTCGCGGCGATCGGCACCGTGTACGACGCTCTGGAGGACCGGTCATGACCGACACAGGACGACTGCCGGACTTCACCCAGGTGCCGCTGCTGGGCGAGCGGACCCCGTCCCAGGAGTGGGCGGGCGGCCCGCCGACCTGGGAGTCGCCGGAGGGCATCGCGATCCCGCCGCTCTACACGGCGGCCGACCTCGCGGGGCTCGACTTCCTCGACGGCTACCCGGGGATCGCCCCGTACCTGCGCGGGCCGTACCCGACGATGTACACCTCGCAGCCCTGGACCGTGCGCCAGTACGCCGGGTTCTCCACCGCGGCGGAGTCGAACGCGTTCTACCGGCGCAACCTCGCGGCCGGGCAGAAGGGGCTGTCGATCGCGTTCGACCTCGCGACGCACCGCGGCTACGACTCCGACCACCCGCGGGTGGCGGGCGACGTCGGCATGGCGGGTGTGGCGATCGACTCGATCTACGACATGCGGCAGCTGTTCGACGGCATCCCGCTGGGCGAGATGTCGGTGTCGATGACGATGAACGGCGCCGTGCTGCCCGTGCTCGCCCTCTACATCGTGGCGGCCGAGGAACAGCGCGTGCCGCACCAGAAGCTCACGGGGACCATCCAGAACGACATCCTCAAGGAGTTCATGGTCCGCAACACCTACATCTACCCGCCGCAGCCGTCGATGCAGATCATCTCCGACATCTTCGCGTTCACCTCGCGCGAGATGCCGAAGTTCAACTCGATCTCCATCTCCGGCTACCACATCCAGGAGGCCGGGGCGACCGCCGACCTCGAGCTCGCCTACACCCTCGCCGACGGCGTGGAGTACCTGCGGGCGGGGATCGACGCCGGGCTGGAGATCGACGCGTTCGCGCCGCGGCTGTCGTTCTTCTTCGGCATCGGCATGAACTTCTTCATGGAGGTCGCGAAGCTGCGGGCCGCCCGGCTGCTGTGGGCGAAGCTGGTGAAGCAGTTCTCGCCGCGCGAGGACAAGTCGCTGTCCCTGCGCACGCACTGCCAGACGTCCGGCTGGTCGCTGACCGCGCAGGACGTCTACAACAACGTGATCCGCACCTGCGTCGAGGCGATGGCCGCGACGCAGGGCCACACCCAGAGCCTGCACACCAACGCGCTCGACGAGGCGCTCGCGCTGCCCACGGACTTCTCCGCGCGCATCGCCCGCAACACGCAGCTGCTGCTGCAGCAGGAGTCGGGCACCAGGGACGTCATCGACCCGTGGGGCGGCAGCTACTACGTCGAGCGGCTCACCTACGACCTGGCGCGGCGGGCCTGGGCCCACATCGAGGAGGTCGAGCGCGCGGGCGGGATGGCGCAGGCGATCGACGCGGGCATCCCGAAGCTGCGCGTCGAGGAGGCCGCGGCGCGCACGCAGGCCCGGATCGACTCCGGGCGCCAGCCCGTGATCGGGGTGAACACCTACGTCGTCGACTCCGACGAGCAGATCGAGGTCCTCAAGGTCGACAACGCCGGCGTGCGGCGCGAGCAGCTGGAGAAGCTGGAGCGGCTGCGCGCCGAGCGGGACGCCCGCGAGGTCGAGGACGCGCTGCAGGCACTCACCGATGCGGCGGCGCTCATCGCGGAGGGCTCACCGCGCTCGCAGGAGCAGAACCTGCTGGCGCTGTCGGTGGCCGCGGCGCGCGCGAAGGCGACGGTCGGCGAGATCTCCTCGGCGCTGGAGAAGGTGTTCTCGCGCCACTCCGGCCAGATCCGGATCATTTCCGGGGTGTACTCCTCCGAGGCCGGGTCGAGCCCGGCGATCGACCGGGCCCGCGAGCTGGTGGACGCCTTCGCCGCCGAGGAGGGCCGCCAGCCGCGGATCCTCGTGGCGAAGATGGGCCAGGACGGGCACGACCGCGGCCAGAAGGTGATCGCCACCGCGTTCGCCGACCTCGGCTTCGACGTCGACGTGGGCCCGCTGTTCTCCACGCCCGCCGAGGTGGCGCGTCAGGCCGTCGAGGCCGACGTGCACGTCGTGGGCGTGAGCTCGCTGGCCGCGGGGCACCTCACGCTGGTGCCGGAGCTGCGGGAGGAGCTCGCGACACTGGACCGCCCGGACATCATGATCGTCGTCGGGGGCGTGATCCCACCCGCCGACCACCCGGCGCTCGAGGAGGCGGGCGCGGCGGCCGTGTTCGGCCCCGGCACGGTGATCGCCGAGGCCGCGGTGGACCTGCTCGGCAAGCTGCTGGCCCAGGCCGGCTAGTGGCACGCGAGGTCGACATCCCCGCGCTCGTCAAGGGCGTGCTCGACGGGTCGCGAGGGGTGCTGGCGCGGGCGATCACGCTCGTCGAGTCGCACCGGCCCGACCACCGGGTGGCGGCGCAGCAGCTGCTGATGGAGCTGCTGCCGCACTCCGGTGGTGGGAAGCGGGTGGGGATCAGCGGGGTGCCCGGCGTCGGCAAGTCCACGTTCATCGAGGCGCTCGGCACCAGGCTCACCGGGGACGGGCACCGGGTCGCGGTGCTCGCCGTCGACCCGTCGTCCAGCCGCACCAGGGGCTCGATCCTGGGTGACAAGACCCGCATGGCGACGCTCGCGAACGACGAGAACGCCTTCGTGCGGCCCTCGCCCAGCGCGGGGACGCTCGGCGGGGTCGCCCGGGCCACCCGGGAGACCATCGTGCTGATGGAGGCCGCCGGATACGACGTCGTGCTCGTCGAGACCGTCGGCGTGGGGCAGTCCGAGGTCGCCGTGGCCGGGATGGTCGACACGTTCCTGCTGCTCACGATCGCCCGCACCGGCGACTCGCTGCAGGGGATCAAGAAGGGCATCCTCGAGCTGGCCGAGGTCGTCGCCGTGAACAAGGCCGACGGGCCGCACGAGGGCGACGCGCGCGCCGCGGCGCGGGAGCTGCGCGGCGCCCTGCGGATGATCACACCGGCGGGCGCGTCGTGGCAGCCACCGGTGCTGCCGTGCAGCGCGCAGACCGGCGCAGGCATGGCGGAGGTGTGGGCGGCGGTGGAGGAGCACCGCGCCACGCTCGACGCGGCGGGGGAGCTGGCCGCGCGCCGCGCCGACCAGCAGGTGCAGTGGATGTGGGCCACCGTCCGCGACCTGCTGATGGACCGCCTGCACGCCGACGGCGCGGTCCGCGCCGCGATCCCCGACCTGGAGCGCGAGGTCCGCGGCGGCGAGCTCACCCCGACCCTGGCGGCGCAGCAGCTGCTGTCGCACCTCGGCCTCGTCTGACGCGCCGACGCGCCGACGCGTCGCTCGCCGTGCTCGGCCGGGGCCGATCGAGTGCCAGGAAAGCCACGTTCCTGTCACTCGACGACAGCAACGTGGCTTTCCTGACATCTGACGCGCTCACCCGCCCGGCGCGGCGCGCGCTCACTCGAACAGTTGATCGTTTACGGTCCGTCGTGTGCTCGGGGTCAGTCATGCCACGTCCGGGGCGGCCCTGGGGCTCGCCGTCGCCGGGTTCCTGCCGCACCTGGTGGCCGTGCAGCCGAGCGCCGGGAGCGTGCTGACGTTCGCGGCGGTGTCCGCGGGTGCGGCGCTGTTGCCCGACCTCGACCACCCGTCGTCGGTGGCGACCCGCCGCTTCTCGGTCGCCTCGTGGGTGGCCTGCCACGCCGTGCGCCCGCTGTCCGGGTTCGTCTACGACCTGACGCGGGCCCGCCGCGACACCGGCAAGGGCACCCACCGCGGGCTGACCCACACGCTGGTCGCCGCCGTGCTGCTCGGTGCGGCCATCAGCCTCGCCTCCGCGCGATGGGGCACCCCGGTGGTGGTCGGCACGCTGTTCGTCTGCCTCGCGTTGGCGATCAAGGGCCTGGACGCGCTCGTGCCGGGTCCGCCGTCGCTGGTGATCGCCGCCGGGCTGACGTATGCGGTGGAGGAGTTCGTGCCCGGCGGCACCGCGGGCACGGCGGGCTGGCTCGGGACCGCCGTCGCCCTGGGCATGATCGTGCACTCCCTCGGGGACGCGATCACCGAGTCGGGCGCCCCGCTGCTGTGGCCGATCCGCATCCGGCACCGCCGCTGGTATCCCATCGGCAGCCCGCGGCCGCTGCGGTTCCGCACCGGTGGCTCGGTGGAGGCGTGGGTGGTGGCGCCGGCGCTCACGGTCGCCACGCTGGTGCTCTCCGTCGTGGCGGTGCCGGGGGTGTGGCCGTTCGTGCTCGACCTGCGCGCCCACGTAGAACGGCTGCTCGCCGGGGCATGATCGCGGTGACGCCCGGTCGGCCCTCGGCGCGGTGCGGACCACGATCGGTGGCGGTTGACGCAGAATGGCCGGGTGATCAGCGACGCCCCCGTGCCGTCCCGTCCGGTCATCGGGGTACTGCACCCCGGCGCGATGGGGGCCGCGCTCGGCGCGGCCCTGAAGCCCCGCGCCGGTGGGGTGATCTGGGCGGCCGCCGGGCGCAGCGTCACCACCTCCAAGCGCGCTGAGCTGGCCGACCTGATCGGCGTGCCGGACGTCGCCGAGCTCGCCCGCCGGGCCCACGTGATCATCTCGATCTGCCCGCCCCATGCTGCCCGCGACGTCGCCGAGCAGGTGGCCGCGGCGCTCGCCGACCGGCCCGACCGCCCGCTGTACGTCGATGCGAACGCGGTCAGCCCGGCCACCGTGAACGGCATCGGCGAGCTGCTCGGCGCCGACCGGGTCGTCGACGGCGCCGTCATCGGGCCCCCCGCGTGGGAGCCGGGGCGTACCACGCTGTGGTTGTCCGGGGCGGCTGCGGAGACCGTTGCCGGGCTGTTCACCGGGTCGCCGTTCACCGCGGAGGTGCTCGGCGCGGAGCTCGGCGCCTCGAGCGCGCTCAAGGCCTGCTTCGCGTTGCAGAGCAAGGCGATGCCCGCCGTGTGGCTCGCGATCGCGGCCGCGGCACAGGCCCACGGTGTGGAGGACGCGCTACGCGACCAACTGGCCCGCGAGGGCGTCGACTACGCCGCCGCAGTGGACACCGTGACGGCGCGCGCCGGCGCGAAGGCGTGGCGCTGGGCGGGGGAGATGGACGAGGCGGCCGACGCGATGGCCGCCGTCGGCGTGCCGGACGGGTTCTCCCGGGCCGCCGCGGCGATCTACCGGAGGCTGGCCGAGGACGACCCGACCGACCGGGCGAACCCGTGGGGGCTGCGCGGCGGGCGGTGAGCCGCCGGGCGAGGGCCTCAGTCGGCGGTGGAGTGGCCGGCGGGCTCGGAGTGCTCCCAGCCGCGGTTGCCGGTCTCCCAGCCGCGGTTCGTGCTGCCCCAACCCCGGTTCGACGTGGGGTCCTCGGCGGCCATCGCCGCCGATGCGCCGGCGACGAGCACGGCGCCGACGACGGAGACGAGGACCGCTGCTACGACTGACCTGCGCTGCATGCCGACAGCTTGGCGGGCCGGTGCCGGTTCGTCGCCGGATCGCGCCGGAAGCCACCCGAACGTGTCACGCAGCACCACCTGATCGCGAGAGGTGACTACGGCGAGCCGTGCGCCGCCCCCGCGTCGTGCCGGGTCGCGCAACCCACCCACCCGGCCCGGGGCTCACGCCGTCAGGGCGACCACCGCGTTGTCGGGGGTCTCCAGCCGGTGCGGGCCCGGCCGGGCCGGGAACGACCGGCGGTCGCCGAGCACCACGCGGCGCGCGCCGTCGGGGTCGACGAGGTAGGTGCCGTCGGCGTCGACCGCGACCAGTTCGTCGCCCACCCGCAGCAGCACGGGGGCGTCCCGTCCGGCGCTGATCGCGACCCGGCCCGCGGCAATCCCGGCGAGCACGTGAGCGCCGCCGTCGCCGTCGTCCCCGCACTGCACCCACGTCGTCGGCCCGCCGAGGGGTCGGCCCTGGGCGGGGGAGTGGAAGTCGCTCCCCCCGAGCGGGACGAGCGCAGGGTCCCAGGCGAGCCACCACGCGAGCGGCCCGCCCCACCGGCGGTCGAGCCACGTCCAGTGCCAGACCTCGGCGAACCGCGGCCGCCGGGTCATGGGCTGGCGCCACGCGTAGTCGCTCGCGAGCGGGTGGTTGACCGACAGCAGCCCGCCGCGGCGCTCGGTCTCGGCCAGCCAGTCGTCGGCGGGAGCGCGGAAGTCGATCCAGCCGATGTCGCCGAACGCGTTGGCGTGGCCGGTGTCGCGGGTGACCTCCTGGCCCGCCAGCAGCGCCACCCCGGCCCGCCGGGCGGCCGCGGGCAGTTCGGGGTGGTGGCTGACGGTGTTGTGGTCGGTGACCGCGAGGAAGTCGAGCCCGGCAGCGGCGGCGCGGCAGGCGAGCTCGTCGACGGTGAGGGCGCCGTCGGAGTGCACGGTGTGACTGTGCAGGTCGCCCGCGAGCCACCGCAGGCCCGGCTCGGCGGGCAGCGCCCGCTGCGGCGGCCGCGCGGGGACCGGCGGGGCGACCGGCGGCTCCGGTGGGGTCGCGGGCACGGCGTCCACGACCACCTCGTAGGGCAGCCCGTCGGCCGGGACGCGGTGCAGCCCGAGGCACACGTGCCAGGTGCCGGGCTCCAGCGGCCCGGGCAGGTAGCCGGGCGTCGCCCAGCCCGCTGCCACGGTGAACGTCTCGCGCGCGCCACCCGACCAGCCGCGGAACCCGGTCGGTCCGAAGCACCCCAGGTCGAGCACCCCGTCGGTGCGGTCGAAGTCGAGCCGGACGGTCAGCGCGTCGGTCCCCGCGGGCACCTCCACCGGCAGCAGCGGGTAGAGCTGGGCGGCCCGGTCGTCGACGGTGAACCGGCCGCGATGGACGGCGAGGGCCATGTCAGCTGCCGGTCAGCGCCGGCTCGGGCTGCGCGCTGCCCACCAGCTCGCCGTCCCCCGCGCGGTAGAGCAGCACCCGCTCGGGGGCGGCGACGGCCCACCCGCGCGTCCCGGGCTCCGGCTCCTGCCCCTCCGGCACCGTGACCTGCACGATGACGTCGTCGCCCGCGTCGAGCGACACCAGAGCCCCTACGCCCATGTTCTCCACGATCGCGACGACGCCCTCGATCCCGCCCGCCGTGGGCTCGGCGCGCAGGGTCAGATACTCCGGGCGCGCGGCGAACACGACCTTCTCCCCGTCCCGGACGTGCCCGCGGGCGGAGTCCGGCAGCGGCAGGACCGCGCCGGCCACCGTCACGGTGTCCCGGTCGACCGCCGCGTCGAGGAGGTTCATCGGGGTGGAGCCGATGAAGCCCGCCACGAACGTGCTGGTGGGCCGCTGGAAGACCTCCTTCGGCGTGCCGATCTGGCGGATCCGGCCCGCCTGCATCACGGCCATCCGGTCGGACATGGCGAGCGCCTCGGCCTGGTCGTGGGTGACGAACACCGTGGTGACGCCGAGGTCGCGCTGCAGCCGCTTGAGGAACGTGCGGGCCTCCAGCCGCAGCCGGGCGTCGAGGTTGGACAGCGGCTCGTCGAACAGGAACACCTGCGGGTGGCACGCCACGGCCCTGGCCAGCGCGGCGCGCTGCTGCTGGCCGCCCGACAGCTGTCCCGGGCGGCGCTCCAGCAGACCGCCGAGGCTCAGCCCCTCGGCGGTCTCGTCGGCCTTGGCGTGGCGCTCGGCCTTGGCGACCTTCTTGATGCGCAGCGGGTAGGCGATGTTGTCGCGCACGGTCATGTGCGGGAACAGGGCGTAGTCCTGGAACACCATCGCGACGTCGCGGTCCCCCGGAGCCAGCCGGGTCACGTCGCGGCCGCCGATGGTGATGCTGCCGCCGGTCACGGTCTCCAGGCCGGCGATCGACCGCAGGAGGGTGGTCTTCCCACAGCCCGACGGCCCGAGCAGCGCGAAGAACTCGCCGTCGGCGATCGTCAGGTCGAGGGAATCGACCGCCCGGACCCCGCCCGGGTACTCCTTGACCAGCTGGTTCAGCACGATGTCGGCCATCAGCGCTTGATCCCTCCGTGGAAGCGGAACCCGTAGCGCCGGTTGACGAAGACGTACATCGCGACGACCGGGATCGAGTACAGCAGCGAGAACGCCGAGATGAGGCCGAGGTTCGCCTGGCCGCCCTCGGTGTAGAAGGTGTAGAGCACCACGGCGGCCGGGGACTTCTCCGGGCTGCGCAGCAGGATGAACGGGGTGAGGAAGTTGCCCCACACGTTCACGAGCGTCCACACCGCGATGGTCGCGAGCCCGGGCCGCACGGTCGGCAGCACGATGTCGCGCAGGATCTGCAGCGGCCCGGCGCCGAACACCCGCGCCGACTCCTCGTACGAGCGCGGCGTGCCGTCCATGAAGTCCTTCATGATGAAGATCGCTGCGGGCAGCAACCCGCCGGACAGCACGAGCACCACGCCGAGCTGGGAGTCGATCATGTTCAGCTCGAACATCAGCAGGAAGATCGGCACCATCGCCGCCGTGCCGGTGACGATCGACGACAGCAGCAGCAGTACGTAGAGCAGCCCGTCGCGGCCCGGGATCCGCACCCGCGACAGCGCGTACGCCGCCAGCGCACCGAGCGCGGTCACCAGCACCATGCTGGCCACCGCGAGCAGCACCGAGTTGGCCAGCGACGTGAGCGCGTATGGGTTCTCCAGCAGGCCCGCGAAGTTCTCCAGCGTCCACTCCGGCAGCGACGCGGTGAGTGTCGGGGTGCGGTCGAACGGGGCGAACAGCAGCCACAGCACCGGGATCGCCATGAACGCCGTGATGAGCGCGATCAGCACGTAGAACGCGATGCGGCCGACCATCTGTCGGGGCGTCACGAGGAGCGCTCGCGCAGCAGCCGCAGGTACACCACGGCCATCACCAGGTTGATCAGCAGCATGATCAGCGAGATCGCGCTGCCCAGGCCGAGCTCCCCGTTGGAGATCGCCGTCTGGTAGACGAACACGGGCAGGATCTCGGTCTGCCCGTTCGGCCCGCCCGCGGTGATGAGATACGGGCCGAAGTCGTTGAACGTCCAGAGGCTGATCAGCAGCAGGTTGGTGAGGATGTGGCCCCGGATGTGCGGGAACACCACGTCCCGCAGCTGCTGCCACCCCGATGCCCCCGACATCCGCGCCGTCTCCAGCTGCGAGGGCGGCACCGCGTTGAGGGCGGCGCTGAACAGCAGCATCGAGAACGCCGTGCCGCGCCAGGTGTTGAAGATGATGATCGACAGCATCGGGTACTCGAGCAGCCACGCCATGCCGGGCGTGCCCAAAAGGGCGTTGAGCGTGCCGGAGTCGCGGTCCAGCAGCGCGATCCACAGGAACGCGATCACGGAGCTGGGCAGGATCCACGCCAGCATCACCAGCGACTCCACGACCGTGCGCACGGTGCGGGGCAACCCGCGCATCGTCCAGGCCAGCACGAAGCCCAGGACGGTCTGCCCGATCACGGCCGAGCCGATCACGTAGATCAGCGTCAGCCACAGGGAGTGCAGGAAGTCCGGGTCGGTGAGCGCGGTGGCGTAGTTGTCCAGCCCGACGACCTCGGGCCGGGCGGCCGCGATGCCGGTGAGCCGGTAGTTGGTGAGCCCGAGGTAGAGCGTCCACAGGGCCGGGAAGACGAGGAAGACGCCGACGAGCGCCAGCCCCGGCGCGACGAACGCCGTGGCCCGGATGCGGCCCAGGCCTGCGGCGTCCGTCGCGACGGAACGGGCGGGGGGAACCTCAGCCGGAGGTGATGTCGTCAGCGCCACCGAGCGCACCTTCCAACGCCGTGCGGTACTGCTGCGCCGCCTGCTCCGGTGCGGTGCCCGAGACGACTGCGGCCGTCGCCTCCTGCAGCGCCTGCGACACCTGCGGGTACACCGCGAGGCCCGGCCGGTAGGCGGTGATCGGCAGGACCTCCTCGGCGACGAAGCTCAGCATCGGGTCGCCGCTCAGCACCTGGGCGTTGACGTCGTCGCGCTGCGTGATCCGGGCGTTGTCGCCGAGCAGGGCGGTCGTGGCCTCGGCCGAGTTCATGAGCTCCAGCAGCCGCCAGGCCTGCTGCGGGTACTCCGTGCCCGGGTTGATCGCCCGCATGCCGCCACCGGACATGCTCACGAAGTCCTGGCCGTCCAGGCCGGCGCCGGGCTGCTGCGCGGGGATCTTGGCGTAGCCCACGACCTCGTCGCGGTTCGGCATCGGCGCGATCCCGGCCGTCGGCTCGACGACCGATCGCCAGAAGTAGTCGCTCTCCAGCAGGATCCCGATCCGGCCCGCGGCGAACTCCTGGAAGGACTTGTCGCGGCCCTGCGCCTCCTGCTGCAGCAGCGGGTCGCCCAGGCCCGTGCTGTAGATCTGCTGGTAGAGCCCGAGCACGTCGCGCAGGGCGGGGGTGTCGCCCAGCCACTTCCCGTCGGCGTAGAGCGGCGAGCCGGTACCGGCCAGCAGCGGCAGCACGCCCTGCATCGTCGTCGCCTCGCCCATCGCGGTGCCCGCGTTGAGCTGGATCGGGGTGACGTCGGGCAGCTGCCCGAGCGCCGTGGCGGCGTCGAGGATCTCCTGCCAGCTGGTGGGCTGCCAGTCGGTGGGCAGGCCGGCGCGGGCGAACAGCTCCTTGTTGTAGAACAGCACCCGCCCGTCGGTGCCGGTCGGCACCCCGTAGCGGGTGTCCTCGAACGAGGCGAGCTGCTCGACGGCGTCGGGGATCTGCTCCCAGCCGTCCCACGACGTGGCGGCCTCGCCCACGAGCTCCTCGAGCGGCTGGATGTAGCCGGCCTGGGCGAACTCGCCGACCCAGATGCCGTCGAGGGAGACGACGTCGGCGCCGCCGCCGGTGCGCATGTCGAGGGCGAGCTTCGTCTTGAACTGCTCGTCGTCGACGCCGGAGGGCTCGAACGTGACGGTGGCCTGCACCCCCTCGTCGGCCATTCGTTTCGTGAACTCCGGGATCACGTAGTTGACGATCCAGTCGGCCTCGGTGGCGTTCTTGCCGCCCTGCGCCGCATTGGCCGCGATCGTCAGGGTGACGGTCTCGGCGTCAGCGTTGCGCTGCGGATCGCCGCCGCCACCCGCGGAACCGCCGTCGGCGCAGCCGGTGAGCGCGAGCGCGGAGACGGCGCCGAGCGCGAGGATGGATCGTGCTGTTCTGCTGGGTGACATCACAGGTCCTCGTTGACGAGTATGTACTGGCGCGATCATGTCATGACGTACTGAGGAGCGATAGCGCCTATCGCTCCAGCCGGACGGTGGCGATCTCCCACGGCCGCAGCGGTAGGGCAACGCGGCCGTCGGCCGCATCGAGTACGGCGCCGGGCCGGCCCAGCAGGTCCACCGAGCTCGCCGCGCGGAACGGGCCGTGCAGCACCGCCGTGGTGGGCTCGGGCGTCTGGGCGACGACGCGGGCCTCCAGGGCGTCGCCGCGACGTCGCAGGCTGGTCAGCCGGGCGCCCTCGACGGTGACCCCGCGGTGGCTTCCCAGCGCTCCGCGCGGCGCGGCGAGCCCGGGCACCACGTGCAGGGGGTGCAGGAAGCGCTCGGCCGCACCGACGAGGTCGTCGTCCGCCCAGTCCCCGGCGTGCGGGAGCACGGCGAGGGAGACGGTGGTGGTGCCGATCATCTGGGCCAGCGGTGTGGGGAACTGCCCACCGGCCGGCTCCTCGCGGTAGGGGTGCACGTTGCGGCTCATGAGGCCGGTGCTGCGCAGCACGGTGAGCGCGAGCGCGCCGTCCAGCAGCTCGTACTCGCTCGCCTGCGCGAGCAGCAGTCCGGCGCCGCCCGCGTCGACGAACCCGTGGGCCGGGAAGGTCGGGATCGGGTGCTCCCCGGACGGTCCCCCTTCCGCCGTCGGGCCGCGCTCGACCACCGCGAACTGGCCTTCGGCGTGCGAGACGGTGGCCGGGCGGGCGGTGGGGACGTGCAGCCGGACGCGGTGGTCGGCACTGCGGTTGTCGATCGTGAGGTCGAGGCGGACGAACGGCTCGCCCGCGCGCAGCTCGACCCGCATCGCGACGCGGGCGGGCTCGGTGGCCGCGGAGCGGGCGTCGCGGTCCCAGTCCATCCCCGCGGGCCACGCGTACGCCCGGTCGACGCTGATCGCGGCGCGCAGCGGCCCGCCGTCGGCGGCGCCGATCGCCACCGCCGTGGGGGAGTCGACGAGCGGGTCCGTGCCGGGCGGGCCGTAGTTGTAGGTGTCGCCGCGGTCGCCGCCGTCGACGATCCGCCCGACGCCGTCGAGCCCGGTGCCGTCGGCCGCTGTCACGCGCAGCGTCCCGTCGTCGTGCACGGCGACGGACACGAGGCCGTTGTCGAGCGTCCGGCCGTCGACGCGGACGGGGTGAGGCACCGGCTCGTCGGCTGCATCATCGGCGGGGACCGGCCGCACGGACGCCCAGCCCAACGCGGGCGCGTCCACGAGCCCGGTGAGCACCCGGCTCTCCCGGGCGAGCAGCCGGACCGTCCACGTGCCGGTGTCGGTGACCGCAGCGAACGCAGCCCGCACCGCGTCCACGTCGAAGGGCTCGTCGCCACCGTGACGGGCGAGGTCGAACTCCAGCAGCCGCCGGTCCCCGTCCACCCGCCAACTGGCGATCTCGCTGCCGAACAGTTCGCGCCCGTGGATGCGCGGGAAGAACGTCGGCAGCGCCGCCGCGTCGATCTCCTCCTCGTGCAGCAGCTCCGCCGTGCGGCTCTCCACCTGCGCGGGCAGCCGGCGGCCGTCGGGCAGCTCCAGGGCCACGCCGCTCCAGCCGGCCGGCACCTCGACGTCGAGCGTCACCAGGTCGGTGCGGTCGGCGGGCGTCGGGTTGACCACGACCACCGCGTCGCGAGGCACGGTCCGGGCGAGCCGGCCGACGACCCGGTCGCGCACGGCCTGGCCCAGGTGCTCGGCCTCGGAGATCCGGGCGAACACCTGCACCGCGGTGTCGTCGACCCCGCAGCCGGTCACCGAGTCGTGCCCGGAGGCGTCGACCAGCCGCCACCACGCCATGTCGAGGAACCGGGAAGCGGAGCTTGCGGAGCGCTCATCAGCACCGTGCCACTCGGCCGACCACAGCGCGGCGAACGGCTCGGCATAGCGCTCCACCATCCGCTCCGCGCGGGCCATGGCCTGCTTGAGGTGCGGCCGCACCGAGATCACGCCCGGGAGGATGTTGGCGGCGGCGTGGCTGCGCAGCTCGCCGCGGACCTCGACCAGGCCGGTGGTGCCGGGGTCGCGCCCGGCGATGTGGTCGGCGAGCGTGGTGATCAGCATGCGGACCGGGGCGTCGTCCTCCTCCAGTCCGGCGACGAGCGCGACCAGCGAGCGCACCGGGGCGGAGTGGTCGGTGCGTACATGCCGAGCACCGGCTGGTCGCCGAACCGCGGCCGCAGCGCCGCCTCCAGCGCGGCGGCCCGTTCGGCGAACCGGGCCGGGTCGGCGAAGAGCGACGCGGCGTTGCCGTAGCCGCCCGCGAGGTACTCGACGCGCACCGCGCTGCCGTCCGGCGCGGTCCAGGCGAACGCGTGCCCGTCGACACCCGCCGGGACGCCGCGCCACAGGCACGCGTGCGCGAGACCGGCGCGGGCGAGGATCTGCGGCATCTGCGCGCAGTGCCCGAACTCGTCGGGCAGGTAGCCGACGGGCATGACGCCGCCGAGCGCCTCCGCGCGGGCCCAGCCCAGCTCCAGGTTGCGCACGATGTTCTCGCCGGAGACGAGGAACTCGTCCAGCAGGATCTGCCACGGCCCGACGGCCAGCTGCCCCCGCCGCACGAGCGCGGCGACCCGGTCGCGGTTCTCCGGGCGCACCTCCAGGTAGTCGTCGACGGCGGCCATCTGCCCGTCGAGGGTGAAGTGGAACCGCGGGTCGGACTCGGCCCGGTCGAGCACCTCGTCGAGCAGGTCGACCAGCCGGATTCGGAAGCGCTGGAAGGGCTCGTACCACTCCCGGTCCCAATGGGTGTGCGGGACGAGGTGGATGGTCGGCTCGGTCGTCCGGGTCATGGCTCCGGGGCCCGCCTCTCGACGTGATCACTAGGTCAGGACAAACCTAATGATCAGTCAGAGCCGTGTCGATGGCGCCGTGTCGATGGCGTCGGACGTCAGCTCGTCATCGTCTGCGGCAGCCACAGCACCAGCTGCGGGACGAACGTGAACAGCAGGACCACCACGAGCATCGCCACAACGAACGGGACGACCCCGCGGAACACCTGGTCGGTGGGGTGGCGGGTGGCCCGGGCGACGATGAAGACGTTGAGCCCGAGCGGCGGGGTGACCAGGCCGATCTCGGCGAGCAGCACGACCATCACCCCGAACCACACCGGGTCGTAACCCAGCTGCTCGATCACCGGCAGCACGATCGGCACGGTCAGCGCGAGGATCGCCATCTGATCCATGAACGCCCCGAGCACCAGGTAGACCAGGGCGATCCCGAGGAACACGACCGTGGCGGGCGCGGGGATCGCGGCGACCGCGTCCACCACCGTCTCGGTGATGCGGGTCAGCGTGAGCACGTAGCCGAAGACGTGCGCCGCGGCGATGATCAGCAGGATCATCCCGCTGGAGCCCAGCGCGTCCAGCAGCGCGGCCTTGATCCGGGCCGCGTCGAGCCTGCGCCGCACGAGCCCGATCGCGAGTGCCCCGGCCGCGCCCAGGGCTGCGGCCTCGGTCGGCGTCGCCAGGCTGAGGTAGATGCTGCCCGTGACGAGCGCGAACAGCACCGCCACCGGGCCCACCGTCGTGAGCGTGCGCACCTTCGTCAGCACCGGGTGCCGCTCGCCGCGCGGCGCCAGCTCCGGCCGCAGGCGCACGAGCAGCAGCGTGGTGACGACGAGCGCGACGGTGACGAGCACGCCCGGGAGGAAGCCCGCGATGAGCACCTGGCCCACGCTCTCCTCGGCGAGCACGGCGTAGAAGACCAGGATGATGCTCGGTGGCACCATCGCCGCGAGCGTGCCCACCACCGCCACGAGGCCGCCCGCCAGCCGCGGGTCGTAGCCGCGGCGGGTCATCTCCGGCACCGAGGTGGACGCCAGGGTGGCCGCCGCCGCGGTGCTGGAGCCCGAGATCGCGGCGAAGACCGCGCCCGAGACCGTGGTCGCCACCCCGAGCCCGGCGGGCGTGCGCCCGACCCAGATCCGCGCCGCGTCGAACAGCTCGCCCGCCACCCCGCTGCGCAGCACGAACTGCGCCATCAGGATGAACAGCGGGATCGGCGCGAGCGAGTAGGCCGAGATCGCGGTGTGCGGGGTGGTCTCCATGACCCCGAGCACCAGCTCGGGGCCGCCGTGCAGCAGCAGGCCCACCACCCCGGCGATGCCGATCGCGAAGCCGACCGGGACCCGGACCAGCAGCAGCACCAGTAGCAGGGCGATGACGAACGCCGCGAGCATCAGACGGTCTCCTTCACGGCGTCCGCGGCCGGGTCATCGGCGGTGTCCGGGTCCTCGGGCGGCTCGGTGGGGCGCACGGCCAACGTGTGCAGCAGGCGCACGAGCAGCACGATCCCGCCCAGCGGGACCATCACCGTCGAGGTCCACACCGCCCAGGACAGCTCGGCCCCGCCGGGTGGGGGGACGTCGCCCCCGGCCCACGCCCGGTAGGTGAGGACGATGCCGCCCCAGGTGAGCGCGGCGACGAACAGCAGCGACAGCACCGTGCCGGCCGCGGTGCACCAGCGCTGCGCCGCGGCCGGCAGCGCCCGGTACAGCACGTCGATCCGCACGTGCGCTCCCGCGCGCACCGTGTAGGGCAGGCCGAGGAAGAAGAACCCGATCAGCAGGTAGTCGCTGATGAACCCCAGCCCCCAAGACAACGGTGCGGAGAACACGTAGCGCAGGGCGACCTCGAGCACCATCAGCGCACCCAGCAGGAGCAGCGCGGCCGCGGCGACCGCGGCGAGCGCGTCCTCCACGCGGCGCAGGCCCGCGTCGACCACGTCCCGGGCGGGCGTCATCGCGGGTCCTCCGGCAGCTCCCGCAGCGCGGCGAGCATCGCGTCGAGCACGGCGCGGCCGGGCAGGCCCAGCCGTTCCATGTCGGCCACCCACTGCTCGCGGACCGGTGCGACCGCCTCCTGCCATCGCTGCTGCTCCTCGGGTGTCAGGGTGTGGAACCGCATGCCGCCCGCCGCGAGCTCCTCGCGCGACCCCGCGTTCTCGTCGTCGATCGCGCGGCAGAGGTGCCGGGTGGTGTCCCGGCCGGCCTGGGCGAGCGCCGCCTGCAGGTCGGCGGGCAGCTCGTCCCACGCCTGCGTGCCGATGGAGTAGGTGATCGTGAAGCTGCCGAGCTGCGCGCCCTCCGTGGAGTGCGTCGCGGCCTCGTCGAGCCGGTAGGGCAGCGCGCTCATCGGGCCGAGCACGGTGCCGTCGACCGTCCCGCGGGAGATCGCCTCGTACATCTCGGTCACCGGCATCGCCACCGGGGCCGCACCGAGCATCCGGACCGTGCGGTCGATCGCCCCGCCGGAGGAACGCAGCTGCAGGCCCGCGACGTCCGCCGGCTCGGTCACCGCCCGTCCCCCGCCGGTCATCACCTCGTAGCCGGGGATGACCCCGACCAGCAGGGGACGCAGCCCGTCGGGGGCGAACTCCACCTCGTGCAGCACCCCGCCCTCGGCCAGCAGCGACTCGACGGCCAGCGAGCCGCGGCAGGACGTGCTGCTCATGCCGGGCAGGTCCGCCACCCCGGACAGCGGGAGCTGGGAGGCGACGTAGCCGGGGGAGACCATCGCGACGTCGACCACCCCCGACCGCGCCAGGCTCACGAAGTCCTCCGCGGCCCCGAGCTGCTCGGACGGGAAGTACTCGAACCGCACCCGGCCGCCGGTGAGCTCCCCGACCCGCTCCATGAAGAAGCGGGCGCCCTCCCGGGAGACCGGGTGTGTCGTCGGGAACGAGTCGGCGAGCACGAGCATGACGCCGCCCGGCGGCCCCTCCCGGCCGCCGCCAGCCGCGCACGCCGTGGCCAGCGCGAGGGTGACGGCGCACAGCGCCGCGCCCGCGCGGGCGCGCCATGCGGTGCGGGGACGGGCCATCGTCGGCTCTCCTTCGAACGGACGTCGTCGCGGGTGCTGCTCAGGAGCCCCGGTGCTGCTCAGGTACCCGCGCCCGGTTCGGACGGCAGTGGCGCCAGCGCGATCCCGTCGCGCACGAGCGCGTCGATCTCGGCGGCGTCGTACCCGTGCCGGGTCAGCACCTCGATGGTGTCGGCGCCGTGGTCGGGGGGTGCGGAGCGCACCGAGCCGGGCGTGCGGTCGAGCTTGATCGGGATGCCGACGCCGCGGTAGCCGTCGTGCTCGACCACCATCTCCCGGTGGCGCACCTGCGGGTCCTGCAGTGCGGTGGGGACGTCGTGCACGGCCCCGGCGGGGACGCCGCGCGCGAGCAGCGCGGCCCCGAGCGCCGCGCACTCCCACCGCGCGATCGGGACGGACAGCAGCGCCCGCAGCTCGGCGACCGCGGTCACCCGGTCGGCGTTGCTGCGGAACCGCGGGTCGTCGGCGAGCGCGGGCAGCCCGAGCACCTCGACGAGCGCCCGGAACTGCCGGTCGTTGCCGACCCCGATGAACAGCGGGCCTTCCTGCGCCGCGAACGTCTCGTACGGGGCGACCGTCGAGTGCGCCGACCCGGTGCGGCGCGGCACGGTGCCGTCCGCGAGCCAGGCCGTCGAGTGCGGGTGCAGCAGCGTCACTGCGGTGTCCAGCAGCGCGCAGTCGACGAGCTGGCCGCGGCCGGAGCGCTCCCGCTCGCGCAGCGCGAGGAGCACGCCGCCGAACGCGTGCAGCCCGGTGACGATGTCGGCGATCGGGACCCCGATGCGCAGTGCGGGCCCGTCCGCCTCGCCGTTGACGCTCATCAGCCCGCCGTGGGCCTGCGCCACCGCGTCGTACCCCGGCGCCCCGCCCAGCGGCCCGTCCGTGCCGAACCCGGTGATCCGGCACCGGACCAGCCGGGGGAAGCGCTCGGCGAGCAGCTCGTCGGGGAACCCCCAGCGGGCGAGCGTGCCCGCCTTGAAGTTCTCGATCATGACGTCGGCGTCGGCGAGGAGCCGCTCGAGCACCTCGTGGGCCCGCGGCGAGCGCAGGTCCAGCGCGATCGCCGACTTGTTGCGGTTGATTCCAGTGAAGTACGCGCTGGTGCCGGGGCGCACGAACGGCGGGCCCCAGGCGCGGGTGTCGTCGCCGGCGGGCGCCTCGACCTTGACCACGTTGGCACCGTGGTCGGCGAGCAGTTGGGCGCAGTAGGGGCCGGCGAGCACGCGGGACAGGTCGACGACCCGCAGACCGGCGAGCGCTCCCGTCTCCCCGGCCATCAGTACGACCTCGGCAGGTCGAGCACGTGCTGGGCCACGTAGTTCAACACCATCTCCTGACTGACCGGCGCGAGCCGGAGGATCCGGGCCTCCCGGAAGTAGCGCTCCACGTGGTACTCCCGGGCGTAGCCCATGCCGCCGTGGGTCTGGATGGCCTGGTCGGCGGCCTGGAAGCCGGCGTCGGCGCAGAGCCACTTGGCCATGTTGGCCTCCCGCCCACAGGGCAGTCCGCGGTCGTAGCGCCAGGCCGCCTGGCGGGCCATGAGCTCGGCCGCGTCGAGCCGGGTGACGGCCTCGGCGAGCGGGAACGCCACGCCCTGGTTCTGCCCGATCGGCCGCCCGAAGACCACGCGCTCGCGGGCGTAGCGCGCCGCCCGCCGGATCGCGGCGCGACCGATGCCGAGTGCCTCGTGGGCGAGCAGGATGCGCTCCGGGTTGAGCCCGTCGAGCAGGTAGCGGAAGCCCTCGCCCTCCTCGCCGACGCGGGCCCGCGCCGGCACCCGCAGGTCGTCGAGCAGCACCTCGAAGGAGGCGACGGCGTTGCGGCCCATCTTCGGGATCGGGCGCAGCTGCACGGTCCCGGCGTCGCGCCCGGAGTCGAGGTCGACCAGGAATAGCGACATCCCATCGGTCGGCTTCGCGACCTCGTCGCGGGGGGTGGTGCGGGCGATGAGCACCATCTTCTGCGAGTCGCCCGCCTTGGTGATCCAGACCTTCCGGCCGCGGATCACGTAGTCCGCGTCGTCACCAGCGCCGTCGCGGCGGGCGAACGTGGAGATCCGGGTGGTGTCGGTGCCCGCGTCGGGCTCGGTGACGCCGAAGCAGACGTGCAGCGAGCCGTCCGCGGCGGCGGGCAGGATCTCCCGGCGCAGCTCCTCGCTGCCGTGCTTGACGATCGTGTTCAGCCCGAAGATCGTCAGGTGCATCGCGCTGCACCCGTTCATGCCGGCCCCGGACGCCGCGACCTCCTCCAACAGCAGTGACGCCTCGAGGATCCCGAGGCCCCCGCCGCCGTACTGCTCCGGGATCGCGATGCCGAGCCAGCCGCCCTGGGCGAAGGCGTCGTAGAACTCGCGCGGGAACTCGCCGCGCGCGTCCCGCTCGGCCCAGTACTCGTCGGGGAACCGGGCGGCGAGGTCGCGCACCGCCTTGCGCAGGGTCTGCTGGTCCTCGGTCAGCGCGAAGTCCATCCATCCACCGTCCGTATATACGAATAGCAACGCGTATTTACGCACGCCGAGGGTAGTCGGCGACGCGGCCGAGTCAAGGGCACGCGACTGAGGCCGCTAACCGCGGAGCTCGACGGCGAGCTCCGCGACGACGCCCGGCAGCAGGGCTGCGACCTCGTCCAGCCGCCCGCCCAGCCGCGCGGACGGGCCGGCGACGGCGACGCACCCCACCGCGTGGCCGCCCACGAGCACCGGGGCGGCGGCCGCGCTCACGTCGGGCACCGTCTCCCCGCGGTTGAACGCCACCCCGTCGCGCCGGACCCGATCCAGCTCCGCGCGGACGCGCTCGACGTCGTGCGCGGGCAGGTGCTCGGCGAGGTAGCGGCGCAGGGCCGCGGGGGCGCTGTGGGCGAGGAAGCACTTGCCCGAGCTGGTCGGGTAGAGGGGGCGGCGGGTGCGCAGCGGCGCCGAGTACCGGATCAGCTGCGACGACTCCGCCACGTCGGTGTAGACCACCGAGTCGCCGACCCGGGTGCACCACATGACGGTCTCGTCGAACGCCGCGCGCAGCCGCTGGATCCGCGGCCGCACCACCTCGAGCGCCGTCGTGGCCGGCGGGGCCAGCAACGCCGACACGGCGGGCCCGAGCCGGTAGGTGCCCTCCTGCTCGCGGAGGTAGCCGTCCGCGACCAGGCCCTTGACGAGCCCGAACACCGACGACTTCGGCGCGTCGAGCAGCTCGGCGAGCGCACCCAGCCGCACGCCGTCGCGCTGGCGGGCGACGGCCTCCAGGATCGAGGTCACCCGGCGGACGGTCCGGTGCTCCTTCGGCGCCGAGCCGGTCACAGCTGTTCCTTCCGCGGGCACGCCGCGACTCTAGAGCGCGGGGCGCCGGTCGGAAGCGGGCGACTTGCACGCGGATTCCCGGCGACTCGCGGAACTTCCGCGAGTCGCCACACCTCGACACGCGAGTCGCCCGTTCTGGACGGGTGAGTCGCCCGTCGCCTACCCGGACGGGCCGAACCGCTCGACCCGAATGGACTCGACCGGCACGCCGACCTCCTCCAGGGCGGCGGTGGCGGCGTCGGCGAAACCCGGCGACCCGCAGACGAAGACGTCCTCGCCGCCGCGGACGAACGGGGCGAGGTCGGCCGCGGCGAGGCGCCCGACCGCGCGGCCCGCCCCGGGCGGGGCCTGGCGGGTGTAGACGACGAGCGTCTCGGGGCCGGGCAGCTCGTCGGCGTAGTACAGGTCGGCGGGGGAGCGGGCGGACACGACGAGGCGGACGAGGTCGGGCCGGCCGGTGCGGCGGGCGTGGCGCAGCATCGCCATCAGCGGCACCACGCCCGATCCGCCGCCGACGAGCAGCGCGGAGCTCGTGCCGTCCCACGCGAAGAAGCCGCCGATCGGGCCGCGCACCTCCAGCTCGTCGCCGGGGACGACCACCTCGTGCAGGAACTCCGACACCTCGCCGTCGGCGAGCCGCTCGACGGTCAGCTCGATCTCACCCGTCTCCTCCGGGGCGGAGGCCACCGAGTACGAGCGGGTCGCGGAGTAGCCGTCGGGCGCGGTGAGGCGCAGCGCGTAGTACTGGCCGGGCAGGTGCGGGCGCGGCTCGGGCAGCGCGAGGCGGAACGTGCGCGCGGTCGGCGTCTCGTCGCGCACGGCCAGCACGCGCGCGGTCTGCCAGCGCAGGGTCCTGCGGTGGGTGGCGCCGCCGGGGGTCAGGGTCATCGGTCTCGGTCTTCGCTTCGCAGCGTCGCTCAGTCGCCCTGGTAGCGCTGCTCGGCCCACGGGTCCCCCCGGTCGTGGTAGCCGTTGCGTTCCCAGAACCCCTGCTCGTCGTGGTCGAGCAGGCGCAGCCCCGACACCCACTTCGCGCTCTTCCAGAAGTACAGGTGTGGCACGAGCAAACGGGCCGGGGCGCCGTGCTCGGTGGTGAGCGGCTTGCCGTCGGCGTTCCAGACGACCCACGCCTTCCCGCCGGTGACGTCGGCCAACGGCAGGTTCGTGGTGTAGCCGGTGTGCGAGACGGCCACCACGTGCGTGGCGCTCGGCAGCGGGCCCGCGGCCGCGAGCAGGGTGTCGACCGACACGCCGTCGAAGGTCATCCCGAGCTTCGACCACGTCGTGACGCAGTGGATGTCGCCCTCGTACCGGGACGGGGGCAGGGCGTGGATCTCGTCCCAGGTCCAGGTCACCTCGCGCTCGACGAGGCCCTCCACGGTGAACGTCCAGCGGTCGGTGGGGATCCGGGGAGTCGCCTCGGCGTGCAGCACGGGCCACTCGTCACGGGCGTCGTACTGGCCGGGCGGCAGCCGCGGGTCGCGGTCGCGGCCCCGCCCGACGAAGCCTCGGGTGATGGGGGACATGATCTCGTGAAGGTCGCGCCGGCGCCTTTCATTCCCGCCGCGTCGGACGCCGGGCGCCGAGCCAGCCGAGCGCGGCGGCGATCGCGTCCTCGGCGAGCGCCCCCGGCCGGTCCGATCCGAGCCGGCGCTCCGCGGCGGCGCGCAGCCGGACGCCCAGCACCGAGGTTGCGGCGGCACCGGCGACGCCCACCAGCGCGGGGAGCCCGGGATCGTGCCCGTCGCGCCGGGCGACGGCGGCGGCGGACGTCGCGCCCAGCGCCACACGCGGCAGCACCGCGGGTGGACTCAGCCTGCTCGGCGTGGCCGGGTGCTTGTCGACGGCCACCTCGCCCGCCGCCGCGAGGCCGGTGAGCGCCTTACCCGGGCCCGTGCCCAGCCGGGAGGCCACGGGCCCCCGGTCGTCGCGGTCGGAGGTGAACGCGACGGCCGTGATTCCCGCCGTGCCGCGCGACCCGGTGGCCGCCCCGAGCGCCGCCGCCCGCAGCAGCATCGCCGGGCTGGTGGCGGGCACCGGTTCCCGGCTCTCGGCTACCCGGGACACCGCGACGAGCGTGGCGTGGGTCGCGCAGCCGTAGACCAGGTGCGGGACGGCGTCGGCGAGCCAGTCGGTCGCGCTCCAGCGGCGCGGATCGGCGATCCGCAGGGCGGCGAGCGGGCCGTTCGTGGCCGCCATCGCCGCCATGCCGAGCAGCGGTCCGCCGACCGTGGTGGGCAGCCGGACGCCGCCGGCCCGCAGCAGCCCGGCGACGCCGCCGATCGCGACACCGGTGAGCGCCCCCGACAGCGTCCCGAGCGCGGACAGGCGCCGTCGGCGTTCCCGACGCCCGCCCGGCACGTCCACCCCGGTCGCGTCGGCGAGCGCCGCCACCATGCGCTGCGGGGTGTCGCTCTCCTCGCGGGCGCGCACGGCGATGTCGAGATACGTGGTGGCGTTCAGGGCCGTCGTGCCGGCGGCCCCGGCCGCCGCACCGCGCACCAGGCCACTCCAGATCGAGCTCACGCGGGGCCCGTACCCCGAAGGGCCCTACGGCGAACCCGCGCGATCGAGGGAAACCAGCAGGCGGTCGAGGAACTCGACCTGACCGCGCACCAGTTTGCGCCGAGCGGTGCCGACGTCGAACCAGGCGGCGCGGTCGATCTCCGGGAACGCCTGCATCCTGCCCGAGCGCGGCGGCCATTCCAGCTCGAACGTGCCGGGCGTGATGTGGTCGGCGTCGAAGTCCGCGCCAGGCCCGAGGCCGAGGGCGAACACCGTGATCAGCTTGCCGCCGCGCTGCCGGACGGTGCCCAGCTCATGCAGCGGCCCCGGGGGCGGCGGCGAGCCCAGCTCCTCGGTGAACTCCCGCGCAGCCGCCAGGCGCGGGTCCTCGTCGGCGTCGTGCTCGCCCTTCGGGATCGACCACGCCCCGTCGTCCTTGCGCGCCCAGTAGGGCCCGCCCATGTGCCCGAGCAGCACCTCCGGATCGCCGGTGCCGCCCGGGCCGGGGCAGTGCAGCAGCAGGCCGGCGCTCAGTCGCGCTGCGCGTCCCGCCACGACACCCACTCCTTGACCAGGCCGAGGTCGTAGTCGGGACCGCCGACCCCGATGGTGAACAGGGACGCCCCGGCGGCGACGAGGCCGTCGGCGACCTCGCCGGGGGAGGCGCTGACGCCGATCGACCGCTCGATCTCCGCCGGGTCACGACCCACGTCGGCGCAGTGCCCGTCGAGAATTCCGCTCTTGCGCGTGAACGTGTCGACGTTGCCGAAGCTGTGCCAGATGGTGGCGTGCTCGGCGGTGTACCGAAGGGTCTTCTTCTCGCCCCCGCCGCCGATCAGGACGGGGATGTCGCGGGTCGGCGCCGGGTTGAGCTTCTCCCAGCGGTTCCGGATCCGCGGGAGGGCCTGCGCGAGGTCGGCCAGGCGGGAGCCCGCGGTGCCGAAGTCGTAGCCGTACTCGTCGTAGTCGCGCTCGAACCACCCGGCGCCGATACCGAGGATGAGCCGGCCGCCCGAGATGTGGTCGACGGTGCGGGCCATGTCGGCCAGCAGCTCGGGGTTGCGGTAGCTGTTGCAGGTGACGAGCGCGCCGATCTCGACGCGGCTGGTGGCCTCGGCCCAGGCGCCGAGCATCGTCCAGCACTCGAAGTGCTCGCCGTCGGGCTCGCCGTAGAGCGGGAAGAAGTGGTCCCAGTTGAACACGACGTCCACGCCGGCGTCCTCGGCCGCGGCCACCGCCTCGCGGATCTGCGCGTAGTCGGCGTGCTGGGGCTGGATCTGGACACCGATCCGAATGGGGTGGGTCATGTCCCCGATCCTGGCAGCCGGCGGCTCGGCGTGCTCACCGGTCCGCACCGGCAGGCTCAGGCCCGTGGCTCAGGCCGGGCCGACAGGGCCGCCCAGCAGGTCCGCGACGGCCCCCGCGTCGACCGCGGGGGCGAAGTACCACCCCTGCCCGGTGTCGCAGCCGAGCTTGCGCAGCCGCTCGAGCTGCACCGCGGTCTCCACGACCTCGGCGGTGACCGACAGGCCGAGCGTGTGCGCGAGCTCGATGAGCAGGGCCAGCACCTCGTGGTCGACCTCGTCCGACCCTCCGGCACCGTCGCGGCCGGCCCCGCCGGTCATGAACGGGCCGGCCAGCTTGAGGGCGTGGACGGGCAGGGAGCGCAGGTAGGCCAGGTTCGAGTAGCCGGTGCCGAAGTCGTCGATGGCGATCCGGATGCCCATGTCGGCGAGCGCGTGCAGTGCGTCGAGCGGCTCGCCGGTGGTGCCCATCAGGTCGCTCTCGGTGAGCTCCAGCTGGAGCGCCTCGGCCGGCCACCCGGTCTCGGCGAGCACCTGGGCGACGTCGTCGACGATCCCGGGCTCGCGCACCTGGCGGGCCGCCAGGTTCACGCTGACGAACAGGTCGGCGTCGGGGTGCTCCGCCCGCCACCGCACGGCCTGCCGGCAGGCCTCGGCGAGCACCCAGCGCCCCAGCGGGACGATCAGCCCGGTCTCCTCGGCCACCGGGATGAACCGGTCGGGCCCGAGCCGTTGGCCGTCGGGCAGCTGCCAGCGGACCAGCGCCTCCACTCCGACCAGCCGCTGGTCGGTGAGCCGCACCAGCGGCTGGTAGTCGACGACGAACTCGCCGCCCTCGAGCGCCTCCGGCATCCGTGCCGACAGCGCGTAGCGCCCCACGTCGGCGCGGTGGCGTTCGGCGTCGAAGAGCGCGATCCGGTTGCGGCCGTCCTTCTTCGCCCAGTACAGCGTGGTGTCGGCGGCCTTCATCAGCTCCGCGGAGCCCGCCCCGCCGTCGTCGCGCTCCACCACGCCGACGCTGGCGGACACGACGACGCGGTGGGCGCCGAGCCGCATCGGCGTGCCGACGGCCTCGAGCGCGGTGCGCGCCACCCGGTGCAGCTCGTCGCGGCCCACCGCGTGGTCGGCGCCCCCCTCGACGAGCACGACGAACTCGTCGCCGCCCATGCGTGCGACCAGGTGGCCGGCCGGGCCCAGCTCGCCGGTGAGTCGCCGGGCCACGGTCTGCAGGAGCCGGTCGCCGACGTCGTGGCCGAGCGTGTCGTTGACGGCCTTGAACCCGTCGAGGTCGAGATAGCAGACGCCGAGGTGGTTGCCGTCGGCGGCGAGGGCCGCGTCGAGCCGCTCGAAGAACACCGTGCGGTTGGGCAGCCCGGTGAGCGGGTCGTGCTGGGCCTGGTGCCGCAGCGAGGTCTCCAGCCGGTGGCGCTCGGTGACGTCCGCGATCATCCCGACGATGTAGCGCGGGTGGCGGTCCTGGCCGCGCACGAGCGACAGGACGAGGTCGACCCAGATCCGGCTGCCGTCGGTGCGCGGGTAGGCGCGCTCGAGCCTGGTGTGGTCGAGGGCCCCGGCCTGCATCCGTTGCACCAGGGTCCACAGCTCGGCGTCGGGCCGGATGTAGGGCGCGATCGGCTGTCCGTCGAGCTCGGCGGGGGAGATGCCGAACATCTCCCCGAGCGCGCGGTTGACCTCGACGATGCAGCCGTCGGCGCCGAGGATCGCGATGCCGATCGCGGCGTCGGCGAAGATCGCCTCGAAGCGGGCCTCGCTGGTCCAGCGCGCCTGCTCGGCCGCCGCACGCGCCGCGAACGCGGCGCTGCTGACGCGCTCCTGCTCGGTGCGGGTGCGCTCCTGCATGGCACGGGCGTATCCCGCCGCCACGGCGCCCTGCAGCGCCGCCAGCCGCCGGGGCTCGATGTCGGCCAGGTGCTCGCCGAGCACCGCGAGGGTCTGCTCGAGCGACACCGGGTCGGTGAAGTGAGCGGCCACCAGCCACGCGCCGACGGACTCCGCGCCCCCGCGGTCGACCGGCTCGGCGCTGACGGCCGCCAGCACGACGGCCGCCCGCTCGACCAGATGCGCCAGCAGCGCGGTGCGCTCCATCGGTACGAAACTGCGGCCCTGCACCGCGTGCAGCCAGGAGCGCCCGAGCGCGTCCGCGCTCGGCAGGGTCGGGGCGGGGAAGCTCGACCCGGGGGAGGTCGATCCGTCCACGATGCCCCCGCTCGGACTCCGGCCGTCCGCGACGCGGACGATCTCTGCGGCGGCAGCGTACCGCCCCCCGGCGGCGCACGCGGGAGTTGATCACGGCGGTCGGGACGCGGTGTCCGGTACCCCGTTCCGGAGGTCAGGACGGGGTGCCGGGGCCGGTCTGCTTGCGCCGCCCGCCGCGCTGCATGTCCCCGGTGGTGATCCGCCGGCCCGGGTCGATGAGCCGCTTCCACTTGGCCTGCGCGGCCTGGCGGCTGCTGAGCTGGGCCTGGACCGCGTCGGCGACCTGGGCCCAGGTGAGCCCGTCGGCGCGGAGCCTGCGGATCAGGTCGCGCTCGTAGTAGTCGGCGAGCCTGCGCATCTCGTGGACCATCGCGTACCAGGCGGCGGCCGCGTCCCGGGTGACGCCGCCGTCCTTCGACTGCTCCTTGAACCAGTCGAGCTGGCGGGTGATCGACCAGTCGGGGCCGCGGGCCACCACGGGGTCGACCCGTTCCATCCAGCGCTTGGCCTGCTCGTAGTCCATCTGTCGTTGATACATTGACGCCAGCTGATCGTCAACGGTTCGACGACGGCGCGGCGCGCCCGGGGGCCCGGCGCCTGCGGGGGAGGTGGGGTCAGCCGGCGCTCGGCAGCGGCGCCGCGGCCAGCGCGTCGCGCATCAGGCCCACGGCGGTGCGCAGGGCGGCGAGCGGCCGCAGAAGCAGTGTGGCCTCGGCGAGGAGGCCGTCGGCGTCGATCCGCTGGATCAGCACGCCGTCCACGGCCTGGTCACCGACCCGGCCGGTGAACTCGGTGGCGCTGCGCCCCCCGTCGAGGAAGCCGTGGCCCTCCCGCACGTCGTGCACGCAGCGGGCGATCGTCGCCAGCAGGTGGGCCACGTCGGCGCGTCCGGTGTAATCGGCGACCGGACTGTGGAAGACGACGTCGGCGCTGAGCAGTCGCTCCACCGCGGCCGGGCTGTCGGCGGCGAGCACATCGGACACGGCGAACCCCACGGGCGCCACGCTACCGTCCGCCGAGCGGCTCCACCCCGGTCACCCACACCACCGGCGCCCCCTCCTCGTCCGACCCCGCGAGGTCGACCTCGGCCGTGATCGCCCAGTCCCGGTCGCCCGCCGGGTCGTCGAGAACCTGGCGCACGAGCCAGCGCTCCGGCTCCTCGGTGATGGTGATGAACTGGGGGCCGCGCGCGTCCGGGCCGGTTCCGATATCGGTGTGGTCGGCGAAGTAGGGCTCGAGAGCCTCCCGCCAGGCCTCCGCGCCCCAGCCGGCGTCGGAGTCCAGCTCGCCGAGCAGGTCGAAGCGGCGCAGGGCGGCCAGCTCGACGCGGCGGAACATCGCGTTGCGCACCAGCACCCGGAACGCGCGCACGTTGCGGGTGACGCCCGCCGGGCCCTCGTCCAGCGACGGCGGCTCGGGCTCCTCGCCGGTCCCGGCGCCCGCGGCGAGCGCCTCCCACTCGTCGAGCAGGCTGGAGTCGACCTGGCGCACCAGCTCGCCCAGCCACTCCTCGACGTCGGTGAGCTCCTCGGTCTTCGCCTCGTCCGGCACGGTCTGGCGCAGCGCCCGGTAGGTGTCGGCGAGATAGCGCAGCACCAGGCCCTCGGAGCGGGCCAGCTGGTAGTGCGAGACGTACTCGACGAACGTCATCGACTTCTCGAACATGTCCCGGGCCACCGACTTCGGCGCGAGGTGCGCGTCCTCGACCCACGGGGAGCCGCGCCGGTAGGTCTCCAGGGCGGCGTGCAGCAGCTCGTCGAGCGGCTTCGGGTAGGTGACGTCCTCGAGCAGCGCCATCCGCTCCTCGTACTCGATGCCCTCGGCCTTCATCGCCGCGACGGCCTCGCCGCGCGCCTTGTTCTGCTGCGCGTAGAGGACGGGGCGGGGGTCGTCGAGGGTCGCCTCGATCACCGACAGGACGTCCATCGGGTACCCGGGCAACTCGCGGTCCAGCAGCTCGATCGCGGCCAGCGCGAACGGCGAGAGCGGTTGGTTGAGCGCGAAGTCCAGCTGCAGGTCGCCGACGACCCGCACGCGGCGGCCCTCCGCGTCCGGCTCCGGGAGCTCCTCGACGACGCCCGCGGCGCGCAGCGCCCGGTAGATCGCGATGGCGCGCAGGATGTGCTTGCGCTGGCGCGACCGCGGCTCGTGGTTGTCCTCCAGCAGGTGCCGCATCGCGGCGAACGCACTCGGCGGAGCGTCAGCGGAGCCGACATCGACTCGGCCCGGGCGGGAGATCACGTTGAGCAGCATCGCGTGGGTGACGGCGAAGTGGCTGGTGAGCGGCTCGGGCTGGGCGTTCTGCAGCTTCTCGAAGCTCGTCTGCGACCATCCGACGAAGCCCTCGGGTGGCTGCTTGCGCACCACCCGGCGGCGCTTCTTGGGGTCGTCGCCCGCCCTGGCGAGCAGCCGCGCGTTCTCCACCTCGTGGTCGGGGGCCTCGGCCACCACCGTGCCGACGGTGTCGTAGCCTGCGCGCCCGGCCCGCCCGGCGATCTGGTGGAACTCGCGCGCCTTGAGCGGCCGGGTGCGCTGGCCGTCGTACTTGGAGAGCGCGGTGAACAGCACGGTGCGGATCGGCACGTTGATCCCGACGCCGAGCGTGTCGGTGCCGCAGATGACCCGCAGCAGCCCGGCCTGGGCGAGGGTCTCCACCAGCCGCCGGTAGCGGGGCAGCATCCCCGCGTGGTGCACCCCGATGCCGTGGCGCACCAGGCGGGACAGGGTCTTGCCGAACCCGGCGGTGAACCGGAACTTCCCGATCAGGTCGGCGATCGCCTGCTTGTCGTCCTTGGAGGTGACGTTGACGCTCATCAGCGCCTGCGCCCGCTCGACCGCCGACTGCTGGGTGAAGTGCACGACGTAGACCGGCGCCTCGTGGGTCTGCAGCAGCTCGGAGATCGTCTCGTGCAGCGGGGTGAGCACGTAGCGGTAGTGCAGCGGCACCGGCCGCTCGACCGAGGTGATCACGGCGGTGTCGCGGCCGGTGCGGCGGGTGAGGTCCTCGCGGAAGAACGAGACGTCGCCGAGGGTGGCGCTCATCAGCAGGAACTGCGCCTGCGGCAGCTCGACCAGCGGCACCTGCCACGCCCAGCCGCGGTCCGGGTCGGCGTAGAAGTGGAACTCGTCCATCACCACGGAGCCGACGTCGGCGTGCGGCCCGGAGCGCAGCGCGATGTTGGCGAGGATCTCCGCGGTGCAGCAGATGATCGGCGCCTTCTCGTTCACCGCGGCGTCGCCGGTGAGCATCCCGACGTTGTCGGCGCCGAACACCTCGATCAGCGCGAAGAACTTCTCGCTGACCAGCGCCTTGATCGGCGCCGTGTAGAAGGTGCGCTGTCCACGCACCATCGCGGCCGCGTGCGCCGCCACCGCCACCAGTGACTTCCCGGAGCCGGTGGGCGTGGAGAGGATGACGTTGGAACCCGTGACCAGCTCCAGCAGCGCCTCCTCCTGCGCCGGGTAGAGCGACAGGCCCTGCTCCTCGAAGGCCCAGTCGGCGAACGCCTCCACGAGGGCGTCGGGGTCGTCGGGCGTCGGGGGCAGCCGGTCGGTGAGCGTCATGATGCCCCCGATGGTCCCCCACGGCCCGTACGGAGCCGTCGCGGGATGCCGGCAAGGTGGCAATACTGCCACTGGACGGCAGCAAGGCCACCTTGCTGCCACTGCCCGGGCAGCGGCGGACGCAGCGCACCCCGCCAGCTACCGTGAGTGCCGTGACCGGGAGGGCGACCGCGAGCGGGCTGCCCGATCTCGTGCCCCCGATGCTGCCGGCCGCAGGCTCCGGCGACCCGCCCACCGGCGCCGACTGGGTCGTCGAGGTGGCCTGGACCGGGCACCGGTGCATCGCGTACGTCCAGCCGGGCCGGCGGGTGCGGCTGCTGTCGGGCGCCGCCAACTCGATGAGCGCCGCCTACCCCGAGCTGGCCGAGCCGCTGCTGCGGCGCTGCCCGCCGGGCGGGATGGTCCTCGACGGCACGCTCGTGGCGCGCGGGGAGGAGCACGCCGTGCGGCCGCGGTTGCTCAAGCGCCGCAGCGGCCTGCACCGCCCGTCGGACGACACGATCCGGCGCATCCCCGTGGACTTCCAGGTGGCCGACCTGCTGTGGCTCGACGGGCACAGCGCCATGGACCTGCCCTACGCCGACCGCCGCACGCTGCTGGACGGGCTGGGGTTCGCGAGCCCGCCGGTGTGGACGACGTCGCCGCTGCCCGCCAGCGAGCTCGACGCGCTGCTCGACATCGCCGAGCAGAAGGGCGCCGACGGCCTGCACGCCCGGCACCTGCGCGCCCGCTACCGGCCCGGAGGCCGCTCGCGGTTCTGGTTGCGGCTGCCGCTGAAGCGGACCCGGCAGGTGCTGGTGGGCGGGTGGACGGCTGCCCAGCGGCAGGGGAGCCGGGCAACGGTGGGCACGCTGCTGCTCGGAGCGCCCGTGGACGGGCGGCTGCACTACGTCGGGCGGGTCGGCGTGTCGTTGGAGGAGGGCCGTCTGCTCGCCGCGGAGCTGGCCGGCCGGGAGCCCGCGGCGCCGCCGTTCGGGGACGGGGTGCCGGCGGACGCCGCGCGCGATGCGCACTGGGTCGAGCCGGACCTGGCCGGGCTGGTCGAGTTCACCGGCTGGATCGGCGGCGGACGGATGCGGCGGCCGCACTGGCGCGGTGCGCTGGAGCCCGGCGCCGTCCGGGCGGACCGGTGGGCGCACCCGCCCGCCCCGGCGCCCGTGGTGGAGCCGCCGGCGCAACCGGCGGTGGCCGAGCCACCCGCCGTCGAGGCCCGCCGGCTGGAGCAGCACTTCGTCTACAACACGCTGAACACCATCGCGTCGCTCATCCGCACCGACCCCTCGCGAGCCCGTGAGCTGCTCATCGGGTTCGCCGACCTCTCCCGGGCCGCCGATCAGGCGGGCACCAGCACCCTGGGGCGCGAGCTCGCCGCCGTCGCCGACTACCTGCGGCTCGAGCAGGCGCGCTTCGGCGCCCGCCTGCAGGTGGTCGTGGACGTCGAACCGGCCCTGCACCCCACCCCGGTCGCGCCGCTGCAGGTGCTCGCGGTCGTGCGCGAGGCCGTGCAGCGCGGCATCGAGCCTCGTCCCGACGGAGGACTACTCACCGTGCGCGCACGGTCGGTCGCGGGGGGATGCGTGGTGGAGGTGACCGCGGGGGAGGAGCGGCCGACGGAGATCCCGCTCCCGGCCGCCACCGGGAGTTCTGCCCGGTAGTTCCCCCGGACGCGCCGGTCGCCGGGAGGGTCGGCCGGGGGCAGAACGTGATCTTGGGCTCGGTACCGTGCACACATGCTCGGCCTCCCCGACGGCACGCGCGCGTGCCTCTTCGACCTCGACGGCGTGCTGACCGACACCGCCAGCGTGCACGCCGCCGCGTGGAAGCAGATGTTCGACGACTACCTCCGCGCCCGCGCCGAGCGTGAGGGCGCCGCGTTCCGGCCGTTCGACCTCAAGGCCGACTACGGTCCGTACGTCGACGGCCGCCCGCGTCTGGAGGGCACGGTCACGTTCCTGCGGTCCCGCGGGATCGAGCTGCCCGCGGGTGGACCGGGGGACGACCCGGACGCCGAGACGGTGTACGCGCTGGCCACCCGCAAGAACGCCCTGGTGCAGGAGAAGATCACCACGGTCGGGGTGGACGTCTACCCCGGCTCGGTCCGCTACCTGCAGGCGGTCAAGGACGCCGGCCTGGCCACGGCCGTCGTCTCCTCGTCGGCCAACGCCGAGCAGGTGCTCGACGTCGCCGGCCTCACCGGGTTCGTCGACCACCGGGTCGACGGCGTCACCGCCAAGGAGCGGAACCTGCCGGGCAAGCCGGCCCCCGACACGTTCCTGGCCGCCGCGGCCGACCTCGGAGTCGACCGCACACAGGCCGTGGTGTTCGAGGACGCGCTCGCCGGTGTCGCGTCGGGAAGGGCGGGCGGCTTCGGGTACGTGATCGGCGTCGACCGGCTCGGGCACGCGGACGCGCTGCGCGAGCACGGCGCCGACGTGGTCGTGGCGGATCTCGCCGAGCTGTTGGAGAACGGGCTGCTGGAGGAGGACTCATGAGCCCCGATCCGGGACGCGCCTTCGCCGTCGAGCCGTGGGTGGTGCGGGAGCCGCGGCTGGACCTGGACGCGCTGGGCCAGGTGGAGTCGGTGTTCGCGTTGTCGAACGGGCACATCGGGTTGCGCGGCAACCTCGACGAGGGTGAGCCGCATGCGATGCCGGGGACGTACCTGAACTCGTTCTACGAGCGGCGGCCGCTGCCGTACGCGGAGGGTGGGTACGGGTATCCGGAGTCGGGGCAGACGATCATCAACGTCACCAACGGGAAGTTGATCCGGCTGTTGGTGGAGGACGAGCCGTTCGATCTGCGGTACGGGCAGCTGCGTCGTCATGAGCGGGTGCTGGACCTGCAGGCGGGCACGCTGACGCGGGAGGTCGAGTGGACCTCGCCCGCCGGTCGGGCCGTGGCGGTGCGCTCGACGCGGATGGTGTCGCTGACCCAGCGTGCGATCGCCGCGATCTGCTACGAGGTCGAGGTGCTGGATGCGCCTGCGCTGATCGTGGTGCAGTCCGAGCTGGTGGCCAACGAGCAGCTCCCGGCCCGCAACGAGGCCGACCCGCGCGTCGAGGCCGCGCTCACCGACCCCCTGGTCGCCGAGCAGCACCGCAGTGACGAGGCCGGGGCCACGCTGATCCACCGGACGCGCCGGTCGGGCCTGCGCGTCGCCGCGGCCATGGACCACGAGGTGCACGGCCCGGAGGGCAAGAAGGTCACCTCGGAGGCCACCGAGGACATCGGCCGGACGACGGTGATCGCCCGCCTGGAGCCCGGCCAGACGCTCAAGATCGTCAAGTACCTGGGGTACGGGTGGTCGTCGCGGCGGTCGCTGCCGGCGCTGCACGACCAGGTGCGGGCGGCGCTGGCGGCGGCCCGGTACACCGGCTGGGACGGGTTGGTGGCCGAGCAGCGGCAGTACCTGGACGAGTTCTGGGAGACCGCGGACGTCGAGATCGACGGGGACGCGGAGCTGCAGCAGGCGGTGCGGGTGGCGACGTTCCACGTGCTGCAGGCCGGGGCGCGGGCGGAGCGGCGCGCGATCGGGGCGAAGGGGCTGACCGGCGAGGGGTACGACGGGCACACCTTCTGGGACACCGAGACCTTCTGCCTCCCGGTGCTGAGCCATCTCGCCCCCGACGCGGCCGCGGATGCGCTGCGGTGGCGGCAGTCGATCCTCCCGCTGGCCTACGAGCGGGCCGAGCAGCTCGGGTTGCAGGGCGCGGCCTTCCCGTGGCGGACGATCCGCGGCCAGGAGTGCTCGGGCTACTGGCCGGCGGGCACGGCGGCGTTCCACATCAACGCCGACATCGCCGACGCCGTGCGCCGCCATGTCGCCGTCACCGGGGACGTGGAGTTCGAGCGGGAGGTCGGGCTGGAGCTGCTGGTGGCGACGGCGCGGCTGTGGCGGTCGCTGGGGCATCACGACTCGGCGGGGGAGTTCCGGATCGACGGGGTGACCGGGCCGGACGAGTACACCGCGATCGTGGACAACAACGTCTACACCAACCTGATGGCCCAGCTGAACCTGCGGGTCGCCGCCGACACCGCAGCGCGGCATGCGCGGGCCGCGGCGAAGCTCGGGGTGAACGCCGAGGAGATGGCCAGCTGGCGGGACGCGGCCAAGTCGATGCGGATCCCCTACGACGAGGTGCTGGGGGTGCACCCGCAGGCGGAGGGGACGACCCACCACCAGGTGTGGGACTTCGAGCACACCCCGCGCGAGAAGTACCCGCTGCTGCTGAACGTCCCGTACTTCGACCTGTACCGCAAGCAGGTGATCAAGCAGGCGGACCTGGTGCTGGCGATGCAGCTGCGTCCGGATGCGTTCACCCCGGAGCAGATGCGGCGCAACTTCGCCTACTACGAGGCGCTGACGGTGCGGGACTCGTCGCTGTCGGCGTGCACGCAGGCGGTGATGGCGGCCTGGACGGGCCATCTGGACCTGGCCTACGACTACCTCGCCGAGGCCGCGCTGGTCGACCTGCACGACCTGGCGGGCAACTCCGACCACGGCGTGCACATCGCGTCGATGGCCGGGACGTGGACGGCGATCGTCGTCGGGTTCGGCGGGATGCGCGGTGACGAGGGCGTGCTGCAGTTCGCGCCGCGGCTGCCCGCCGCGTTGTCGCGGATCTCGTTCGGGCTGAAATGGCAGGGCAGGCAGCTGCGGGTGGAGATCCGGCCCGACGAGGTGGAGTACCGGCTGGTGTCCGGGCCGCCGATGCGGCTGCGCCACCACGGGGAGCCGATCGCGCTTGCCGAGGAGCCGCAGGTGCGCGCGATCCCGGCGGCCGAGCCGGTGGAACCTGTCGAGCAGCCCTACGGCCGCGCTCCCCGTCCCCGCCACCCCGGCAGCTGAGCTCACGCGTACCGGCTCACGGGTGCGGGTATGCGAGGGCGCTGATGTTTCTCGCGCCGACGAGAACGCTTCCCGCACCTGACGAGAGGACGGACCGTGAACCCCGATCGCGCCCGTGAACTGCTGACCACCGAGCTCGCCGACCTCGACGAGCGCGCCCGCTTCGCCTCCGAGACCCGGGAGATGAACACCGCCGACCCGAACGAGGAGGGCGCGCTCGGGCAGCACCCCGGCGACTACGGCAGCGAGGTGAACGCGACGATGGACAGCGAGCTCCTGGTCGACACCGTCGGCGAGCAGCGCCGCCGCGTCGTCGAGGCCCTGGAGCGGCTCGACGACGGCAGCTACGGCCGCTGCGCGGTGTGCGGCCGCGACATCGACGACGAGCGGCTGGAGGCGCGGCCGGAGGTCGCCACCTGCCGCGAGCACGCCGACACCCCGGTGGTGAGCTGAGACAGCGGTTCGCCGACCACGGTCCGGGTAGTGGATGCGCTGTGACGTGGATGCGCTGTGAGCGGGATGCGCCGTGAGTGAGGCACCCGAAGGGCTGACCCGCGTCGACCCGGCGACGCCGGGCCTCACCCGGCGCCGCCGCGGCCGCGGCTTCAGCTACCTCGACGCCGACGGCAGGCCGATCACCGATCCCGCGGAGCTCGCCCGGCTGAAGGCACTGGTCATCCCGCCCGCGTGGCAGGACGTGTGGATCTGCCCCGACCCCACCGGGCACATCCAGGCGATCGGCACCGACGTGGCGGGGCGGCGCCAGTACCGCTACCACGAGGAGTGGCGCCGCAGCCGCGACCGCGAGAAGCACGACCGCGTCCTGACGCTCGGCGCGCACCTCGCGGACGTGCGCTCCGAGGTCGCCGCCCGGCTGCAGGCGCCGGGCCTGGGCCGCGACCGGGTGCTCGCGGCGGGCGTGCGCATGCTCGACATCGGCGTCTTCCGTGCGGGCGGCGAGGAGTACGCCCCGGGCGACGACGACGAGGACGGCACGTTCGGGCTGGCGACGTTGCGGCGCGAGCACGTGCAGCTCAAGCGCGGCGCGGTGCTGTTCTCCTATCCGGCCAAGGGCGGGATCCCGCGGACGCTGGCGCTGCGCGACCCGCTGCTGCACAAGGTCGTCAACTCCCTCCTGCGCCGCCGCGGCGGCGGCGAGGACCTGCTGGTCTACCGGGTCGGCCGCAAGTCCTGGCACGACGTGCGCGCCGAGGACCTCAACGCCGTGGTCAAGGAGCTGATGGGGGAGCCGTACACCTGCAAGGACCTGCGCACGTGGAACGCCACGGTGCTCGCCGCCGTGACGCTTGCCGCCGGCGTGGCGCAGGGCGGGGTGCCGGAGAAGGAGCGGGCCCGCAAGCGCGTGGTCAACCGGGCGATCAAGGAGGTGTCCGAGCACCTGGGCAACACGCCCACGGTCGCCCGCAGCTCCTACGTGGACCCCCGGGTGCTGGAGCGCTTCGAGGAGGGCCGCACCGTGCTGCGGGCGCTGCGCTCGCTCGAGTCCGGGTCGGCGGTTCCGGACCTGACCGACGACTCCACCCGCGCCGCCGTGGAACGGGCGGTGGTCCGGCTGATCGCGTCCTGACCGTCGGCCCGCCGGCCCGGGTATAGCCGCACCTTCGTCGGGTACGCCCAGGGACGTACGCACGACGAAGGGACGCTCATGGCAGGCAAGCTGGACGGCAAGCGCATCGCGATCCTCGCCACCGACGGCGTGGAGCAGGTGGAGCTCACCCGCCCCTGGGACGCGGTGACGCAGGAGGGCGCCCGGACGGAGATCATCTCGCTGTCCGACGGTGAGTTCCAGGCGATGAACGGCGACATCGAGCCGGCCGACATCTTCACCGCGGACAAGTCCGCTGAGCAGGCCTCGGCGGACGACTACGACGCCCTGATCATGCCGGGTGGCACCGTGAACGCCGACCGGCTCCGGATGGACCCCGACGTGCGCGCGTTCGTGCAGGAGATCTTCCGCGCCGGCAAGCCGGTGGGGGTGATCTGCCACGGCCCCTGGACCCTGGTCGAGGCCGACCTGGTGCGCGGCCGCACGCTGACGTCGTTCCCGAGCCTGCGCACCGACATCCGCAACGCGGGCGGGAACGTCGTGGACGAGGAAGTGGTCACCGACAACGGCCTGGTCTCCAGCCGCAAGCCCGACGATCTGCCGGCGTTCTGCGCCAAGATCGTCGAGGAGTTCGCGGAGGGGACGCACCGGGCCCACGACCAGGGCGCCACGGTCGCCTGATCGGCGGTGCCCCGCGCGCTGTCCGGGTACGCTCCGCGCATGACGGGCCCGGACACCGCCGTGTCGGCGGCGCAATCCAGCGACGGACGGGGCGAGGGGCCCCTGCAGCGGGCCGATCGGAACATGGTCGAGCTGCTGCAGGAGCTGCGCGTGGCGCAGACCGGCGTGCAGATCCTCTTCGCGTTCCTGCTGTCGCTGTCGTTCACCCAGCGGTTCATCGAGATCACGGCGACGCAGAAGTGGATATACGTCGTCACGTTGCTGCTGTCCATCGTGACCACCGGGCTGCTCGTGGCTCCGGCCGCGGCGCATCGCATGACGTTCCGCCGAGGGGTCAAGGCGGAGACCGTGACACTGGGACACCGGTTGTTCACGGCGGGGCTGGGCACGCTGGCACTGACCCTCACCGGGGCGGTGCTGCTCGTGCTCGACGTCGTGATGGGCCGCGTGTTCGCCGTGGCGTCCGCTGTGACAGCCGCCGCCGTGCTGTTCGGGCTGTGGTTCCTGATGCCGGTGCCGCTGCTGCGGCGGGCACGCGCCCGTTCCGACAACGGCGAAGGCCCGTCCCCCGGAGACCAGGGGACGGGCCGCTGAGCGATCGGGGCTAGGTCGCGCTCTCACCCGCCTGCGGGCTGCGGCCCACGTCGCCGCGCCAGCCGCCCTCCTCACGACCGCGCGACTCGATGAACTCCTTGAAGTTCGCGAGGTCGCCCTTGACCCGGCTCTGCACGAGGCCGAGCGCGTCACCCGCCTTCTCGGTGAGGCCCTCCGGGTCGTGGTCGAGCTGCAGCGTCACCCGGGTGTTGGTCTCGTCGAGGCGGTGGAAGGTGACCACCCCGGACTGGTGCGTGCCGTTCTCGGTCTTCCACGCCACGCGCTCGTCGGGGTGCTGCTCGGTGATCTCCGCGTCGAACTCGCGCTCCACCCCGGCGATCTTGGTGACCCAGTGCGTCCTGGTCGGCGTGACCTGGTCGATGCGCTCGACCCCGGACATGAACCGCGGGAACGACTCGAACTGGGTCCACTGGTTGTAGGCCGTGCTCACGGGCACGGCGACGTCGATGCTGTGCAGGACGTTCGTGGTCATGCGCCGGGCGTACCCCGTACGGCGGCCGTTACCCGGCCCGTCACCCGTCGTCGGTCATCCGCCTGCGCAGCTGCGCCACGGTCTGGGAGAGCAGCCGGGAGACGTGCATCTGGGAGATCCCGACCCGGTCGGCGATCTGGGTCTGGGTGAGGTTGCCGAAGAACCGCAGCAGCAGGATCGTGCGCTCGCGCTCGGGCAGCTCGTCGAGCAGTGGGGCCAGCGTCTCCCGGTACTCGACCTTGTCGAGCTCCGTGTCGACCGACCCCAAGGTGTCGGTGAGGGTGGTGTCGGCGCCCGCGACGAGCTCGTCCAGCGAGCTGCTGCGGTAGGCCTGCTGGGCGTCGAGGCCCTCGACGACCTCCTCGGTGGCGATGCCCAGGCGCGCGGCGATCTCACTGGGCTTCGGCGCCCGCCCGAGCTCCTGCGACAGCGGCCCGACGGCACCGTTGATGGCGCTCTGCAGGTCCTTGAGCCGGCGCGGCACCCGCATCGACCACGTGCGGTCGCGGAAGTGCCTGCGGATCTCGCCCGTGATCGTGGGGACCGCGTAGGACAGGAAGTCGATGCCCCGGTCGGGCTCGAACCGGTCGACCGCGTTGAGCAGGCCGACGGTGCCCGCCTGCTCCAGGTCGTCGACCGGTTCGCCGCGGCCGGCGAACCGCCGGGCGATGTGCTGCACCACCGGGAGGTAGCCGGTGACGAGCTTGCTGCGCAGCGCGGTCCGGCCCGGGTCGTCGGGCGGCAGCGCCGCGAACTCGGCGAACAGTGGCGCGAGGTGCGCGTAGTCGGAGTCACGGGTCTCAGACACGGCACGCCCGGCACGGGGAAGAGGGGACGAAGCGCACTCCGGAACCTACCCGCGGTCCGGCGATCGGAAACTCGGCCGCTGGTACGTTCGTAAGTCCGCCGTCACGACCCCTGCCTTGAAGGTGAACCGCCGGTGTCCCACAGCACGTCCCCCTCCGCTACCGATGGCGAGGACGGGATCGACCACGAACGCCGCTACGTCGGCATGCTGTACGACCGTCTGGACGCCCGCCGGGCCGAGACGGCGCGCAGGCTGCAGGGCGTTCTGCACGACGAGACGGTGGGCACCCCGCAGGCGCTCACCGAGCGCGACGCCGCCGCGGCCATGTACACCGACCGTCTCGCCGCCCTGCGCGCCGCGGAGCACGGCCTGGTGTTCGGGCGCCTCGACGTCACCGACGGCGAGCGGCGCTACATCGGCCGGCTGGGGCTGCTCGACGAGGAGAACGAGTACGAGCCGCTGCTGATGGACTGGCGCGCCCCGGCCGCGCGCCCGTTCTACACGGCCACGGCCGCGTCTCCTGAGGGCATCCGCAGGCGGCGGCACCTGCGCACCCGGCGCCGTCAGGTCCTCGCCGTCGACGACGAGGTGCTCGACCTCGAGGAGGCCGGCGCCGCCGCCCAGAACCAGAGGGCGCAGGCGAGCGGGCTCACCAGCGAGGCCGCGCTGCTCGCGGCGGTCGACGCGCGGCGCACCGGCCGGATGTCCGACATCGTCGCCACGATCCAGGCCGAGCAGGACGCGGTCATCCGCTCGAAGCCCTCGGGCGTGCTGGTGGTGCAGGGCGGGCCGGGCACCGGCAAGACGGCGGTGGCGCTGCACCGCGCCGCGTACCTGCTCTACACCCACCGCGACCGGCTGGCGCGCCGCGGCGTGCTCGTGGTGGGACCCAACCCCACGTTCCTGAGCTACATCGGGCAGGTCCTGCCGTCGCTGGGGGAGACGGCGGTGGTGCTCGGCACCGTCGGGCAGCTGCACCCCGGGCTCGACGCGCGCCGCCCCGAGCCGGTCGAGACGGCGGCGGTGAAGGGCCGGGCCGAGATGGCGGCGGTGGTCGCCGCGGCGGTGCGCGACCGGCAGCAGGTGCCGCGGCGGCCGATCACGCTGGTGGTGGAGCAGCAGCCGGTGCGGCTGGACCGGGAGATCGCCAACGCCGCCCGCACCCGGGCGCGGCGCTCCCGCAAACCGCACAACGAGGCGAAGCGGACCTTCCACAAGGAGGCCGTGCGGCTGCTGGCCGAGCAGGTGGCGCGCACCCTGAGCGGGGGCATGGGCACGCGCGGCCTGCTGGACGCGGGCGACCTCGCCGACATCCG
The DNA here is from genome assembly GCF_019396355.1 of Pseudonocardia nigra. Lineage (GTDB taxonomy): Bacteria > Actinomycetota > Actinomycetes > Mycobacteriales > Pseudonocardiaceae > Pseudonocardia > Pseudonocardia nigra. The sequence continues at coordinate 46,423 of NZ_JAHKRK010000027.1, forward strand.
GGAGGAGCTGTCGGAGAGCGCCGAGCTCACCCGCGAGCTGAACGCGCTGTGGCCCACCCTGTCGGCCGAGCAGCTGCTCACCGACCTGTTCGCCGACTCGAAGCGGCTCAACTCCGTGGCCCGGCGGCTGCCGGCGGAGGACCGCGCGCTGCTGGCCCGTCCGGCGCCCGGCGACGACGTCCCGAACGACCTGCGGTGGACGCCCGCGGACGTCCCGCTGCTCGACGAGGCCGCGGAGCTGCTCGGCGACGACGGCTCGGAGGCCGCGGCCCGCGAGGCGGCGGCGCTGCGGGAGGAGGTGCTCTACGCCCAGGGCGTGCTCGACGTGCTCGACCTGGAGGAGGACCTCGACCCGGAGCTGCTGCGCGCCACCGACGTCGTCGACGCCGACCGGCTCGCCGAGCGCCAGCAGGTGCGCCGCTACGACAGCACGGCCGAGCGCGCCGCTGCCGACCGCGAGTGGACCTACGGCCACGTGATCGTCGACGAGGCGCAGGAGCTGTCGCCGATGGCGTGGCGGCTGGTGATGCGCCGCTGCCCGAGCCGCTCGATGACGATCGTGGGTGACATCGCCCAGACCGGCGACCGGGCCGGCGCCGCGTCGTGGGGCGAGGTGCTGTCGCCGTTCGTGGCGAACCGGTGGCGGCTGGAGCAGCTCACCGTCAACTACCGCACCCCGTCGGAGATCGCGGCCGTGGCCGACGACGTGCTCGCCGCGATCGAGCCCGGCCTGGCCGCGCCGCGCTCGGTCCGCAGCACGGGGGTACCGCCCCGCGCCGTGGCGGTGGACTCCGGCAGCGTCGACGACGTCGTCGCCAAGGTGCTCGCCGAGGAGGCGGGCGCGGTGGGCGACGGGCGCACCGCGGTGCTCGCGCCGACGGCCCGGGTCGCGGCCCTGCGGGAGCGGCTGCTGGGCGACGCCGGCACCGATGGTGGCGCTGACGGGCTCACCGACGTGGACCTCACCGCCCCCGTGGTGGTGCTGCCGGTCAGCGCCGCGAAGGGCCTGGAGTTCGACGCCGTCGTGGTGGTGGAGCCCGCCGAACTGCTGGCCGAGTCGCCGCGCGGCGCCAACGACCTCTACGTGGCGCTCACCCGTTCCACCCAGCGCCTTGCGGTGGTGCACGCCCAGCGACTGCCGGCGATGCTGCACCGGCTGGAGGCGTAGACCACCGCTCGTCGGGTCACTCCGCCAGTACGGCGAGCACCTGCTCGCCGTACTTCGCGAGCTTGTTCTCCCCGACGCCGCTGACCGAGCCGAGCTCGGCCAGCGTGGCGGGCACGCGGGTGGCGATCTCGCGCAGCGTGGCGTCGTGGAAGATCACGTAGGCCGGCACGCCGTGCTCCTTGGCCGCCGCGCCGCGCCAGGCCCGCAGCCGCTCGAACAGCGGTGCCGCCTCGGCGGGGAGCTCGGCCTGCGGCGTGCGCGCCGACCGGCTGCGGCTGCGCGTCTGGCGTTCCGGGTCGCGCCGCAGCATCACCTGCTGCTCGCCGCGCAGCACGCCGCGGCTCGCGTCGGTGAGTGCGAACGTCTGGTAGGCGCCCTCGACCGCCAGCAGCCCGCGGGCGGTGAGCTGGCGCAGCACGCCGCGCCACTCCCGCTCGCCCAGCTCGGTGCCCACGCCGAACACGGTGAGGGCGTCGTGGCCGAACTGCTCGACCTTCGCCGTGCGCTTGCCGACCAGGATGTCGATGATCTGGCCGGCGCCGAACCGCTGGCCGCGCTCCCGGTCGAGCCGGAACACCGTGGAGAGCACCTTCTGCGCCGCGACCGTGCCGTCCCAGGACTCGGGCGGGGTGAGGCAGGTGTCGCAGTTGCCGCAGGGCGACGCACCGGACTGCCCGAAGTAGGCGAGCAGCTGCACCCGCCGGCACTCCACGGTCTCGCAGAGCGCGAGCATCGCGTCGAGGTGCTGGGCGAGGCGGCGCCGGTGGGCGAGGTCGCCGTCGGACTCGTCGATCATCTTGCGCTGCTGCACGACGTCGGCGAGCCCGTAGGCGAGCCACGCCGTGGACGGCAGCCCGTCGCGCCCGGCGCGCCCGGTCTCCTGGTAGTAGCCCTCCACCGACTTCGGCAGGTCCAGGTGGGCGACGAAGCGGACGTCGGGCTTGTCGATGCCCATCCCGAACGCGATCGTCGCGACCATCACCAACCCGTCCTCGCGCAGGAACCGGGCCTGGTTCCGGGCGCGGGTCTGCGCGTCGAGCCCGGCATGGTAGGGCAGCGCGGTGATCCCCTGCGCGACCAGGAACTCCGCGGTCTGCTCCACCGAGCGGCGCGACAGGCAGTAGACGATGCCCGCGTCGCCCGCGTGCTCGGTGTGCAGCAGGTCGAGCAGCTGCCGGCGCGGCTCGTTCTTCGGCACGATCCGGTACTGGATGTTGGGCCGGTCGAAGCTCGCGACGAAGTGCTTCGCGCCCCCCAGGTCCAGCCGCTGGGCGATCTCGGCGTGGGTGGCCTCGGTGGCGGTGGCGGTGAGCGCGATCCGGGGCACGTCCGGCCAGCGCTCGTGCAGCTGCGACAGCGTCAGGTAGTCGGGCCGGAAGTCGTGGCCCCACTGCGCCACGCAGTGCGCCTCGTCGATGGCGAACAGCGCGATGCGGCCGCGGTCGAGCAGCGACAGCGTGGAGGGCACCCGCAGCCGTTCCGGCGCCAGGTAGAGCAGGTCGAGCTCGCCCCCGAGGAACGCCGCCTCCGTCGCGCGGCGCTCGTCCGGGGTCTGGGTGGAGTTGAGGAACCCGGCCCGGACGCCGAGCGCGCGCAGGGCGTCGACCTGGTCCTGCATCAGCGCGATGAGCGGGGAGACGACCACACCGACGCCGTCGCGCACCAGCGCCGGGATCTGGTAGCACAGCGACTTGCCCCCGCCGGTGGGCATCAGCACGAGCGCGTCGCCGCCCCCGCAGACGTGGTCGACGATCTCCTGCTGGTCGCCGCGGAAGGAGTCGTAGCCGAAGACCCGTGGAGAACCTGCAGCGCGTCGGCCGTGCGGGGGACGGTCACGCCGCGACCCTACGGGACCGCCTCCGATTGCCGGGGCCGGTTCGCGCTGAGAACCTCGGGGCGTGAGCACCGAACCGCTGCCCGGCGACTTCTACCGCTTCGCCGATGCCTTGACCGACGACGAGCAAGCGGTCGTGGCGCGGGTGCGGGAGTTCCTGCGCACCGAGGTGGCACCCGTGGCGCTCGAGCACTGGAACCGCGCGGAGTTCCCGCACCACCTCGTGCCGGGCTTCGCCGCCCTGGACATCGCTGCACTGCCCTACGACGGGCTGCACGGTCCGGCCGCGCGACGGCTGCTGATCGGGTTCGTGTCGATGGAGCTGGCACACACCGACCCGTCGCTGAACAGCTTCTTCGGCGTCCACAACGGCCTCGCGATGGGCAGCATCGACCTCTGCGGTTCCGCCGAGCAGCGGGAGCGCTGGCTCCCGCCGATGGCGCGGATGGAGCAGATCGGCGCGTTCGCGCTCACCGAGCCGCACGGCGGGTCGGACGTCGCGCGCGGGCTGGAGACGACCGCGCGCCGCGAGGGGGACACCTGGGTGCTCGACGGCGAGAAGCGCTGGATCGGCAACGCCACGTTCGCCGACCTCGTGGTCGTCTGGGCGCGCGACGTCGCCGACGACTCGGTGAAGGGGTTCGTCGTCGGCAAGGACAACCCCGGCATGACCACGTCGAAGATCGAGAACAAGGTGGCGCTGCGGATCGTGCAGAACGCCGACATCGTGCTGCGCGACTGCCGGGTGCCCGAGGCCGACCGGCTGCAGGAGGCCAACTCCTTCCGCGACACGAACAAGGTGCTGCGCCGCACCCGCGGCGGCGTCGCGTGGGGCGCGACCGGCACGATGATGGCCGCCTACGAGACTGCGCTGGACTACGCGAAGGAGCGCGAGCAGTTCGGGCGGCCCATCGCCGGGTTCCAGCTGGTGCAGGACCTGCTCGTGCGGATGCTCGGCAACATCACCGCATCGCTCGCGATGGCGGCACGCCTCGCGGACATGCAGGACGCCGGCACGGCCACCGACGACCACGCCGCGCTCGCCAAGGAGTACACGACCACGAAGATGCGCGAGACGGTGGCGATGGCCCGCGAGGTCGTCGGCGGCAACGGAGTGGTGCTCGACTACGGCGTGGCCAAGTTCTTCGCCGACGCCGAGGCGCTGTACTCGTTCGAGGGCACCCGGCAGATCAACACCCTGGTGGTGGGGCGCGCGATCACGGGGCTGAGCGCGTTCGTCTGACGAACGTGCTCGCCGGGTGAGCACGTTCGCTGGGAGGATCGCGGCATGCGCGCCGACCGGCTGGTGGCCACCCTCCTGTTGATGCAGGCCCGCGGCCGGGTCACCGCGGCCGAGGTGGCGGCCGAGCTGGAAGTGTCGGTAGCCACCGCCCGCCGCGACCTGGAGGCGCTGTCCACGGCGGGCGTGCCCGTCTATCCGCAGCCCGGACGCGGCGGCGGGTGGTCGCTCGTCGGGGGCGCCCGCACCGATCTCACCGGCCTCACCTCGACCGAGGCGAGGGCGCTGTTCCTGCTCGCGGGCCCCGCCGCGTCCGTCGCGCCACCGGTCAGGTCGGCGCTGCGGAAGCTCGTGCAGGCACTGCCCGACGCGTTCCGGGCCGACGCGGAGGCCGCCGCCGACGCCGTCGTGGTCGACGGGGCGGGGTGGGGCGAGCGGGACCGCGCCCGCCCCGAGCTGGTCGACACGCTCCAGGACGCCGTCGTCCGTCGCCGCAAGGTGGCGCTGGCGTACGAGAACCGGGCTCATGAGCGCACGCGATGCGTCGTCGACCCGTGGGGCCTGGTGGCCAAGGACGGCGTCTGGTACCTGGTCGCCGGCACCGAGAAGGGGCAGCGGACGTTCCGCGTGGACCGGATCGCCGAGGTGACCGTCACCGACGATGCGGCGGAGCGACCCGCCGACCTCGACCTGTCGCGCGAGTGGGAACGCGTCGTCGCCGAGGTGGAGCGACGCCGGTCCCTCGTCTCCGCGACGCTGCTCCTCCCCGCGGGGCTGCTCCCGATCCTGCGGGACCGGTTCGGCCGGCACTGCGAGCCGTTGGAGACCCGCGACGACGGGCGGGTGCGCGTGCGGGTGGCGGCGCACATGCCGGTGGGGATCGCCCAGGAGCTCACCGGCTGGGGCAACGCCGTGGAGGTGCTCGAACCCGACTCGGTCAAGGCCGAGCTCGCGCGTCTCGGTGCGGAACTCGTGGAGCGCTACGCGGTTGTCGGCGCGGCTTCTGTTCCGGGTCCACCCATTTCGGGGGGATGAACTCGGGCGATCCGTCCGCGATCCGGACGATCCAGCCGGAATAATGGATCAGCCGGTGGTGCATTCTGCGCAACATCACCAGGTTGTTCAGCTCGGTGTGCCCGTCGTGTTCCCATTCGAGGACGTGGTGAATTTCGCACCATGACGGGGTTCGGTCGCATCCCGGATGGGCACATCCCCGATCCCGGACGGTCACGGCGCGGCGGAGTCCGTCCGGAATGGTGCGGGTGGACCGTCCCACGTCGAGCGGCTGCCCGGCGCCGTTCAGCACGATCGGGATCACGCCGGCGTCGCAGGCGAGCATCCGCAAGGATTCCGGCGTGAGGGTACCGCCGAAGTCGAGCACCGCCGACCTCGCCCGGTCTTCGAGGTCCTGGAGGCGGATGAGCACGTTGAGGTGCGGCCGACGGCCACCGGTGTCGGGGACGTCGCCGTGGTCGAGGACGTAGCCGCAGATGTCGGCCAGCGCGTCGGCCTGTCGCCGCTCCGCGCCGCGGCGGTCGTCCTTGTCCAGGGGCTTGGACTTGGCGTCGAGCAGGGTGGCGATGGTGTCGAACATGGCCGCGTCCTCGAACACGCCCTTCAACTCGCCGCCGGGCCGGTCGCGGAACCGCCGCACCTGCAACGTGTTCACCGGCACCGGTGGGCGGTCGTCGGCGGCGGGGCCGTCCTGGTCGAGCCGGTCGATCAGGTCCTTGCCGTAGGCGCGCAGTTGGGCGGGGGTGTAGTCGGCGGCGCGGGCGGCGAGTTCCTCCTCGACCCCGGCCCGCTGCTCCTCGCTCAGTCGCCCGGCGGCGGGGGTGGCGAGCAGGGTGACGATCACCTCGACGTGCCGCAGGCTCGCCTGCCCGGCCGCGAACGCCTTGCCGGTGGCGGGGAGCTTCGCCTCCAGCACCGTGCCGTCCAGCTCCACCCGCTCACACGTGTGCTCCGCGGCGGTGACCCGGCGGCGGGCCTCGAACCACTCCCAGCCCAGCAGGTCGGCCAACGCACCTTCGGGCTTCTTGTAGCCCCGCTCGGCGAACGTCCCCCGCCGCTGCAGGGTGGCCACGGTGGCAACGGTCAGATGATCCAGTCGACGCGAAAGACCCTCGGCGAGTGTGAGTACCGACAGCAACTCGTCGTCGGTGGTCGTCGACGATTCCGCGGCCGCGCGCAGTTCGTCGACCGCCGCCTGCAGGTGGCGGTACGCGGTGGCGACCGGGCCGTCGGACATGCCCCTGAGTTTAGTCGAACATGTTTTCGATTGGTGGAGCTATTCCGGTGACACTGGCGATTTGCGATAGTGAATAGATCATGGGGAGCGTTCCTGTTGTTTGCGCGAGCAACTCGGTGGTCGGCTTGGGCAAACTACTGATTACGTGGTCACCCTGCGAGATCCTCGTCATGCCTCCCGGACCAGTGCACGTGATCCTCTCGATTGGTCTCATACGCAACTATCCTGTGGTCATCTTGCGACAAAGGAACAGGACCACAGCCAGTTGAGCCGCTGCCCGGCAGTGACTCTCGTCGGATCCGCGGTGCCCCCGAGTCGGGGACGGCCGCCCGAGCAACCACGCCATTCGCTGTTCACCCAACCCGGCCACCAGCCCGACCGGCAGCCGAACAGGGCGATCCATCAGACCAACGAAGCCCTCCACGCCGATGCAGCAAGGCGGACTCCCCGCCCCCGCCAACAGCTCCGGACGGCCCATCGCGATGTTGTCGGCGTCGAACCGGAGAACCGGAACGCCTCCTGGCTGATCATCACCAGCGCGGCGCGGAGGTCGGCGTAGGGGGCGAGGCGGCGCAGCGACCCGAGGGTGGCCGGGGTGGGGCCGTCGAGGCTCATGGCTCGATCCACGGTGAACACTTTCCCAACCGACGCATGCGAGTTCTCCCACGAGTGAACCCTCGGACCTCGACGCGGGTGGAGGTCGAGAGCGAGGGTGTAGCAGTCTGGGGGCCGCAGGGATCATCGCCAGGGAAGGACCTGAGGACGTGGCATTGCGGATCGGCTACAAGGCGTCGGCGGAGCAGTTCGGGCCGCGCGAGCTGGTGGAGTACGCGGTGCGGGCCGAGGAGGTGGGGCTGGACAGCGCGGTCGTGTCCGACCACTTCCTCCCGTGGCGGCACGAGGGCGGGCACGCGCCCGCCGCACTCGCGTGGCTGGCGGCCGTGGGGGAGCGGACCTCCCGCATCCAGCTGGGCACGTCGGTGCTCACCCCGACGTTCCGCTACAACCCGGCGGTGCTCGCCCAGACGTTCGCGACGCTGGGGCTGCTCTACCCCGGCCGCGTGATGCTGGGGGTCGGCACGGGCGAGGCGCTGAACGAGATCGCGGTGTCGGGCCGGGAGTGGCCGGAGTTCAAGGAGCGGTTCGCCCGGCTGCGGGAGGCCGTCCGGCTCATGCGCGAGCTGTGGGCCGGCGAGGACATCTCGTTCGAGGGCGACCACTACCGCACCGTCGGGGCCACGATCTACGACAAGCCGGAGCAGCTGATCCCCGTGTACGTGGCGGCGGGCGGCCCGGTGGTGGCGAAGTACGCGGGCCGGGCAGCCGACGGCTTCATCTGCACGTCCGGCAAGGGGATGGACCTCTACACCGAGAAGCTCCTGCCCGCCGTCGCCGAGGGCGCGGCGGCGGCCGAGCGGGACGCCGGCGCGATCGACAAGATGATCGAGATCAAGATGTCCTACGACCGCGACCACGACACCGCGCTGGAGAACTGCCGGTTCTGGGCGCCGCTGTCGCTCACCCCGGAGCAGAAGCACAGCGTCGACTCGTCCGTGGAGATGGAGCGGCTGGCCGACGAGCTGCCCATCGAGCAGGTGACCAAGCGGTGGATCGTGGCCTCCGACCCGGACGACGCGGTCGCGCAGATCAAGCCCTACGTCGACGCCGGGCTGAACCACCTGGTGTTCCACGGCCCGGGGCACGACCAGGAGCGCTTCCTCGGCCAGTTCGCCGAGGACGTGCTGCCGAAGCTGCGCGCGCTGGCGTAGCTGGTTGCAGCAAAGCCACTTTCACGCAACCAGGTTGCGTGAAAGTGGCTTTGCTG
>NZ_JAHKRK010000270.1 GCF_019396355.1 Pseudonocardia nigra
AAGGCCCCCAGGCCTCAGACTTTGCTTCGGGCTAGACGCACCAATGCCAACCGAGCTCAGCCGGACCCGACCCGATTCTCATACCTCGTGGCGGCCGAAGGCCATGGGGGACTTTGCTGCAATTCGGTGGGCGACGCACTGCTCGTGCGCCGCGGCCGCTCGTCAGTCGCCCGTGCGGACCTCCGCGCCGTCCTGCGCCCACCGCGTGTGGAAGGTGCCCTCGGCGTCGGTGCGCCGGTAGGTGTGGGCGCCGAAGAAGTCGCGCAGGCCCTGGATGAGGTTGGCCGGGCCGCGCTCCCGGCGGTAGCCGTCGTAGTAGGACAGCGACGACGCGAACGCCGGGATCGCCACGCCCTGCTCGGTGGCGGTCACCACCACCCGCCGCCAGGCGTCCTGCGCCTGCGCCACGGCCTCGGTGAAGTACGGCACCATCAGCAGGTTCTCGATGTCGCCGTACTCGTCGTAGGCCTCGCGGATCCGGTTGAGGAACTGCGCCCGGATGATGCAGCCACCCCGCCAGATCGTGGCCATCGCGCCGAGGTCGAGGTTCCAGTCGTTGGCCGCCGACGCCGCCCGCATCTGCGCGAAGCCCTGCGCGTAGGCCACGACCTTGCTCGCGTAGAGCGCCTGGCGGATGTCGTCGACGAGGTCGGAGCGGTCCTCTCCCGCGCCGGGCACCGGGCCGGCGAGCGTGGTCGAGGCGGCCTTGCGCTCGTCACGCAGCGAGGACAGCGTGCGGGCGAACACCGCCTCGGTGATGCCGGTGAGCGGCACGCCCAGCTCGAGTGCGTCGATCGCCGTCCAGCGGCCGGTGCCCTTCTGCTCGGCCTGGTCGAGGATCACGTCGACGAGCGGGCCGCCGGTGTTCTCGTCGGTCTTCTGCAGGACCTTCGCGGTGATCTCGATGAGGAACGACTCCAGGTCGCCGGAGTTCCACTCCTCGAAGATCTTCCCGATGGCCGGGGCGTCCAGCCCGACGACGTGCGTCAGCAGGTCGTAGGCCTCGGCGATGAGCTGGATGTCGGCGTACTCGATGCCGTTGTGCACCATCTTCACGTAGTGCCCGGCTCCGTCCGGCCCGACGTGCACGCAGCACGGCGTGCCGTCGACCTGCGCGGCGATGCTGGTGAGCACCTCCTCGACCTCGGCGTACGCTCCCCTGTCGCCGCCGGGCATGATGCTCGGCCCGAGCAGCGCGCCCTCCTCGCCGCCGGAGACACCGATCCCCATGAAGCGCAGGCCGCGCTCCACGCACGCCTCGGTGCGCCGCTTGGTGTCGGCGAAATGCGAGTTGCCCGCGTCGATGACGATGTCGCCCTCGTCGAGCAGCGGCGCCAGCTCCTCGATCACGCCGTCGACGGGCGCGCCCGCCTTGACCATGACGATGATCCGGCGCGGGCGCTCCAGCGCGGCGACGAAGTCCTCGAGGCTCTCGGCCGCGGTGAACGTGCCCTCGCTGCCGTAGGCCTCGATGAACTCCTTGGTGCGCGCTGCCGTGCGGTTGTGCACGGCGACCGGGACGCCGCGGCGGGCGATGTTGCGGGCGAGGTTCGCCCCCATACCGCCAGTCCGGTGACTCCGATGCGGCTCGATGCGGCGGGCTGGGTCATCGTTTCCCCTCTGCTGCTTACTGGGCAGGCGTGACGTTACCGACACGTGAGCCGACCGGACCGCACGCTGTGCGGTTTCCCTCGCCGGTGATCGCGACGATTCAGAACGCGGCGGCGGGCCCGGCCACCTCGCGGCCGATGAGCTCCAGCCGCTCGGTCTCCCACACCCGGGGCACCCAGCCGTGCGCCTCCGCCACCCCGAGCTTGCCGAACTCCTCCAGCCGGCCGAGGAGCGCACCGACGTTCTCGCCCTTCTCCCCCGGGTCCAGCGGCATCATCACCGTCTTCTCGATCTCGTCGTAGTCCCGGCCCACGGCCACGCAGTGCGCACGGAGGACGTCGAGCTTGTGTTCCAGGTCCGGCCCCGCGAACAGGTTGCAGGCCTGCGCGTACTGCGCGACGAGCCGCAGCGTCTTCCGCTCCCCACCGCCGCCGATGAGGATCGGCGGGTGCGGCCTGCGCAGCGGCTGCGGCCGGTTGAGCGTGCGCTCGAGCCGGTAGTGCTTCCCGTCGTAGGGCCCGTCGTCCTCGGCCCACATCTGCAGGCAGATCTGCAGGACCTCCTCGAGCCGCTCGAAGCGCTCGGCCGTGCCCGGGAACGGCAGCCCGAGCCCACGCGCCTCCTCGGCGTTCCACGCCGCCCCGATCCCCAGCCATGCCCGGCCGTTCGAGAGCACGTCGAGCGTGCTGACCAGCTTCGCGAGCAGGCCGGGCTCCCGGTAGGTGACGGCCGTGACCCAGGCGAGCAGCTCGACGCGCGACGTCCGCGCCGCGAGGTAGCCGAGCGTGGTGTAGGCCTCGAGCATGTCGTGCTCGGGCGGGCCGAGCACCGGGATCTGCCAGACGTGGTCCATCACGCTGACCCGAGCGAACCCCGCCTCCTCGGCCGTGGTGACGACGCGCGTCAGGTCGTCGGCCAGCCCGGCCGGACCGGCCGGGAAGGTGAAGTCCGCGATGTGCAGACCGATCTTCACAGTGCGCTCCTCTGCTGTGGTGTGCAGCGGCGACGCTAATCGCGCCGGAGCGCCGGGCGGGGCCGTCAGGGTGGCCCTACCGGTCCCAGGACCCCACTCAGATGTTCGCCGCGTCCGCCGGGATCCGCGCCGAGATCGACCCGGCACCGGTCCCCATGGCCGGCACCACCGGCACCGGCAGGTCGAGCGTGTAGGCCGTCATCGACAGCGACCCGTACGCGCAGCCGTCCACCAGCACCTGGGCGCTGCGGTCCGCGGCCGCGCCGAGGCCTGCCAGGTAGAGCAGCGGGATGAAGTGGTCCGGGGTCGGGACGGCGGCGTCGAAGTCGCGGGAGCCCTGCAGGCCCGGCAGCGCGTCGGGCGAGCCGGTCATCGCGGCGCGCGCGTCGTCGTCGAAGCGGCGGGCCCAGTCGTAACCGGAGTCGGGCCGCGCGAAGTCGATTCCCCCGGGGTTGTGCACGACGTTGCCGCTGCCCACGATCATGACGCCGCGCTCGCGCAGCGGGGCGAGCTTCGCGCCGAGCTCGAGGTGATACTCGAACGACTGCATCGCGTTGATCGACAGCTGGACGACGGGGATGGCGGCGTCCGGGAACATGTGCCCGAGCACGGACCAGGTGCCGTGGTCGAGGCCCCAGCTGTCGACGTCGCGGCCCACCCACGTGGGCTTCGCGATCTCCGCGACCTCGGCGGCCACCTCCGGCGAGCCCGGCGCCGGGTACTCGATCTCGTAGAGCTCGGACGGGTGGCCGAAGAAGTCGTGGATCGTGCGCGGGCGGGCCATCGCCGTGACGGCGGTGGCGTTGATGTACCAGTGCGCCGAGACGACGAGGATCGCCCGCGGCGTCGGGAGCACGGCGCCGAGCGCGGCCCAGGAGTCGGTGTAGCGATTGTGTTCGACGGCGTTCATGGGGCTGCCGTGGCCGATGAACGCCGCCGGCATCGGTGACATCGTCACAGCCTGGAGAGCGTACGCACCGGACGCGCTGTTGGCGATGTCTCGCACCCGGTCAGGCGCCGGTCTGCCGCACCCGTGCCTGCACGATCGAGAACGCGGTGGCCGTCGGGATCGCCCGCTCGCACTCCAGGTCCGCGGCGTCGAGGAGGTCCCGGTACGCGGTCAGGGTGCGCTCCCGTCCCCCGGTGAGGGCCAGCATCATGACGTCGAGGGTCTTGGCCCAGTGCGGCTCCGGACCCTCGGGCAGGAGGGTCTCCACCAGGAGCACGGTCGCGCCCGGTCGGCCGGCTGCGGCCACGGCGGCGAGGATCGCGCCGGCCGCTGCGTCGTCCCAGTCGTGGACGATGTTCATGAGCAGGTATGCATCGCAGGCCGGCAGCGGGTCGGCGAAGAAGTCCCCCGCGACGACCTCCAGCCGGGGCGACGCCGGCACGGTCGCGGCGACGTGCGGCAGCTCGAACAGGACGCCCGACGTGCCCTCGTGCGCGGCGAGGACCGCGTTGATGAGGTGCCCGCCGCCGCCGGCGACGTCCGCGATGCGGCGGTGGCGCGAGAAGTCGTAGGCCGCGAGGACGGCGGCGACGTCGCCGTGCGCCTTCGCCAGCATGGCCTGCTGGAAGATCGCGTTCTGGTCCGGGTGCGCTGCGAGGTAGGCCCACGGCCCGGCGGGGTCGAGCACGCGCACGCTCGGCTCGTCGGTGCGGAGGGCGTGGTCGAGGGCGGTGAACGAGCCCCACCCGAACGGCATGCCCATCATCCGGACGAAGGCGCGGACGGACGTCGGGTGGTCCGACCGCAGCCACCGGGACGACTCGGTGTGGCGCCACCGGCCGGCCTCGTCCGCGGAGAAGACGCCCTGGGTCTCGAGGAGGCGCAGCAGGCGGCCGAGCGCGTCCGGGGTGACGCCGCTGCCGCCCGCCAGCTCCTCGGCGGAACGCGCCTCGGCGCCGAGATCGTCGGCGGTGCCGATCTCGGCGACGACGTGCAGCGCTCTGGCGAGGATGTGGGCGCTGGACAGTTCGAGCAGGATCTCGGGCGGACGTCGGTCGGTCATGAGGATCGACGGTAGGAATTCCACAGGCCCGGCACATCGGTGCCGCTGCGCAGTTCGTGACGCGTGGCGGGCGCGCGCAGCCGGGCGTCCCGGTGTCGTCCGTGCGCAGGACTACGCAGGCGGAACCACGTCTTCCGACGGCCTGCCGAGCCAGTGGGACACCGCTTCGGTCCGTCCCCGCACGCCGAGCTTCGTGTAGGAGTTCAGCAGGTGCCGCTCGACGGTGCGGACGCTGAGCACGAGCCGGTGCGCCACCTCGGCGTTGGTGCAGCCCTCCGCGACGAGCTGGAGCACCTCCACCTCACGGGCGCTCAGCTGCGCCGACGGTCTCCGGGAAGTCCCCGCGGTGAAGGCCGTGATGCGGTCGGCGAGCGTGCCGACGTCCCCGACCAGGTGCACGTGGGCGTCGCCGTCGACCAGTTCGAGAGCGGCGCCGGGGATGAGCCCGGCGAGGCGGCGGGCCGCCTCCGGGGAGACGAACGGGTCGCCCCACCGGTTGAGCACCAGGGTCGGCGTGCGGATGGCCCCCAGTACCTCCGTCAGGTCGTACCGCATGGCGGCGTCCTGCAGCGCGACGGTCATCTCCGGGGTGGCGGATGCGCGCATCAACGCGGCGAACGCCTCCACGTCTCCGGACTCGCAACCCGGAGTGGCGAGCGCGGCGATCGCCCTGGTCGCGGCGGGCCAGCTGGCCAGCACCAGATCCCGCAACGGGGGCCAGGCCTTCGCGTCGATGAGCGTCCTGGCCCCGGTTCCGTAGAGGATCAGGTGCGACACCCGGCGCGGCGCACGATGCGCGACGGCCACGGCCACCGGTCCCCCGTGCGACGGGCCGAGCACCGCGAACCGCCGGTAGCGGAGGTGGTCGACGAGGTCGATCAGCACCTGGACCTCTCCGTCGAGCGAGAAGTCCGTGCGATCGCGGTCCGACAGCCCGGTGCCCCAGCGGTCGTAGAGCACGACCGTGTGCTTGCGGCCCAGCACCTCGTGGAACCGGCGGTACCCGGACAGCCCGGTCAAGGCGTCGAGGTGGGTCATCCAGGGCGGGACGACGACGAGCGGCGGTCCGTGGCCCAACGTGGTGTAGGCGATGCGGGCGCCCACCGCCGACTGCACGAACCGGACCGGGCCGTTCATGGGCCAACGGTAGTGGGACGACGTCAGGGCGGTGGCGTTCCGCTGGCCGCAACGGTCCGTCCGGTCGCATTCGCCGCCGCCAGGCGCCGGAGGACCAGATGGCCGGCGACGGCGATCCCGACGGCCACGGCGCCGACCACCCAGCCGGGCAGGCCGGCGCGCAGCAGCGCGACCACCCAGAACGCGTCGAACAGCCCGACCAGGCCGAAGCCGACGTGGTGGACGTACGCGGGCGTGCGGACCGGCCGTCCCGCCGCGAGGTGGGCGCGGGCCAGCATCACGCAGGCCAGCACGACGAGGGCGCCGGTGATCGCCCAGTTCGCGGGATCGCGCCCGCCCGCCGTGACGGCGACGGCGAGCAGGAGGAAGCCGAGCATCGCGACCAGGGCCCACAGGTACGCCGACAGGAACCGCTTCCGGGGCAGCGCCGCGAGCCCGGCGGCGAACGCCACGACACCGGCCGCGGCGTGCAGGGCGATGAGGATGCCGTAGGACATGGCCGCTCCCGACCTTCCACAGTGGGACGTACACACCGTCAACCTCCCACTGTGGGATGTCAAGGCCCGAGCAGGTCCGGAAGCGCGTCGAGCCAGTCGAGCACCGCCCGCTCGTGCCGCAGCCCGTACTCCAGCGTGACCCGCCGCGTCCGGTCCGCCGTGCCGCGCAGGGCCTCCCGGTCGGCCTCGTAGCGGGCCAGCCGTTCCGCGTGTTCGGCACGGCGGGAGGCCACCAGCTCGGCCAACCGCCCGGGCGAGAGGTGGTCGGCGAAGGCGAGGGTGAGCAGCAGCGGGATCCGGACCTGGTCCGGGCCGGGCTCTCGGCGCACCCAGTCGTCGAACGCGTCGCGGCCCGCGTCGGTGATCGTGTAGGGCTTCCGGTCGCGCGGTCCGGGCGCGCCCGCCTCGACCAGCCCGCGGACGGCCATCGTCGCCAGCTCGCGGTACACCTGGCTCTGCGTCAGTGTCCAGAACGCGCCGATCCGGCGCTGCGCCGTGGCCACCAGCTCCCATCCCGTCATCGGACCGTAGTGCAGGAAGCCGAGCAGCGACGCCGCCGTCGCGTTCAACGGCCGCGTCATCGCGGTTCCCGGGTGCCGTCCACCCACTCGTCGATCCGCTTCCACCAGTCGTAGAGCCACTCCACCCGGGCTTCCTTCGGCACCTCGTCGTGCGGCACCCGCCACCAGCGCATCCGCACCGTCGTGTCCAGGGGCAGCTCGCGCCAGATGTCCGCCACGGTGTGCAGGTGGTCCAGCCCGGCGTGCGCCACCCAGACGACGTCCGCCTCCGGTGCGGCGGCGAGCGCGGCCGAGACCCCGCCCGGCCGCGGCGCCAGCACGTGCCGCATGGCCTCCGAGCGCCGGGCCATCTCCTCGAACCCGCCCGCGCGCAGCCGTTCGATCCCGGCCAGCCTGCGGCGTTCGGTGAAGTTGCCGCCCTCCGGGAAGATCACGAAGGCGTCGTCGCCGTCGAGCGCGGTGGCGAGCTCCCCAATGCGCCGCTCCCCGTCGGCGCCGCCGACCGAGAGGAACCGGTTGGGCAGTCGGTTGAGCACGACGTCGAGCGCCGGGTCCCACTGGAGCGCAGCGGCGAGCACGATCCGCGGTTCCCGGGCGTACCAGTTGACCAGGGCGTGGACCAGTAGGAACGAGTCGCCCGGCCCCGCGTGGCGGCAGAACACGAGCAGTGGGCGTCCGAGGTACTCGTCGGGGTCGGGGCCCTCGATCTCGACCCGCAGCCCCAGCACCCGCGCCGCCTCCCGGTAGAGCGCCCGCAGGTACCAGCCCACGAGCCGGTAGTGCAGGTACTGCATCGGCGGTGTGCGGATCGCGAGCCCGCACCCGGACGCGAGCCACAGCCCGAACAGCGCGACCAGCACGACGCTCTCCAGCACGAGCGCGACCACCGCCACCCACAGCACGCGCAGCGCCCGCAGCTTCCCGGGCAGCAGCGGCGACACCGCGGCGGCGACGAGCAGCCACAGCGGCAGCGTCAGCACGACCACGAGCGCCAGGCCGATGACGGCGGGCCCGAACACCAGACGGCGGACCCAGCGCGGGGGAAGCGTCACGACAGCACCGTCCTGAGGTACTCCGCCGACTCCCGGCGGGCCGTCTCGATCCGCCGCTCGACGCCGGCGACGTCGCGGTAGCGCAGCGCGTCCCGGCTGTCCCAGCGCGGCGCGGCCCCGCTCCCGGCCGGCAGCACGTGCACCTCGACGTCCGGCGGCACCGACGTGAGGTCCCGCCCGAAGCGGTGCCGCCGGGAGATCTCGAAGGCCACCATCGCGACCTCCCACGGCTTGCGCGGTGGCCGCAGCGGGCTGTCGATCCGCCCGACCTGCAGCACGAACACCCGTCGCGCCCCCAGCTCCACCGCGCGGCCCAGCGGGATGCTGTTGACCAGCCCGCCGTCGAGGTAGTGTGCGCCCTCCAGCTCGACGGGCGGCAGCAGCCCCGGCACGGCGGCCGACGCCAGCACGGCGTCCACCACCGGTCCCCGGTCGAACCAGTGCTCGCTCGCGTCCTCGATCCGGGCAGCGCAGCACTCGAACCGGACGGGCAGATCCTCGATGAGCCGGTCGCCCAGCTCCGCGAGCAGCGCGCGCCGCAGCGGCTCGGGCGAGTGCGCCGCCGTGCCGCTGCGGGCGAGCTCCCGCAGCCGCGCGACGGGCCCCGCGCCGAACACCGCCGCCGCATCCGGGGACCGCCACAGCTCCTCGAGCCGGTCGCCGACCTCGGCGGGAGCAGACCCGGCGAGCACGGCACCGTTCATCGCGCCGACGGACGTGCCGACGACGAGGTCGGGCCGCACGCCTGCCTCCAGCAGCGCTCGGACCTGCCCGACCTGGACCGCCCCCAGCAGTCCGCCCCCGCCGAGCACGACCGCCGTGCTACCCGTCCCCGACGTCACGGCCGCCATGCTGCCAGCCCGCGTCTACCACCCACCCGCGAGTCGCCCGATCCCGCCCCGCGAGTCGCCCAGTCCCGCCCCGCGAGTCGCCCAGTCCCGCCCCGCGAGTCGCCCAGTCCCGCCCCGCGAGTCGCCCAGTCCCGCCCCGCGAGTCGCCCAGTCCCGCCCCGGGCGACTCGCGGGCGGATTCCGGGC
>NZ_JAHKRK010000271.1 GCF_019396355.1 Pseudonocardia nigra
AGCAGCCGCGACAGCTGCCCGGACAGCCCGCTGCGCCGCGCGGTCTCGGTCAACAACACCCCACCGGCGTGCGACACCAGCGACTCGCCGCCGGCGATCACCGACAACCAGGGACGCAAGTCCTTATGCTTCACCCGCGAAGTGCCTCTCACTCAGTTCGGTCATGGCCTCGACAACCACGATCCAACCGTGCTGAGCAGGCACTTTCGCGTATCCAGGGCCCGCGTGTCGCTCACAAGATCAACTTCGATGAAAGCCCGAGGCTAACATCCCGGCACAGATTGACCGCTCCGGCAGCAGCGCGGCGTTTAGGTTGTCCTGTGGCCGATGCCAGACTCCCTGAACGGCCTGCGTGGCACGCCGCCGGTCTGCGGTAGCGGGGTTACGTCGTCGAGCGGGTAGACAGTGTGCGGGTTGAGTGCCTCCCCCAGCGGCGCCTCGGGCAGGAACACGTGCCGGGACACGACGGGCAGGGTCTGCTCGACGGTGGGGCGCTGAGCGTAGCCGGCGCGGAGGACCTTCTCGACCATGGCGGCTTGGTCGGGATGGTCGTCGGTCACGGTCAGTCGTCCTTCGCTCGGTCAAGGAGGTGGGCGGCGCGTCGGCGCAGCGGCCTGGTGGGGATGGTGGTGTTGCCGTCGGCGGCGTTGTGCAGGAGTTCGGCGATGACGGCGAGTTCGGCGAACCGCCCGGTCGGGGTGTCGAGGGTGGCGGCGAGTTCGGCGTGGACGTGCTCGGCGAGGTCGGGTGCGAGGAGGCTGTGGGTGTGGAGCATGACGGCGTCGTAGCCGGCGGGTGCTCGGCCGAAGCCTTCCCAGTCGAGGATCTGCAGTCGTGGCGCGCACAGGTTGGCCCAGTGCAGGTCGCCGTGAGCGGTGGTCCAGGACGTCGTGGTGGTGTCCATGTCGGGGTCGAGGAAGGTCGGGACGGACCAGTCCAGGTAATGCTGATCGGTGGTGTGGCGCGAGGTCGGGACGGCGGAGATCGCGGTGAGCGTCGCGCGCAGCTCGGCCCACCATCGCGGGGGGAGGGTGGGCGTGTCGGTGAGTGTCGCTGTTGGGCTAATCGGAGGGTCGGTCGTGTGGTCGAACAGTTCGGCGCGGTAGCTCCAGGTGTGGTCGTGCCAATCGAGGTTGGCGCGGCGTGCGGGCCGGGGTGTGCCGACGGGCAGGACGGCGTCGGCGTCGTGGTTGCCGCTCCAGAACACGTGATCGGTGTGTCCGCTGGGGGCGGCGGCGAGGCGGAGCCATCCGGGCCCGGTGGGGGTGTCGACGGGCCGCCCGAGGGTTCGGCCGTTCCAGCCCCATGCCTCGGTGCTGTCGGGAGCGGGGCCGAGCCGGAGGCCGAGCGCGGCGCGCGCGTGGTCGTGGGCCGCGCACATCCGCGTACGGACCTGCGGGGTCGGTGGCGGGTGCATCAGCCAGTTCTTCCCGCTGCGGCAGGGTCGTGGTATGTCTCGAGGAGGGTGTCACGTGCGGCGCGGGCGAGGACGGCTTGCGCGGTGGTGGGGATGCCGAGGCGATTCCAGTGGAAGATGACGTGGTTGGCCAGGACGTCGCGTAGGCCGCGTTCGAGTGCGCCGTCGCGGGCCAGGTCCGCCAGGCGGGCTCCGCCGGCGGTGAGGCCGGCCGCCCATGGGGCGGCGAACCCGAGGGAGCCCCGCGGGTCGTGTAGGGGGCCTGCGGCGGACGTGTCGATGGCCAGCAGCCGGTGCAGGGGCGCGATCATGGTGCCTAGCTGCTCGGGCGGGGGTGGCGGGGACAGGGGCCGGAGCTGGGCGACGCGGTGCCAGATGTCGCCCTGCTCGCCGTAGTCCTGCCGGGCGCTGCGCATCAGCGCGGTGCACAGCAGGATCGACAGCTCGCGGCGTCCGACCTGGCGGGGGCGGGCGAGGTAGGTCAGGGCGCCGCGGCTGTCGACGTGGAAGAGGTCGTGGGCGATGTCCATTCCGGCGGGGCCGCCGAACGCCGGCTGTTCCGGTTCGTAGATCGTCTCCCGCCACCGCTGGATCGCGCCGGCTTGAACGAGATCGTCGAGGTGGCTCGTCACGGCGGCGACGGTGTCGGTGCGGGCGCCGGGGCGGGGGACCTGGGCGCGCAGGCGCCAGTTGGGGTGCTTGCGCAGGTACCACCATCCGCCCACGTCACCGGCGTGACGGGCCTGCTCGAGGCGCGGGGCGAGTTCCGTGGCGGCGATCTGCTCGGCGGTGTCCCAATCCGCGAACAGGATCCGCACCTGATACCAACGGTGCTGGGCCGTGCGGGCCTCGTGCAGCGCCGCGCGTCCGGCGGCACGGTAGGCCGCGATCGCGGCCGCGAGGTCGCCCGAGGTGAGATCACCGCACGGCGGGGTGGGGTGCGTGCTCGGTGTACCGGTGAGGTGAGCCCATACCCGCTGCTCCACCACGTCGATCGCGTCGTCGAGGGCCGCGTCGGGCGTCTCGTCGGGCGCCGGGGCCGGCTTGGCCTTCATGACGAGGTCCTTTCGGCCGGGTGGGAGGTCGTAGTGCGGGGTGGCCCGGAGAGGAGGCAGGTGTCCCATCCCGACGCGTTGGTGCCGGCGGTGTGGGCGGCCAGCAGCGCGAGCGCGGTCCCGGTCGTTCCGTCGAGCAGCCCCTCGTCGGCGCGGGCAGCGACGGCGGGTGCTGCGGTCAGCAGCGCGCGCAGTTGCGGGAGGTAATCCGGCCAGCGTCGTCCGGGTCGGCGTCGGCGGCGACCCGGTGGGCGGTGTGCAGGAGACCGGCGAGGCCGTGGCACAGCCCGGCGTCATGGATTCGTCCGCGTTGCGCCGGGTCGGCGAGGCAATCGGCGAGCGCGTTCTGCGCCATGTGCTTGCGGGCGCGGTCGCCGAGCGCGATCGCGGCGAGCTGTTGGGCGCGGGCCAGACCTGGAGTGCCGTAGCACCAGCTCGGCCGCAGGGGCCCGGGCTGGGTGACGCGACCGGCGCGATGCTCGTCCAAGGTGATCCACTGTGGCCACCAGGCGCCGGCGGGGCCGGGTTGGCGGTGGTGGTCGAGCCAGTCGCAGATGTGGCGGATCGCGGCGGTATGGCCGTCGACGACGATGTTCGCGCTGATTGCCAGGGACAGCAGCGACAGCGGACCGGCGATGCCGTGGGCCATGCCGAGGTTGGCGTGCCCGCCGGGGAACGCGGGGGAGTCCTCACCGGATGGACCAACGCCGCACCACCAGCCCGGTAGGGCGTCGGGATCGCCGGGCAGCGATGCGGTGAGCCGCACGAGGTAGGACAGAATCTCGCGCAGCCGGGGGCTGCCCGGGTGTCGGGCCAGGAGGTGGGCGCCGATCCCGGTCAGGCCGTAGAACAGGTCGAACTCGGCGGCGCGGGCGCGTTCACGGCGGTCGATGCGGGCGTGAGCGAGGGTGAGGCGGCGCGCGGTGAGCTCGTCGATGCGCTGGTCGAGGACGGTCAGTGCCCGTCGGTAGCGGCTATTCGCGGCGTTCGCGGCGTTCGCGGCGTGGAGGGCGAACGCGACGGCGGGGGCGCCGAAGTACAGCGACGCGGTCTGGTCGGCCACGAGCTGACGGGTGCAGCCGGCGAGCGCACGGTGGGCGTCGTCCCACGTGCCCTCGCCGCGGTGGGCGCGCTCGATGGGCAGCAGCGCGGCGCCGGCGGCGCCTTGGGCGAGGGACTGGGCGTGCGCTGCCGTCGTGCTGGTTGTGGGCCTCGTGGTGGGGGTGGCGCTCATCGCGGATGCCGGTGGTGTCGACTGGTCGCGGCCAGCGCGGCGGAGCGGGCCAGCCGCCAAGCGATGTCGCGGTCGGTGTCGGCGAGTCCTGGCATTCGCGCCAGGTGCTCGGCTAGAGCCTGTCCCATGATCCACGGGACAGGCTCTAGCTGCCCCACAGCATCGGCTGGGCGCTGCTGGACGCCGACGTGGCCGAGGAGGAATGCTGCCCGCGGCGGTGCGGGGTCACCGTCACCAGCGGGCACGAGAGGTTCACCGCGGTGCGGCTCGCTCCGGACGAGGGTCGGATGCTCGGGGGGAGCTCCGCGGACGCCGGGCTCGTCGTCGAGCGCGTGAGCCTGGCGGACGGGGTGCCGGTGGAGCTCCGGCGGACGGTGCTCGCCGCCGGCCGCGTCGCGGTCACAGCGGAGTTCGCGGTGCCCGATGGTTACCGCCTGGGGTGTGCCGCCGGGCCGTGAGCGATCAGAGGGCCTCCTCCAGGCCGAGGTCCCGCGCGGAGTCGTAGGCGTCGTCGACCAGGACCAGGTCCCGGTCGGGGCCGTCGAGGACGGACGCCGCGACCGACGCCCGGTACCCCGAGCCGCAGTACACCCACACCTCGCCGCCGGGGACCTCGTCGCGACGGTCCGCGAGCTGGTGCAGGGGAATGTGCAGGGACCCCCGCGACGCCGCCCTGTGCCCGCTCGTCGTCGCGGCGCGCGTCGAGGACGGGTGACTGCACGCGCGGCCATGGTCTCCGCCAGCGCCGCGAAGTCGCGCACCGGGTAGGAGCGCAGCGGCGTCGGGCCGGTCAGGTCCGAGACGTCGCCGGTCGCGGCGCCGGCGAGGGCGTCGATGCCGATGCGCACGAGCTCGCGCCGCGCCTGCGCCACCTGCTCGGGCGACTCGCCGATCAGGGTGAGGGAGGTGTCACCGTAGGGGTAGAGCCAGCCCAGGTAGGTGACGAAGTTGCGGGAGAGCTCGAAGCCCAGGGAACCGGCGAGGTGCCCGGCGGCGAACGCGCGACGGTCACGCAGGTCGACGACCCACTCGCCGGCGTCGATGCGGCGGCGCAGCTCGGTCGGGTCCACCTCGGTCGGGTCGCCGGTCAGGTCCACCGGCGGCGGGCCGCTGCGGTTCAGCGGCCCCATGTGCGCGTAGTAGGCGGGGTAGGCACCAGCCCGGCGAGGAGCGTGTCCACCTAGCGCTGCTCGTCCATCGTCAGCGCCGGGTTGGACGCCTGCTGCTCGCCGACGGTCGAGGAGTCGCCGCTGGTCGGGGTGGCCGAGCAGAAGCTGCCGAAGCCGTGTGTCGGGAAGACCTCGGTCTCGGCCGGGAGCTCGCGGGCCAGCCGCCGCACGGAGCGGAACTGGGCATGGGTGAGCTCGTCGGTGTGCTCTGCACCGAGCAGGTCGGTACGGCCGGTGGCGCCGTAGAGCATCGACCCCCCGGTGAACACCGCCTGCGGGGTGCCGTCGGGCGACTCGACCACGTAGCTCATGTGGTGGTGGGTGTGACCCGGGGTGTGCACGACACGCAGGTGCATCGAGCCAACCTCCAGGACGTCGCCGTCGGAGACGGCGTGCCGGTCGAACTCGACGTCGTCATCGGCCGCCACGACGTAGGTGGCGCCGGTCCGCCGGGCCAGGTCGAGCCCGCCGGTGACGTAGTCGTTGTGCAGGTGGGTCTCCACCACGTGGGTGATCGTGACCCGGCGCCGGGAGGCGATCTCCAGGACGCGGTCGACGTCGCGCTGCGGGTCGATCACCGCGGCCACCGTGCCGTCGGTGACGAGGTAGCTGCGGTCGCCCAGCCCGGGCGTCTCGATGGTCTCGATCTCGAACATGGGTCCTCCAGTTGTCCTTCCGGGTTCAGGCGAGGGAGAGGAACAGTCGCTCCAGGGCGGCCTCGTCGATCTCGCGGACGCCCTGGTCGTCCTGGTCGAGGCACTGCCGGAGCCCGGTTGAGATGATCTTGAATCCGGCCCGGTCTAGCGCTCGCGAGGCGGCGGCGAGCTGGGTGACGACGGCGGCGCAGTCGCGGCCCTCCTCGATCATGCGGACGACACCGCCGATCTGCCCCTGCACCCGGTTCAGGCGTCGGACCACGTCGGCGAGCCGGTCACCCTCCCGCTCCAGTTCCCCGGCCTGCACCCGGCCGCGACCGTCGTCTGGATCGTGCCGTCCACGATGCTCGTCGCGCTGAGCACGGCCTGGACCGTGCACTGGATCCGGCACCCCGCCACCGCGCGCGGGCACGCCGCGAACCCGGTGATGGCGCAGTTCTACGGGGCGCCGCCGATGGCGCTGCTGACCGTCGGCGCGGGCGCCCTGCTGCTCGGCAGGGACCTGCTGGGCGAGCCCCTCGCCGTCGCGGCCGGCGCCACCTTGTGGACGCTGGGCACGGTGGCCGGGCTGGCGAGCGCGGTCGCGGTCCCGTACCTGATGTTCACCCGCCACGACCTCGCCCCGGACTCGGTGCTCGGTGGCTGGCTGATGCCGGTGGTGCCCCCGATGGTCTCCGCCGCGACCGGGGCCCTGCTGGTCCCCTACGCCCCCGAGGGGCAGGCCCGGCTGACGCTGCTGCTGGCCTGTTACGCGATGTTCGGCCTGACCCTGCTCGCCTCGGTCATCGTCACCACCCTGATCTGGAACCGGCTCACCCAGCACAGGCTCGGCCCGGCCGCGACCGTGCCGAAGCTGTGGATCGTGCTGGGCTGACTCGGGCAGTCGATCACCGCGGTGAACCTGCTCGGCGGGGTGGCGCACCTGGCGCTGCCCGACCCGTACGCCACCGCGTTCGTCGCGCTCGGCCTGGTCTACGGGATCCCGGTGTTCGGGTTCACGCTGCTGTGGATCGCACTGGCGGCCGCGGTCACGATCCACACCGCGCGCCGGGCTGCCGTTCTCGCTGACCTGGTGGTCGTTCACCTTCCGGGTGGGCACCGTCGTCACCGGCACTAGCGGGTTGGCGCTGCACAGCGGGTCGACCGTCCTGGCCGTCCTGGCCGTGATCTTCTACGCGGGGCAGCGCCCGGGGGCACCTGTTCCTGCCGCCCGCCCCGGCCGGCTCCTGACCGGGCTCAGGTGGGGAGCTCGACGGTCCGGGTGCCGCCGCCCCAGCCGTTGGCCTGGTCGCGGCCCTCGACCACGACGCTGGTGACCTCGGCGGGGATCGTCACGTTCGACAGGGAGCGGGTGAAGGGCTGCTCGGTGGCGTGGTCGTGGGTCAGTTCGGTGACGCCGTAGACGGTGCCGTCCTGGGCGCGGACCCGGAACGCGTCGGCGTAGCGCTCGGGGGTGTCGTAGGGCGAGCTGACGGTCACCGCGAAGGAGTAACCGTCGCCGGTGCGGGTGGCCTCGACCTCGACGATGTCGGGGAACCGTTGCCCGGCCGCATCGGCAGCGGCCGAGGGCGCCACCGGATCGGTGGCGGCCGGGGTCGGGGCCGCCGGGCCGGCGGAGCAAGCGGCCAGCAGGGCGGCGGACAGGACGAGCATCGCGGTACGTCGCATGCCCACCACCCTTATATGATCAACCTGGTGTCCGCCGGGTCCGCCGGGCAGATGCCACCGTCCGGTCACATCCGCCCGGCACCCCGGCCGGTCAGCCGCCGGCCGCGGTGGCGGTGAACATGGCGGTGGCGTTCTCGACCATCGCGAGCACGTCCTCGACGCCGCTCAGGCCGTGGCGTTGGGCCAGGACGCGGATATCGGGGTGTCCGACGTGCACGGTGCCGGTCTCGTCCTGCCAGGCCAGGTAGCGCACGGGCAGGTCGATACCCATCGTCTGGTTGGCCTGGATCAGCGTGGTGCCGACCTTCGGGTTCCCGACGAGGGTGACCTGGGTCGGGCGCAACGCGATGTCGACGCCGGCCGCCCCGGCGGTGTGGTCGACGGTGGCCACCGGGGTGAGCCCGGCCGCGACGAACGCCTCCTGGTAGCGGCTGATCGCCTCGGCCACCGTGGTGTCGGCGGTCTGCTCGACCAGGTAGCCCTCGCCGTCCACCGTGGCGTCGCCGGTCGAGACCGGCTCCTCGGACCCCGACGCTGCGGCCGCGATCCCGCCCGACCCCATTCGCAGCGCGTCGAGAGCGGGTGAGTCGGGCACGATCCCGGCGCGGGCGCCGATGTAGTCGGCGGAGTTGTGGCCGAGGTAGACGGTGCCGTCGGCCGCCTGCCAGGTCAGGTACTTCTGCGGCAGGTCGATCCCGGCGGTCTGCGCGGCCCCCATGACCGGGCTGCCGGCCATCGGCGCGCCGCCGATCACCAGCGTGGTCGGGCGCAGCTGCTCGCCGACCGAGGCGGCGTTCGCGGCGTGGTCGACGACCGCGGTGACCATCCCGGCGGCGGCCAATGCTTCCTGCACCCGGGTGCTGGTCTCGGCGACGTCGTAGGCGCTGGCGTGGACCACCAGCCCGGGAACCTCCGGGGCGGCGGTGGCGGGCTCCGGGGCCGGGGCGTCCGGGGCGGCGGCCGGCCCGGCCGGGCTCGCGCACCCGGCCACGGTGAGGGCCGCGAGCGCGGTCAGGGTCAGCAGGCGGTGTCGCATCGTCCTCCGTCGGGTCGGTGTCATGCCGGAGTCGCGAGCACGACGAGGTTGTCGGTGTAGCTGCCGCGGTCGCGGTCGAACTCGCCGGTACAGGTGATCAACGCCAGCAGCGGCGGCCCGTCACGGGTGAACAGCTCACGGGGCAGCTGCGCCTTGCCGTACCGCGTCACGTCGGTCACGACGAACGCGCGCACGGTGCCGTCGGCGGCCGCGATCTCGACCCGGTCACCGCCCTCGACGTCGCGCAGCGCGGCGAACGCACCCAGCCCCGCCTCCGCGGAGTCGACGTGCCCCGCGAGGACCGTGGTGCCCGCCGCCTCACCGGGGCGGGCGCCACCGACCCACCAGCCCAGCAGGCTCGGGTCGGTGGGGACGGCGAGCTCGCCGTTCGGGGCGGTCGCCGACGGCCGGACCCGGGCGGTGACGTCCTGCTCGGGCAACGACAGGACCGCGGGCACGATCGCGCCCGGTGCCGCCGCGCCCGGTGGCACCGCCTGTATCGGTTCGGGGCGACAGTAGCGCCTTGATCGGCGGGGGTGAGGCGTCGTCGGGTCTGCGTCCGCTTGCCAGCGGGCCGAGTCGGGCGGGCTGCGCCACG
>NZ_JAHKRK010000272.1 GCF_019396355.1 Pseudonocardia nigra
TTCCGGTGCAGATCCAACCCGCCTACGATCGCCATCGGGACCTCCTCGAGCACCATCAGAACCACGGTCTGGTTCCCACGGGACCGATGTTTCCGTGCCGAGGGGGTCCCGCCACATGTCACCTTTCACGCAAGCTCGTGGCGTGAAAGTGGCTTTGCTGCAACGGGGACCTGCGCGCCGAGCTCAGCGGCGCTGGTAGTTCCCGTGGCGCCGCTCGAAGAAGGCGGCCAGCGCCTCCTTGTGGTCCTCGGTCCGGAACATCGCCAGGAAGTTCTCGACCTGCAGCGCGCGCGCCGGCTCCCGCTCCAGATCGAGGGCGACGTTGACGCACCTCTTGGTGGCCTCCACGGAGAGGGGAGCACGCGTGGCGATGCGCTCGGCCTTCGCGAGGGCGGCGGGCAGCAGCGCGTCCGGTGGGTGAACCTCGGTCACCAGGCCCCACGTGAGGGCCTGCTCCGCGGTGTAACGATCGCCGGTCAGCAGGATCTCCTTGGCCGGGCCCAGCCCCGTGATGCGCGCCAGGCGCCAGAAGTTCGCGATGAGACCGACGTTCACTCCGGCAGCCACGAAGAAGGCCTCGCTGGAGGCGGTGCGGATGTCGCACGCCATGGCGAACTCGAGCCCGCCCCCGATCGTCGCGCCGTTGATCGCGGCGATGACGGGCGCGCGGAACCCCTCGATGCCGGTCAGGATCCGGTCGAAGTCACCCAGGAACGCCTCGAGCTGGTCGTCGGACATCGCCTGGTCCTCGCGCAGGTTCGCCCCCGCGGTGAACCGGGGACCGGCGCCTGTGATCACCAGGCAGCGCACCTCGGGGTCGGCGTCGAGCTCGTCGAGGATGCGGATCAGGGCCTGCCGGCTCTCCCAGCTGAGGGTGTTCGCCGGAGGGTGGTCCAGGGTGACGAGGGCGACGTGGCGGTTCTGGTACTCCAGCGTCACGTGGGTCGAAGGGCTGCCGTCGACGGTCATCGGTTCTCCTGTGCGGTGGGAGTGGCGGCGCCGTCGGCGCCGAGGAGGCGAACCGCGACCAGCACCACGGTGATGTTCACGGCGAGGATCACGACGGAGAGGGCGCCCGCGAGCTGGAACAGCGACTCGCCCGCGAGCTCGTAGAGCACGGTGGCAGTGGTCGGGTTCGCGCCGGTGTAGAGGAAGACCGACATCTCCAGCTCGCGGAACAGCAGCACGAAGGTGATCAGCGCAACCGCGACCACGGACGGCCTCAACAGTGGCAGGGTGATTCGGCGCCACGTGGTCGTCCAGCCCGCCCCGAGGCTGCGCGAGGCCTCCTCGAGCTCGGGGCCGATCTGGCTCATCGCCGCGTTGATGTAGGTGAAGGCGAGTGGCAGCGCCTGCACGGTGTAGGCGAGCAGGAGGATGGTCAGTGTGCCGCCGAGTGCCAACGGGGGCCGGGCGAAGGCGATGATCATTCCGATGCCGAACACGGCGCCGGGGAAGGCCAGCGGGGACAGCATGACCGGCGCGATGACGCCGTTGCTGCGCGCCCGGGTGCGCTGCACCAGCCAGGACGCGAGCAGTGCGAGCACGAGACCGAGGAGGACCGCGCCGACGGACAGCAGGAAGCTGTTCGTGAACGCCTCCACGATCTGGCCGTTCTCGAAAACGCGCTGGTAGTTGTCGAAGAGCACGAGGTTGTCGAGGCCGAGGGGCAGACCGATCGCCCGACGGAACGACGTCAGGGCGAGGATGCCGAACGGCAGGACGAGCGTGATGACGAAGACCCCGACCGCGAACGCCGTCGCGAGCGGTCGGGCCCGCCCGAGGTGCAGCACCGGCCGGGCGCCCGGCTTCCCTCCGAGGACGGTGAACCGCCGGGCACCGACCAGCCAGCGGCGCAGCAGCAGCGCGAGCGCGATCACGAGCAGGACCGGCACGCTCATCACCGCGGCGGTCTCGATGCGGGGCGGCGCCGAGATGAGCCGGAGCAGCACCATCGGGATGGTCTCGAAGCCCGCGGGCGCGCCCAGGATCGCGACCGGGCCGAAGATCACGAAGCTGGTGACGAAGACGAGGATCGACCCGCCGACCGTGGCCGGGAGCGCGAGCGGGAGCGTGATCTTGACCAGTACCCGGGCGCGGCTCGCGCCGAAGCTGGCCGCCGCCTGCTCCAGCGCGGGATCCACGTTGTTGAGCGCCGCCGACACGGGCAGGAACACGAGCGGGTAGAGGAACATCGACAGGACGAAGATGATCCCCCAGGGCGTGAAGATGTCGAACGGGGGCTCTGCCAGGCCGAACACCGCCATCAGGGTGGTGTTGATCAGGCCGTTCTGGCCGAGCAGCAGGATCCAGCCGAGCGCGGCGATGAAGCTCGGTGCCGCGAACGTGAGGACGGCGCTGGTGCCGAAGAACCTCTTCGCCGGCAGGTCGGTCCGGCTCACCAGGTAGGCCAGGGGCATCGCGATCAGGAGGCTGCCGACGACGGTGCCTGCGCCGATCCACAGCGAGTTGAGCGTGGCGCCGACGAGCTGCGGGTCCTGGAGCAGGCCGGCGTAGTGCTCCAGGGTGAACGAGCCGTCGTCCGCGACGACGCTGCGCCGGAAGAGCTCGACGAGCGGATAGCCCAGCAGCACGCCCAGCGCCAGCACCCAGGTCAGCCGACCGGCACGCTCGAACGCGGTGGCCCGCTGCGCCGGCCGAAGCGTCATCGCCGCACGTCCACGAGGAGCAGGTGGGACGGACGCGTCACCGCGCCGCTGCGTGATGTTGATCGACATCGGTCCTCCTCCCTCGTCGGCGCGGCCGCCTGCTCACCCGAACAGCTCGGTGAAGCGCGCCCGCAGCGGCTCCGCCTTCGTGGCCAGCTGCTCCAGATCCGGGCTCAGTAGCTCGGCTCCGCCGAGATCCGCCACGCCCTCCGGTGCGGGCGCACCTTCGAGGATCGGACGCCCACCCTGCTCGGCCACCGACTGCTGGAAGGCCTCGCACACGTGGTAGCCCACCAGCAGCTTCGCGGCGTTGGGATGCGGTGAACCGGCCAGCGCGGCGAGCTCGGACGAGAAGGTCGGGACGGCGTCTTCCGGGAATGCGGCGGCCAGCGGCTCCCCGCCTGCGGCTGCGGCGATCACGGTCGACTCGATCGCGGGGACGGCGACGTCGGCCTCGCCGGTCAGGACCAGCTGCGCGAGCGCCAGCGAGCTGTCCGTGACGGTGACACTGCCGTCGGCCAGCTTCGCGAGCCACTCGTCGCCGAGGTGCTCGGTGAGCATGCTGAAGAACAGCAACGAGGTGCCCGAGGCGTTCGGGTCGGCCACCACGATCGTGCCGTCGTAGTCGGCGAGCTCCTGCCAGGAGTTCGGCGGGTCGATGGTGACGGCCTCGTTGTACATGATCCCGAGCGGGGTCACCGCGTACGGGATCTGCGGCGTCTCGGGGTCGTCCACCCCGGCGATGAACTCGTCGAGGTTGGGGGCCTCCGACGGCATGAGGGCGCCGTCCTCGGCGAGCTCGGCCATGGCGGCGATGTCGGCGAGGCTGATCACGTCGGCGTTGAGATTGCCGGCGGCGAGCTCGGCCTGCACCATGCGGACCACCGCCCCGGAGTCCTCGCGGACCGACGTCACGGTGATCCCGTACGCGTCCTGGAACATCTCGGTGAGCCGCTCGAGCGTCTCGCGGGTGTGGCCGCCCGCGTAGATCGTGACCTGCCCTTCCTCCTGCGCCGCGGCGACGAGCTCCTCGGAGAAGCCGCACTCGGGAGCGTCACCACCGCCTGCTGCCGACGCCGCGCCGTCGGAGCCCCCGCAGCCTGCGGCCAGCAGGGCCAACGCGGAGAGGCCTGCGGTCAGGAACTGTCGGGTGGACCTGGGCGAGCTGTTCATGCGATCCCCTCGGTCGATGGCTGCGGAAGGTGGTCGTCCAAGACGGCGACGGCGTCGGGCGCGACGTCGAGCGACAAGGTGTCGCCGGGTCGGTACGGGTGCGCGCCGGAGCCGGTGATCTTCAGCGGCACCGGGCAGGTGGGCAAGTCCACCGCGTACTGCACGACGTCGCCGAAGAACATCGCCTCGGTGACGGTCGCTCGCGGGCGACCTGCCTCGGGCAGGCCGATGCTGATGCCGGCGGGCCGGATCGACACGAGTGCCTGCGCGCGGTCCCCGAAGCTGCCGTTCAGCCTGCTGGTGTCGACCTCGAGATCGAGCCCACCGAACAGGCGCACGTGGGCTGACGCGCCGTGGCACGCCAGGACGTCCACGGGCACGATGTTCGTGGCCCCGAGCGCGCGGGCGACGTAGCCGTTGCGCGGGCGCCGGTAGACCGCGGTCGGCGTCCCCATCTGCTCGATGCGGCCCGCGTTCATCACGACGAGGCGGTCGGCCAGTGAGAGCGCCTCTGCCTGGTCGTGGGTGACGTAGACCATCGTGACGTCGAGGAGTTGCCGGATCCTCTTGACCTCGCCACGCATCTCCTCACGCAGCCGGGTGTCGAGGTTGGACAGTGGTTCGTCGAGCAGCAGCAGGCGCGGGCGGGTGACGAGTGCCCTGGCCAGCGCCACGCGCTGCTGCTGTCCTCCGGACAGCTGGTGCGGGTAGCGGTCCTCGTACCCGGTCAGCTGCACGAGTTCGAGCACCTCGAGCACGCGGCGACGGACTTCGGCCCGGTCGTTCTTCGCCGTCGTCGGCCCGAACGCGACGTTGTCGTACACGCTCATGTGCGGCCACAGCGCGTAGCTCTGGAAGACGACCGCCATGTGTCGCTTCTCGGGCGGCACGAAGGCCTTCGGGGATGCCAGCGTCTCGCCGGCGAAGACGATCTCGCCGGCGTCCGGTCGCTCGAAGCCGGCGATCATGCGCAGGCAGGTCGTCTTCCCGCAGCCGCTCGGACCGAGCAGCACGACGGTCTCGCCGTCCTCGATGGTCAGGTCGAGGTCGTCGACGGCGGTGACGTCGGCAAAGGTCTTGGTCACGCCTCGGAGCGCCAGATGGGTCATCGCGCCTCGATCGGTTCGAACGCCGCCTGCTCGACGACGCCGGCGGCGATCAGTTCGGCCACCTCGCGCTCGGGCAGCCCGGCCTCGGTGAGCACCTCGCGCGTGTGCTGGCCGAGAACGGGAGCGGGGGAGTGGACCCGCCCAGGGGTCACGGACAGCTTGACCGGCACGCCGATCTGCTGGTTGCGCCCGGCCCTCGGGTGCTCCACCTCGACGAGCATCTCCCGCGCCCGGACGTGCTCGTCGTCGTAGACCTGCTGGATGTCGTAGATCGGGCCGCACGGGACACCGGCTTCGCGAAGATGGTCGACCCACTCGGCAGTGGACCGGGTGCCAAGGACGGTGCCGAGCTGCTCGGCGAGCTCGGCGCGGTGCGCGAGCCGCGTACCGGCGTTGGCGAACCGCTCGTCGATGAGCAGGTCGGACCGTCCGACCGCGACGCACAGGCGTTCCCAGTTGCGCTGGTTGGCCGCGCCGATCGTGAGCCAGCCGTCCGCGGTGGGGAACGCCTCGTAGGGCGCCGACAGCCGGTGCGCCGAGCCGGTGGGCCGGGCAACGTCCCCCTTCGCGAACAGCAGCGCGGTCTCCCAGACCGTGTAGGCGATGCCGGCTTCGAGCAGAGACGTGTCCACGTACTGGCCGAGCCCGGTGCGCAGGCGGTGGATGTACGCGGTCAGGACGCCGTAGGCGGCGAACATGCCGGCGTTCAGGTCGCAGATCGGAACCCCCGTCTTGACCGGTGGCCTGCCGGGCTCGCCGGTGAAGCTCATGACCCCGCTCATGCCCTGTGCGATCAGATCGAATCCGCCCTGCTCGGAGTACGGGCCGGTGGAGCCGAAGCCGGAGACGGAGCAGTAGATCAACTCCGGGTTCACCTGGCAGAGGTCCTCGTAGGAGAGGCCGAGCCTCGCCATCGTGCCGGGCCGGAAGTTCTCGACGAGGACGTCGGACTCGGCGGCCAACCGGCGGAGCACGTCGACGCCGCGCGGGTCGTGCAGGTCGACCACGATGCCCCGCTTGTTCCGGTTCACCGCCATGAACGACGGCGACTCGCCGTGCGGCATGAACTCGCCCATCCGCCGGGTGTCGTCACCCGTTCCGGGCTTCTCGACCTTGACCACGTCCGCGCCCATGTCGGCCAGCAGCATCGAGCAGTAGGCCCCGGCCATCACCTGGGTCACGTCGAGCACCCGCACACCGGCGAGAGCTCCGAAGGAGGGCGTCATTGGTCTCCTTTGTTCCTCTGAGAGGAACGGCGTTCCGCTACATTGCGACGGAACGATAGGATCGGGAGAAAGGGAGGTCAAGGGACCCGATGCGAAGCGTCACCACGACTCTCGCCGTCATCGAGGCGGTGGGAGAGTTGCAGCCGGTGGGGGTCAGCGACGTTGCACGGCGCGCCGGTGTCCCGAAGACGACGGCGCACCGCGTCCTGCAGGCCCTCGGCGAGCTGGGTTGGATCCGGTCCACCGATGAGGTCCAGGTGCGGTGGACCCTGTCGAACAAGGTCCTCACGCTCGCCGCGCAGTTCGCCAACGGCTCCGACGTCCTCGAGCTCGCACTTCCGGCGATGCGCGAGCTGCACCGCCGCACCGGGGAGACGATCCACCTCACGGTTCCGGAGAAGACCCAGGTGGTGCTGCTCCACAAGATCGAGAGCACCAAGCCGGTGCGCACGTACTCCTGGGTGGGCGGCGCGGCACCGATCCACGCGACCTCGTCGGGCAAGGCGATCCTCGCGCGCCTGCCCGAGGCCGAGGTGCGAGCCTTGTTCGCCGACGGGCTCGACCGGTTCACCGAGCGGACGATCACCGACCTGCAGGAGCTGCTCGACGACCTGGCCGAGATCCGCGAGCGCGGCTACGCCTTGAACACGTCGGAGTGGCGGAACGACGTGGCGGCGACCGCGGCCGTGATCCTCGATCCGGCCGACCGCCCGGTCGCCGCTCTGAGCATCTCCATGCCTCTGCACCGCTTTCCGCGTGAGCTCTGGGAGGAGTACGGCGAGCTCGTCCGGACCGCTGCGGTCGTCGCGACGGGGAAGCCCTGGCCCGCGGAGGTGTCCAACGGCTGACGGCTGGTCAGGGCCGTTCGTTGCGCGCGGCGGCATCGACGGTGCGGGCGATCCGCCGCTGCCTCGTCTCCGGCCGCTTGGCGCGGGCGATCCACTCCAGGAGCGCCCGCCTGGCCGACGGGGAGAATGCGGCGAAGTGCGCGGCGGCGGTCTCGTCGGCGGCGAGCTGCTCGCGCAGGTCGTCGGGGACGACGCCGTTCTGCGCGTCGGCGAGCGCCGACCACGTGCCGGTGCGCTTCGCGAGGTCGACCGCGGCCTGACCGGCCGGTGTCATCAGCCCCTGCGCGGTGAGCTGCTCCACGAGCTCCCGGTTGACCTTGCTCCATGCGCCGCGGGGGCTGCGCGGGGTGAAGCGCTGGCACCACGACTCCGCGTCGTGTTTGCGGGCGAGGCTGTCGATCCAGCCGAAGCAGAGCGCCTCCCGGTGTTGCACGCTCGCGGTGGCACTGCCCTTGTGGTGGATCACCAACCAGACCTCGTCGGCGGTTCCGGCGTTGTCGTGCAGCCACGCCCGCCACTGGGCGCGATCGGCCGCGTGGACGGTGGTCATGGTGGTCACGGCGGTCACGGCTTCGCCGTCCGCGCGGCGAGGACCTCGAGGTAGTGCGGGTTGTGCATGACACCCAGGACGTTGCCGAACGGGTCGACGACCGACGCGGTGGTGAAACCCGAGCCGTCGCCGTGCTCGGTGATCGGCTGGTACTCGGTGGCGCCCATCGCGAGCAGCTTCTCCACCGTGCCCGCGAGGTCGTCGACGTGCCAGTGCATCACCGCGCCGCCGGGGGCGCTGCAGGCGCCGGCAGGGGCGTAGCGGCGGTCGATGAAGCCGAGCTCGTCGCCGTCGTCGCCGATCCGGAACTCGAGGTAAGCGGGCGGCGCGGGCTGCGGGGGGTAGGCGTAGTAGGGCTCGACGCCCAGCAGCTCGGTGTACCAGTCGCGGGCCGCGGCGAGGTCGTCGGCGTAGAAGCTGATGGTGGCGAATCCTCGGAACATCGGTGCTCCCTGGGTCGGGCGGCGGTGTCTCCGCCGCGGTGAACACCGTCAGCATGCGGGAGTGAAGTGCTCATCCAGTGAGCACTTTGAAGGACTTCGGTACGGCGGGCACGCTGGTCGAGCGGTGGATGATGCGCTTCCCGGCGACCGAGCTGGACGAACGTGGCGCGTACCTGCTCGCCCGGTCACTGGTGTTGCAGGGCGGGATCCGGCGGGATCAGGGCAGGCTGTCCGGTCCGAGTTCGGCGCGGGTGTCTCTGCTGGTGGCCCGGGAGTGGTTCGCCCGGTTGGGCATCGAGAGCCGGGTCGCGCAGACCGACCTCGGGCGGTCGTGTGCGCGTCGGAGTCGTTGTCACTCGGCTGGGTTTCGCCGTCGAGCAGGACGTCCCGATCGGGGTGGAGCACGCCTACCGGAGGCTCGTGAAGCGCGGCTTCACCAGCCGACTGCTCACCTGACGATTGCGGAACCCGGTGAGCACTTCGCTCGAAGCTGTTTATGTGAGCCAGCTCGCGCCGGTTGTCGGCCGCGGTTTTCGGCGGGGCTTCTGCTCCGGATCCACCCATTTCGGGGGTATGAACTCGGGCTGTCCGTCGACGATGCGCACGATCCAGCCGGAATGATGGATCAACCGGTGGTGCATTCTGCGCAACATCACCAGGTTGTTCAGCTCGGTGTGCCCGTCGTGTTCCCATTCGAGGACGTGGTGAATTTCGCACCATGACGGGGTTCGGTCGCATCCCGGATGGGCACATCCC
>NZ_JAHKRK010000273.1 GCF_019396355.1 Pseudonocardia nigra
CGTCGCGGTGTCCGGTCGGGCAGCAACGGCTCCAGCCGTGCCCACTCCGCGTCGGTCAAGTCGTGGCGATCAAGCACAGAAGAGATCTACCGCAGCCCACCCGCATGATCCACGGGACACGCTCTAACCGAGGCGCCCGTCGCGCTGCGCTGCCGCCCGCTGGTGCAGGTGCCCATCGGGCGGGCGACGGTCGTGACGGCCGAGGTGGTGGAGGTGCTCGGCACCATCCGCACGGGGCGTCCGCTGGTCTACCTCCAGCGGCGCTTCCACGCGCTTCCGCCGGGAGCGGAGCTCGACGGCCCGTCGTGATCAGGACGGGCAGGCCTCGGCGTCCGGGCTCGGCGCGGGCTGCGCGTAGTGCTCCGCCGCCACCTGTTCGATGGCGGCGGCGGCGTTGGAGGTCAGCGAGCGCGCGCTGAAGTAGACGTCGCCGGACACCTCGGGGTGCGCCCGGTTCAGCGTGAGGTGCTCACTGAGCTCCGCGACGTCCCACGCGGGCGTGCTGCCGACCTTGTAGGCCGCCTGCCCGACATAGAGCTCCACCCCGGTGCCGGCCACCACGCCCGCCCACCACGGGACGAGCACCGCGTAGTCGGCGGCGCGGTGGCCGATCTCCCAGTAGATCTGTGGAGCGATGTAGTCGACCCACCCCTGTTCGACCCACGTGACGCTGTCGGCGTAGATCGCGCTGAAGGACTCCAGGCCGTCGGTCGCCGAGCCGCGCGGTTCGGTGGACGCGTTGCGCCAGATCCCGAACGGGCTGATCCCGAACTCGACCTCCGGCTTCACCGCGTCGATGCGCTCGGACATGCCACGCACCAGTTGGTTGACGTTGTCCCGCCGCCAGTCGCCCACGTCGGTGAACGCCCCGCCGTACTGCGCGAACGTCGCGCCGTCGGGGATCTGCTCGCCGCCCACCGGGTACGGGTAGAAGTAGTCGTCGAAGTGCACGGCGTCCACGTCGTAGCGGGTCACCGCGTCCATCACCGCCTCCGTCACGAACTGCCGGACCTCGGGGATGCCCGGGTTGTAGTACAGCTGGCCGCCGTAGCCGAACACCCAGTCCGGGTGCGTGCGCGCCGGGTGCTCCGGAACCAGCCGGGCCGGGTCGGCCTGCCTGCTCACGCGGAACGGGTTGAACCAGGCGTGGAACTCCAGGCCGCGCAGGTGAGCCTCCTGGACGAGGAAGGCGAGCGGGTCGTAGCCGGGGTCCCGCCCCTGCACACCCGTGAGCCACTGCGACCACGGCTCGAACGGCGAGGGCCACAGCGCGTCGGCCGTCGGGCGCACCTGCACCACGACGGCGTTGAGCCGCAACCGCACCGCGTTGTCGAGGATCGCGCGGTACTCCTGCTGCTGCTCGGCGGCGCTCAGCCCGGACCGGCTCGGCCAGTCGATGTTGGCCACCGTGGAGATCCACACCCCGCGCATCTGCCCGGGCGGCTGCTGTGCGGCGGCGAAGGGGGCGTCGATGGCGGGTGCCGCCGGGCCGAGGCCGAATGCGGTCGCGACCACGAGCAGGGATGCGGCACCGCGGCGGAGCCTCTGCAGGAACACGTCCACCTCGCACGATCGCTTGCCGGCATTCTGTGCGATGGGGCGGTGGGAGCAGGGACGACGCCCGGTGCACCCGCGACGATCACCCGTCCGGGAGCCGCGTCAGCCCGAACCGCGCTTCTCGGTGGCGCAGAACAGGATCCACGGCACCAGCACGACGGTCGTGATCAGCCCGAGCAGGCCCCACCACGACGCGGGGACGAGGGTCGCGGCGACGACGAGGACGACGAGCCCGGCGACCAGGAGCACCGTGCACCGCAGCGACACCGGCCACCAATCCGGCGCCCGGCGGGTCCGGTGCCGGCGCATCGCCTGCACGAACCGGGGATCGTCAGAGGTGAGGTCCTCCTCGATGCCGGCGAGGATCCGTCGCTCCCAGGAGGACAGCTCGGCGGGTTCATCGGGACCAGGAGCGGAGGAGGAGGCCATCGCCGGCTCCTTTCGCGCAGGTGGTCGACCAGTGCCGACCAGCCTTCCCGGCGCGCCCTGCCGGTGATCCTACGTTTTGTCCGGTGTCGCGGCCAGCCCGGATGTCCGGGCCCGCCACGGCGCGCGGCTGCCGGAGGGGGCATCATCGACGCGTTGCGTGCGCAAGCAACGGGATCGGTCGTCGCGGTGATCACCGCGGGCCGGCTCGTCGTGCTCGCGCTCACCCTCGCCGGCATCGTCGCGATGCACGGTCTGGGTCGACCGACGCCGCGGGCCGCCACCACACCCCGATCGGCACCTCGATCGACGTGCCGGCCGGACCCGCGCCGGCCCACACCGCGGCCGCGGCCCACGACCGGCGCGCACCAGCGCTGACCGAGGCCGGGCACCACGACGGGCACGGCGTGATGGCCGGCTGCGTCGTGATCCTGCTGGGCCTGTTCGTCGCCGCCGCGCTGCGGCGCCTGGGAAGCGGCACCCGACCGACAGGGCCGCGCACGCCGTCCCGACGCTGCATCGCCTCCGCGGCCGCGCGCGCCCCGCCCCCACCGCTGTTCCTGTCCCTCTGCGTGTTCCGGATCTGAGGAGCCGCGCGCCCGGCGCATCCCGGGCCGCCGCCCCTCCCGTCCGAACACCCAGAGGAGAACGATTATGAACGTCCGGCGCATCGCCGGCGCGACCGGCGCCGCTCTCGCCTCCCTCGCCCTCGTCGCCTGCGGCGGCGGGACCACGGCCGGCTCCCCCGCCGGTTCCGCCGCACCCACCTCCGCCGCACCCACCTCCGCCGCACCCACCTCCGCCACAGCCACGGCAGGTCAGCCGTTCACCGACGCCGACGTCCGGTTCGCACAGACGATGATCCCGCACCACCGGCAGGCGATCGAGATGGCCGAGCTCGCCCTGGACCGCAGCGGGAACCCGGAGGTCCGGGCGCTCGCCGAACAGATCAGGGCCGCGCAGGGCCCGCTGACCGGACTCCTGAACGACTGGGGCGCCCCGGTGCCCGCCGGGGACGGCATGGACCACGACGGGATGCACCACGACGGCATGTCCGGGATGTCCGGCATGTCGGGGATGATGAGCCCGGAGCAGATGGAGCAGCTGCGCGCGGCCGACGGCGCCGCGTTCGACCGCATGTTCCTGGAGATGATGATCGCCCATCACGAGGGTGCCGTCACCGATGCCCGGCGGGAGCTCGCCGAGGGAGCCGACGAGCGCGCCAAGGCGCTGGCGTCGGAGATC
The DNA here is from genome assembly GCF_019396355.1 of Pseudonocardia nigra. Classification (GTDB taxonomy): domain Bacteria; phylum Actinomycetota; class Actinomycetes; order Mycobacteriales; family Pseudonocardiaceae; genus Pseudonocardia; species Pseudonocardia nigra. The sequence goes on from NZ_JAHKRK010000273.1 coordinate 3,229, forward strand.
GTGGCGACGCAGACCGCGGAGATCGACCGCATGCGGCAGCTGCTGCAGGCGATCTGACGCCACTCGTGAACGGCCCCCACGACCGCCGCGTCCGGCTCCGGGCGGTCTTCGCCCACCCCGGGATACCGGCGGTTGTGGGCGGCCCGCACGGCGTCGCAGTGGGGAGACGTGGTCGCGACCGTGACGCTGAGCCTCCTGGTGCTCGACCTGACGGGCTCGGCGCTCGGCGTCAGCGCGGTCGTGGCCGTCGAGATCGTCCCGGTCCTGCTGCTCGCGCCGTTCGCCGGCACGCTGGTCGACCGGCTCCCCCGGGTCCGGGTGATGATCGCCGCCGACCTGCTGCGCGCCGTGCTCGCCACCGCGCTGATCGTCGCGGGCGGGCACGTCGTCGCCGTCTACCTGATCGCGTTCGGGCTCTCCGTCGGGTCGGTGCTGTTCCACCCGGCCGCGCACAGCGCCCTGCCCGCCCTGGTGGACGACCGGCAGCTCGTCGCCGCCAACAGCGGCATCTGGACGGCCGCCGTGCTCAGCCAGATCGCGCTCGCCCCGCTGGCCGGCGTCCTCTACGCCGCACTCGGCCCCGGACCGGCGTTCGGCATCAACGCGGCGAGCTTCCTGGTCAGCGCCGCGGCGCTGGCCGGCCTGCGGCTCCCGGCCGCACCGGCGCCCACCCGGCGGGCCCGGTTCTTCGCCGACGCCGCCGCCGGCGCGCGCCTGCTCGCCGGCGACCGGCTGCTGCGTGCTCTCGGCGCAGGCCCCCACGGCGCTGGCAGCTCGAGGCGATCGCCGAGGGCGAGGGCCTGCTCGACGCGCAACGCGTGACGCAGGCGGTCGTGCAGCTCGCCCACAACGCCGTGCAGCACACCACGAGCGGTGACGTCATCGCGCTCGGCTCGGCGATCGAGGACGATGACGTCACCTTCTGGATCCGCGACACCGGACCCGGGGTGCGCCCGGAGGACGGGGAGCCGATCTTCCAGCGCTTCTCCCGCGGCTCCACCGGCGGTGTCCGGGGGCACCGGACGGGGGCCGGGCTCGGCCTGGCCATCGTCAGCGCGATCGCGGAGGCCCACGGCGGGCACGTCGAGCTGCTCTCGGTGCCGGGCGAGGGCGCGACCTTCACGCTCCGCCTGCCCGGCGCCGCCCGACCCCACCTGCCGAGCGACCCGGGAGGGGAGTCATGCACCGCATCCTGATCGCCGAGGACGAGGCGCGGATCGCCCGGTTCATCGACAAGGGGCTGCGCGCCAACAACTTCGTGACCACCGTGGTCGCGGACGGCCACAGCGCCCTCGACGAGGCGCTGTCGGGCAACCACGACCTACTGGTGCTCGACCTCGGCCTTCCCGGACGCAACGGCTACGGGGTGCTGCGGGACCTGCGGGAGGCCCGCATCGCGCTGCCCGTGATCATCCTGACCGCCCGCGACACCGTGCGCGACACCGTCGCCGGGCTGGAGGGCGGCGCGGACGACTACATGACCAAGCCCTTCCGGTTCGAGGAGCTCCTCGCCAGGCTGCGGCTGCGGCTGCGCACCGCATCGACCTCGGTCGTCGAGGCCACACTGCTCAGCGTCGACGGCCTCTCGCTCGACCTGCGTACCCGCCGCGCCCGGACCGCGACCGGCACGGTGGACCTCAGCGCGCGCGAGTTCGCCCTGCTCGAGCTCCTCATGCGCCATCCCGCCCAGGTCCTCTCCCGGGAGCAGATGCTCGACCACGTGTGAGGTTTCGACTTCGACCCCGGCTCGAACATCGTCGACGTCTACATCCGGCAGCTACGGCGCAAGGTCGGCGCCGACAAGATCACGACCATGCGGGGCATGGGCTACCGGTACGGGTGAGATGACGACTTCTTCATCGCGCCCTCATGCAGGATCCGGCTCCAGGGCGCATCCTCCTCCGATGCAGCCGCTGACGTCGGAGGCCGCCCGCCGCCGGGCACTGCTGGTGACCGTACTCGCGTTTCCCGTCGTCGCCGGGGTCGCGACGTGGGGCCTCGCCGACGGCTGGCTCGGGCCGGGGCAGGCCTACGTCCGCGACGCGGGCGACGCGGACGCGTCGGTGAGCGGTGGCCCGAGCAGGGTGGAGGTCCCCGAGTTCGCTCCGGCCCCACTGTCCGTCGGGGCGCCGCTCCCCGAACCGGCCGTCGAGCCTGTGCCGCCGTCCGCGGACGTGGTGGTCCCCCCGCCCGCCGCGGAGGCCGCTCCCGGACCGGCCCCGGCGCCCGCCCCGGCCCAGGAGGCGCCCGGCATCGGGACCGCGCCCGCGGCCGGCGCGGTCCCCGACCCCGCCGAGGGGATCGCCGGCGGCGCGCCCGCCGGGGACGCCGCCGTGCCCGGCGCGGACGAGCCACCCGGCCCGATTCCCCCGGCGGACGAGCCGCCCGGCCCGGTTCCGCCGGCGGGCGAGGCACCGGCGGGCGAAGCACCGGCGGGCGAGGGCGGGGCCGCCCCGGACGACACGGACGACACGGGCGACACGGGCGACACGGGCGACACGGGCGACACGGGCGACACGGGCGACACGGGCGACACGGGCGACACGGGCGACACGGGCGACAGCACCGCCGACGGGGGAACCGCCACCGATGACGGAGCCGGCGACGGGGCCGACGACGGCGGAACCGAGAACGACGGCGGAGGCGACGGCGATGCCGGGGGCGACGGCCCCGGCGACAACGACAGCACCGACGACACCGATAACGAAGGTCCGGGCGACGGCGACAACGACGGCGACACCGACGGCGACAACGGAGACGGCACCGACAACGACGGCGACAACGACGGCGCTGACGACGGAACCGGGGACGACGGAACCGACAGCGACGGTCCGGGCGACGGCGACACCGACGGCGACGCACCCGGCGGCAACGACGACGGCGACGCCCCCGGCGGCGACGACAGCGACGACGGCACCGGCAACGACGGCGGTAACAACGGCGACGGCACCGACGGCGACGCCGGCAGCGACGCGGGCGACGGCGACAACGCCGGTGACGAGACCGACGACTGACCCTCCGCCCGCCGCACCGCGCTGATCAAGGCGCAGACGTCACTTCTGAATCCATACAGCACGACATCAGCGCCTTGATCAGCGCATTTTGCGCTACCGACCACGCGCCGCCAGATGAGAAATGCTTCACGACCGGGCTCAGGGTCCGTTCACCTGAGCGCCAGATCCTCCTCATGTGGCCGAATCCGCAGACCCCGAGGCGCGAGCGGGGACCGAGCGCGTGGTGCTGTACGGCCACGACACGATGGGCCTGGGCCACCTGCGCCGCACCTCGCCCTCGCCGGCGCACTGCGCCCCAGCCACCGCCGCCCGACGTCCTCGTCGTCAGCGGCGCCGCCGAGGCGGGCCCGTTCCCGCCGCCCGACGGCGTCGACCTGCTGTTGCTGCCGGGCGTCGCGAAGGGCCGCGACGGCGGCTACCGCAGCCGCCGCCGCGGTGCGGGCCCCGGTCACCTGGATCCCGGAGGTGCACGGCGCCCCGGCCCTGTGGGACGCCCTCGCCGCGGCCCACCACGACCTCCCCGGTGTGCCCGCTGCGCTGCCCGAGCTGCTCACGCTCCCGGCGCCGGACGCCGCGCAGGTGCTGCACGTGGCCCGGGGGGTGCGCGAGTCCGGCGTGACGCACTTGCACGCGCACTTCGCGACGCTCGCGACCACCGTCGCCCGGCTGGCCGGGGCCGTGCTGCACGCGCTCGACCGGTTGACGGCAGACCGCACGGTGCTCGTCATCGCCCACCACGAGGAGCTGCTCGCCTCGTGCGACCGGGTGGTGCGGGTCGCCGACGGGGGGATCGAGGAGATCCGGGGTCGGACCGGGCCGGTACCGCGCCCGGAGCGCAGGGCCACCGCGTCCACCCACATGCCCACCACGGCAGCCCCGGAGGCCGCGCGATGACCACCGCCCCCGCCCCCCACGCTCCCCCGGCTCGCCGACCGCCGTGCACTCGGCACGCTCCTCGCCACCGCAGGCACGCTGCCCACCGCGGACCTCGGCCGCGCTGCCGTCCGGCTGCGGTGGAAGCCGGGGACGAGCCTGCGCGCCGGAGTGATCGTCCCGGCCCCGGGCGGGTTCGCGGCCGTGCTCGTCGCCGCGTTCGACCCCGGCAGCACCGCCAAGGCGGACAAGCTCGCCGCCGTGGCCGCCCGGCGGGGCCAGCCTGTGCACCGCAACGCCGTGCACGGCGACCCAGTGCACGGCGACAGCGTCGTCGTCGTGCCCGACCGCGGCGACCCCGCCGTCGGGCGGCTGGTCCCGGAGGCCACGGTGCTGTCCTACAACCCGGTGCGCCGCTGGGTGGGGCGAACCGGGGACGTCGTGGTGAAGGTCCATGCGGCGCCGCCTCCCGTCGGGGTCACGGCCCTGCTCGCCCACCCGCCCGGCCGACTCGCCCACCACCTTCCCACCGCGGAGCCGGCGCGCGGCGGCAGGCTCGTCCGGTCCGGCTGGGTGGAGGGCCGGCACCCCGTACCGGCCGACGTCCCTGCGGTGCGGGAGGCACTGGCCGCGCTGCACGCCACCGTCCCGCCACCCGGTGTCCCCGTGCTCGACGGCGCCGCCGTGCTGGTCGCGGCCTGCCGGGCCGGGCGCTCGGTGTGCACCGTGCTCCCGGCCGAGCGGGCCCGCGTCGACCGGCTCCTGGGCGACCTGCGGCGGGCGCTCGCGGCGGGCCGGTGGCCCGTCCCGGGGTGCTGGTGCACGGCGACCTCAGCCCGGACCAGGTGCTCGTCACCCCGACCCGCGCCGTGCTGCTCGACCTCGACCGCGCGGCGGCCGGGCCGGTGGGGTGGGACGGAGCATCCTGGGCTGCGGCGCAGGTCGCGACCGGCGGCTGCGTCGTCCCGGCGCCTATGGCGACGGTGCGGGTGCACGACCCGAAGGCGCTGGCCAACGCCGCGCGCATCCGCCCGGAGCTGGGCTACGCCGACTCCGTCACGGCGGCGTGCGACGGCGCGGACGTCGTGCTGCTGGCCACCGAGTGGGACCAGTACCGGGCGCTCGACCCCGAGGCGTGGCGGGCGGCCGGCTGGCGCTACCGCGCGCTCGGCCGCCCCGCCCCCGCACGGCGCGCCCCCGAGCGCGCGGTGGCGCTCACGACCGCGACGACGTGAGCACCTCGACCGGGCGGCCGGCCGCGATGGACGCCGCGATCTCCCCCGACCGCACCGCGACGGTGGACAGCAGCGTCGAGGCCAGCCCGTGGCTGTGCTCGGTGGCGCCCTGCACGTAGATGCCCGCGGTCAGCTCCAGCCCGGTCGCGACGCGGTAGTCACGCTGCACGGCGAGCCGGCCCGCAGCGTCGCGGTGACAGACGCGGGCGAGGTCGCGCAGCAGGCGGCACGGGTCCGAGGGCCGGTAGCCCGTGGCGTACACGACGAGATCGGCGGTGAGCACCTCGC
>NZ_JAHKRK010000274.1 GCF_019396355.1 Pseudonocardia nigra
GTGCGCCGCCCGAGCTCCCTCCCGCCAGCGGCGCCTGGCGGGAGGGGGACTCCCCCGGCCGCAGGCAGCGGGTGCGGCTGCCGTCGCCCCTGCGGCTGGAGGCGGGCGGCGAGCTGGCGGGAGTCGAGATCGCCTACGAGACGTGGGGCGAGCTCGACGCCGACGGGTCCAACGCCGTGCTCGTGCTGCACGCGCTCACCGGTGACAGCCACGTGGCCGGCCCCGCCGAACCGGGGCACCCGACCGCCGGGTGGTGGGACGCGCTGGTCGGGCCGGGTCGCGCGCTCGACCCCGCCCGCTGGTTCGTGGTGGCACCGAACGTGGTCGGCGGCTGCCAGGGCAGCACGGGACCGTCGTCGGCCGGCCCCGACGGCAGGCCGTGGGGCAGCCGCTTCCCGCTCGTGACCGCCCGCGACACGGTGGCGGCCGAGGCCGCGCTCGCCGACGCGCTCGGGATCGACCGCTGGGCGTGCGTGCTCGGCGGTTCCATGGGCGGGATGCGGGCGCTGGAGTGGGCGGCGACCGAGCCCGACCGGGTGGAGCGGCTACTGCTCCTCGCCTCCCCGGCGGCGACCTCGGCCGACCAGATCGGCTGGGCCCAGCCGCAGCTCGCCGCGATCCGCGCCGACGCGGGGTGGCGCGGCGGCGACTACTACGACGCCGGGCCGGGGGAGGGCCCGCACCTCGGCCTCGGCGTGGCCCGCCGCATCGCGCACATGAGCTACCGCAGCGGCCTGGAACTGACCGAGCGGTTCGGCCGTAGGCCCCAGGTCGGCGAGGACCCGTGGCACGGCGGCCGCTACGCCGTGGAGTCCTACCTGGACCACCACGCCGCCAAGCTGGTGCGCCGGTTCGACGCGGGCTCGTACGTGCGGCTCACCGAGCTGATGAACGCGCACGACGTGGGCCGCGGCCGCGGGGGCGTGGCCGGCGGCCTCGCCAGGGTGACCGCGCGGACGCTGGTGGCGGGCATCACCTCCGATCGTCTCTATCCGCCCGACCAGCAGGCCGAGCTCGCCGAGGGCATCCCCGGCGCCGGGCCGCTGCGACTGATCGACTCGCCGTACGGCCACGACGGCTTCCTCATCGAGGCGGCCGTGGTGGGCGCGCTGCTCGCCGAGCTGCTGGACCGTTGAACGCCATACGACTCGACTCCGTGTGACGGACTGTGACGAGTACGATAGATACGTGTCGGAATCGGAATCCGTTGGACTCGGCTCGGACGTCCTTGTCAATCATCAAGGCCGCGTGACGATCCCAGCGCAGATCCGCCGCGAGGCGGGGATCGAAGCGGGCACGCCGTTGGTCGTGTACGTCGAGGACGGTCGCGTCGTGATGGAGACCCGCGAGCAGCTCGCGCAGCGCACCCGCCGGGAGGTCGCCGCGTCATGGTCGGGTGAGGGATCCGTGGTGGAGGAGCTGCTTGCCGAGCGGCGGGTGGAGGCCGCCCGCGAGGACGAGCGGTGACCCATTCGACGTCAGGGCGCGACGGCGTCGTGCTCGACGCTTCTGCGGTTCTGGCATGGCTGCGCGACGAGCCCGGCGCGTCAGTTGTCGACCCGTTGCTCGACGGCGGCGTCGTCTCCACCGTGAACTGGTCCGAGATCTGGCAGAAGCTCGACCAGCGCGGTGTCGACGCCGATCGCGCCACCCGGAGGCTGCGCGTGCTCGGGGTGGGCGTGCAGCCGCTCACCGTCGAGGACGCCGTCACCGCCGCCCAGTTCTGGGACCGCACACGGAAGGTCGGGCTGTCGCTCGGGGACCGGTGCTGCCTGGCGCTCGCCGCGCGCCTGAAGCGTCCGGCCGTCACCGCCGACACCGCGTGGGCCGACCTCGATCTCGATCTCACGGTTCGCACGATCCGCTGAACCGCGGGCTACTGCGCGGGCTCGGCGACGCAGAACTCGTTGCCCTCCGGGTCGGTCAACGTCGTCCACACGAAGCCCGCCTCGGCGCCGCCGCGCTCCCCGACGACTGCCGCCCCGAGCCCGACCAACCGCTCGACCTCGCGCTGCCGGTCGCCGGGCGCGACCGCGAGATCGAAGTGGAGCCGGTTCTTGCCCGACCGCGGCTCCGGCACCCGCTGGAGCCCCACCGAGGGCCCACCCGCGGGAGGCGGTTCGAGCATCACCCAGTCGCCGAAGTCCACCCGGACCTCCGTGCCGAGCGCCGCCGCCCAGAACTGCGACTGCACGCGCGTGTCCGCGCAGTCGACCGTGACCATGGCGATCGCCGGTGCCATCGTCTCCACCTCCGTGTGTCGGGACCGTCGCCGCGGACGCTAACCGGGGGGACCGACAGAATCGGGCGGGCACGATGCTCGCGGCCGTGAAAGGGGTGACGCGTGACCGCCAGGCCGTACGTCCTGCTCTCCGTCGCCACCTCGGTGGACGGCTGCATCGACGACGCCACACCACGGCGCCTCGTGCTGTCGAACGCCGCCGACCTCGACCGGGTCGACGCGGAGCGGGCGGGCGTCGACGCGATCCTCGTGGGTGCCACGACGGTCCGCCGCGACGACCCGCGGCTGCTGGTCCGCTCGACCGACCGCGTGGCCCGGCGACTGGCCGAGGGCCGGCCCGCCCAGCCCACGAAGGTCGCGGTCAGCCGCAGCGGCCTCCTCGACCCGGGTGCACGCTTCTTCACCGCGGGGGACGCCGAGCGGGTCGTCGTAGTCCCCGACGGCGCGGTGGCGGCCACCCGGGCGCGGCTGGGCGACCTCGCCGAGGTCGTGGGCGCGGGCGATCCGCTCGATCCCCGGCGCGTGCTCGCCGTCCTCGCCGGGCGCGGGGTGCGGCGGCTGATGGTCGAGGGCGGCACGAGCATGCACACGCTGTTCCTCACCGCCGGGCTCGTCGACGAGATCCAGCTCGTCGTGGCCCCGTTCTTCGTCGGCGACCCGGCCGCGCCCCGGTTCGTCGGCCCCGGGGCCTTCCCGTACGACGCGGGGCACCGGATGCGGCTGGCCGAGGCGCGGCCGATCGGCGACGTCGTGCTGCTGCGCTACCTGTTGGGAGACACCGGATGACCGATCGGGACCACCTGGAGGCGGCGGTCGCGCTGGCGAAGCGCTGCCCGCCGTCGGACACCGCGTTCTCCGTCGGCGCGCTGGTCGTCGACCCCGCCGGCCGCGTGCTGGCCGAGGGCTGGTCGCGCCGCAACGACCCCCACGACCACGCGGAGGAGTCGGCACTCGCCGACCTCGGCGCCGACTGGCGGGCCACCCCCGGAACCACGATCTACAGCTCGCTCGAGCCGTGCAGCGCGCGGGCCTCCCGGCCGCGGACGTGCACCGACCTGATCCTCGCCGCCGGGATATCCCGGGTCGTGTTCGCCTGGCGGGAGCCGTCGATCTTCGTGGAGGGGGAGGGCGCCGAGCGGCTGCGGGCGGCGGGCGTGGCCGTCGTCGAGCTGCCCGAGCTCGCCGAGGCGGCCCGCGAACCCAACCGCCACCTGCTCGGACGGTAACCGCCGCGACCGCCGTCGGACCCCGTCGCTACCCTTTGCCGGGTGTTGACCCGGATGTCGTCGCTGTTCCTGCGGACCCTGCGCGAGGACCCGGCCGACGCGGAGGTGCCGAGCCACAAGCTGCTCGTCCGCGCCGGCTACGTCCGTCGCGTCGCGCCGGGGATCTACTCCTGGCTGCCGCTGGGCCTGCGGGTGCTGCGCAACATCGAGCAGATCGTGCGCGAGGAGATGGACGCCATCGGCGCCCAGGAGATCCAGTTCCCCGCGCTGCTGCCCCGCGAGCCGTACGAGGCGACCGGCCGGTGGACCGAGTACGGGCCCAACCTGTTCCGGCTCAAGGACCGCAAGGGCGGCGACTACCTGCTCGGGCCCACGCACGAGGAGCTGTTCACGCAGGTGGTCAAGGGCGAGTACTCGTCCTACAAGGACTACCCCGTGATGCTCTACCAGATCCAGAACAAGTACCGCGACGAGGCGCGGCCGCGGGCCGGCATTCTGCGCGGGCGCGAGTTCCTCATGAAGGACTCGTACTCGTTCGACCTGAGCGACGAGGCGCTGGCCGAGTCCTACCGGCTGCATCGCGACGCCTACGTCCGGATCTTCGACCGGCTCGGCCTGCAGTACGTGATCGTCGCCGCAACGTCGGGGGCGATGGGCGGGTCGGCGTCCGAGGAGTTCCTGGCCACGGCGCCCACGGGCGAGGACACCTTCGTCCAGAGCCCGGGCGGCTACGCGGCCAACGTCGAGGCGGTCACCACGCCCGCGCCGCCCGCGCAGCCGGTCGAGGGCCTGCCCGCGGCGCAGGTGCACCACACCCCCGACACCCCCACCATCGGCACGCTGGTCGACTTCCTCAACGCCGCCGAGCTCGCCCGGAGCTTCACCGCGGCCGACACGCTCAAGAACGTGCTCGTCAAGACCCGCCGCCCGGGCACCGACGAGTGGGAGCTGCTCGGCGTCGGCGTGCCGGGCGACCGCGAGGTCAACATGAAGCGGCTGGAGGCGGCGCTCGAGCCCGCCGAGGTGGCGCTGCTCGACGAGGCCGACTTCGCCCGCCACCCGTTCCTCGTCAAGGGCTACATCGGGCCGGGCGCGCTCGCCGCCAACGGCGTGCGCTACCTCGTCGACCCGCGGATCGTGGCCGGCACCGCCTGGGTCACCGGCGCCGACAAGCCCGACCACCACGTCGTCGACCTCGTCTGCGGCCGCGACTTCACCCCCGACGGCACGATCGAGGCCGCCGAAGTGCGCGAGGGCGACCCCGCCCCCGACGGCAGCGGCCCGCTGTCGGCCGCCCGCGGCATCGAGATCGGACACGTCTTCCAACTCGGCCGCAAGTACGCCGACGCGGCAGGCCTCGATGCCCTCGGCCCGGACAGCAAGCCCGTGCGGATCACGATGGGCAGCTACGGGATCGGCGTGTCCCGGCTGGTGGGCGTGATCGCCGAGCAGAGCCACGACGGGTCGGGGCTGATCTGGCCGCGGGCCGTCGCGCCCGCCGACGTGCACGTCGTGATCGCGGGCAAGACCGAGGAGATCGCGGCGGGCGGCGAACGCCTGGCGGCCGACCTGGACGCCGCGGGCCTGCGGGTGCTGCTCGACGACCGCAAGGCCTCGCCGGGGGTCAAGTTCGCCGACGCGGAGCTGATCGGTGTCCCCACGATCGTCGTGGTCGGTCGCGGCCTGGCCAACGGCATGATCGAGGTCAAGGACCGGCGCAGCGGCGAACGCACCGAGATCCCGGTGGACGGTGCCGTCGAACAGCTGGCCGAGCTGGCCCGCAAGCGGTGACGCAGATCTGGTGGCGCCCCGCCCCGGCGTGATCGACTGTGCTGGCGCGGGTGCCCAGGAAGGAGCGGCCGGGAGATGCGTGAGGACACGTGCCCCGTTCCCCGTTCCACGAGCGCACCCGCAGGCGCCCACGCTCCGTCACCGGACCGTCCCGGCGCGCAGCCGGCCGCCGCTGTCCGGCCTCCCGGCGCCGCCCGTTGCGGCGGTGCACGGCACCTCCGTCCGGGGCGGTCCCGCTCCGGCTCCGCACGACATGGGTCATCCACCGGCCGATGCCGAACGGGCCGCTGGGCGCGCCGTTCACGCATCGGCGGGTCCGCGGGGGAAGGTTGATCGAGATGGGCTTCGACGAGGTGCGGGCCGTGGCGGTCCCCGGCGAGGGCGTGGTCGTGCGCCTGCCGGGTCTGCTCTGCGTTGCCCAGTGCGCCGACCGGGACGTGCTGCGCCGGCTGCTGGACGTGTGCGAGGAAGCGGCGGGGCCCGAGCCGGGTCGCGTGCTGGCCCGGCTGCTGGCGGCGTGGCTCGGTGGGCCGGACGCGCCGCAGGCCGACCTGCGCTTCGGCACGGTCGCCGACGCGGGTGAGCGCTGGGCGGTGTTCCTCTTCGGAGCGGTGGGCATCGCGGTCCCGGGCCGGGACATCGCGCTGTCCGGGGCCGACTCCGTGGCCTGGACCGACCGCCTGCTGCCCCGGCAGGACGTGCCCGTCGAGCTCACGCTGGAGGGCACGGTCGTGCCGTCCGACATCATCGACGGCCTGCACGACCTGCGGTCCGGTGTGGTCGCAGGGGCGGCCGCGGTGCTGGTTCCGCGTCGGTCGACGCAGCGCCCGCGGGAGCGCGCGGCCGAGTCCGCGTGGGGGGAACCGCGGGACGAACGCGGCGGTGGGCCGACGGACCTGTGGTTCTCGCGGGCCGAGCGCCCGCACGGGGACGACCGCGGTCCGGCCCGTCCCTCCGCCGGCGGGGTCGACGACGTCCGGGTTGCCCGCCGGGCGGGGCAGGACCGGGCCCCGGACCACGACGAGCCGCCGCGCACCCGCCGCGGCGAGCCGGACCCGGGGTGGTTCGACTGGCCCACGGCCGGGCCGCCTGGCATCGGCAACGCCTGGGTCGACCCGGGCGTCGGGCGCACCGCCCTCGGCGCCAACGGAATGAGCCATGCCCCGGCCCGGCGCAACGGCGCCCACCCGCTCGGCAGTGGGCCGGGGCGGGCCCTGCCCGGGGTGCGCAGGCCGGGCGGCCCGGGGCGGCGCCGCCGCGCCGACGATGAGGAGCAGAGCCGGCGGGACCGTCTCGGCACCGAACCGCGGGGCATCGACGTCGGTGGTGTCGGTCCGGCCGGTGCCGATCATGTCGAGCAGAGCTTCGTCGATCCCGGTGGGGTCGGCCCGGGTGGTGCCACGGGCGCGCTCCCCGTCCACGCCGGCGACGGTGCCGACGCCGACCCGCCGCCGGTGGACGGGCTTTTCGGCGACCCCGTGGGCGCCGAGGTGGGAGACCCCGATCCCGTGGCCGGGCCGGAGTCCGACGACGTCGCCGGCATCGAGCCGTTCGACGCCGGCCACGAGGAGACCGACGCGGGCCCGGCCGAGACGGTGCACGGTGGCCCGGACGAGGCGCTGCCCGGCGAGTGGCCCACCGCGGCCGGCACTGCCGACGCGGGGGAGCGCCGTTTCGGCGAGCCGTGGCCCGCGCCTGCGGTGACGGGCGCCGACGACGCCTACGACACCGACGGCAGCGCAGGCTTCAACGGCAGCGCAGGGCTCCACGGCGGGGCAGGCTTCAACGGCGGCACGGTGAACGGCAGCGCGGCGCCTCTCGCGGCGGAGGAGGGCCCGGTGGAGCCGCCCCTCGAGGAACCGGAGCCCGTGCAGGGGGAGGACACGCCTCCCCCCGACGGCGACCGTGGTGCTGCCGCGGACCGGGAGGAGCAGGACCGCGGGGGGTGGCTCGCCTCCGGGGACGACCCCGGTCCGGAGACCGCCATGACCCCGGCGCTGCCGCTGCCTCGCCGGTCCCGGCACGTGCTGTGGGACGACGAGGCGGCGGCTGCGGCACCGGAGGGGGCGGAGGAGGGCACCCCGCGGCTCGGCGTCCCGCAGACCGCGCAGGCGGGTGCGCGCCGGCCGCCGGTGCGGGCCGAGCGGATCCTCGGGGTGGCCCCGGCGGAACCGCCCCGCCCGCCGCTCGAGCACGGCGCGCCCGTCGGCGCCGAGGTGGTCGCCGACGATGCGCCCGACGCGGACGTCGGCCCCCTGGCCCGGGGCCACCAGTGCGGCCGCGGCCACCTGAACGACCCGCGCGTGCAGTTCTGCACCCTGTGCGGCGTCCGGATGCCGGGCAACGGCGACCTCGTCGTCGGGGCGCGGCCGCCGCTCGGCCTGCTGCTGTTCGACGACGGCGCCGCCTACTCGGTCGACGCGGAGTACCTCGCGGGCCGGATGCCGGAGGCAGACGCCAGGGTGCGGTCGGGGACGCTGCGCCCCCTCGTCGTGGAGGACCGGTCCGGTGCGGTCTCCCGGGTGCACGCCGAGATCCGCATGCACGACTGGGATGTGCTGCTCGTCGACACCGGGTCCCGCAATGGCACGTTCGTCGCGCCGCCGGGCGAGCAGGGCTGGAGCCGGCTTCCCGCCGGCCAGTCGCGCCGGCTCGTCCACGGCACCCGGGTCCGGCTGGGCGGGCGGACGTTCGTGTTCGAGTCGCCGTCCGGGGCGCGCTGAGCGCTCGGGTACCCCGAGATGAAGATCCACAGGCACAGGGAGCCGGCGGGACCCGAGGGGCTCGGGCCGCTGCGGAAGGAGGTGGGCGTGGACGCACCCGCAAGGGTCGTGCCCGCCGCGATCGCCGACTACGAGGTCGTCCGGCTGCTGGGGGAGGGCGACCACGGGCACACGTACCTGGCCCGGCCGCCCGCCCGGCTCGGGCTCGCCGAGGAGTTCGTCGCACTGAAGGTGCTCTGCGACCGGGTGGGTGAGCAGGCGTACGAGCGCGGGGTCCGCGAGCTGCGCGCCTTCGCCGCGGTGCGCTCCGAGTACCTGGTGCGGGTTTTCGACGCGGTGCTCGAGGAGAGCTTCGGCTACGCGATGGAGTACCAGCCCCTGGGCTCGCTCGCCGCGCCCGCCCGTCCCCTCGACCGCGGGGACGTGCTAGAGCGTGTCCCGTGGATCATGCGGGTCGGCTGCGGTAGATCTCTTCTGTGCTTGATCGCCACGACTTGACCGACGCGGAGTGGGCACGGCTGGAGCCGTTGCTGCCCGACCGGACACCGCGAC
>NZ_JAHKRK010000275.1 GCF_019396355.1 Pseudonocardia nigra
CGGGCAGGGGCGGCGGGCCCGGTGCCGCCGCCGGGACCAGGTCGGCCGCGCGGCGGGCCAGCGCGCGCCGGTCGCTCACCCCGAGCTTGCGCAGGAGCGAGGACACGTGGCTCTCGACCGTCCGGATGGAGATGAACAGCCGGGAGGCGATCTCGGCGTTCGTCAGGTGGTCGGCGAGTGCGGCGAGCACCTCGGCCTCGCGTGCCGAGACGGCCACGGCCGGGGTCCTCCGTCGGTCCACGCACCCGATTCTGCCGGGCGCGGGACCGGTCGTCGCGCCGGTTCCGAGACGCTCTACAGCTGCCCGGTCAGCGCCTGCAGCCCGAGGCTCGTCGCCCCGACGAGCAGGCCGAGCAGCCCCCCGAACGCGAGCGGCCGCAGCCCGGCGGCCCGGATCCGGCCGACGTCGAGCGTCGCCCCGATCGCCGCGAGCGACATCGAGATCAGGAACGTGCTGACGGCGGAGATCGCGGCCTGCTGCCCGTCCGGCACCACCCCCGTTGCGGCGACGGCCGACGCGGCCAGGAACCCGAGGATGAACACCGGGAACGCCCGCAGGAGGCCCGGCCGGGGCCCGTCGGTCGGCCCCGCCGCCGACCGCCAGACCCGCACGGCCACGCACAGCGGCACGATCATCACGCTGCGGCTGAGCTTCACCACGACCGCGTAGGCGGCCGCCGCCGTGCCGAACGTCCCGGCGGCGGCGACCACCGACGAGGTGTCGTTGATCGCCGTGCCCGCCCACAGGCCGAACGCGGTCCCGGACAGGCCGAGCAGCCTGCCGAGCACCGGGTAGGCGAGCACGGCCACCATGTTGCAGGCGAAGATCGTGGCGATCGCGTAGGCCACCCGTTCCTGCGCTGGCCGCAGCACCGACGTCACCGCCGCGATGGCCGACGCCCCGCAGATCGCGGTGCCGGCGCCGATGAGCAGGGTGGTCTCCGGGTGCAGCCGCATCGCCGGGCCGAGCACCGCCGCCCCGCCGAGGGCGGCCAGCAGCGTGCCGAGCATTACCGGCAGCGTCGCTCCCGCCACCCGCACGACGTCGGTGAACGGCAGACCGAACCCGAGCACCACGAGCGCTGCCTGCAGCACGTGCTTCGCGGCGACGCCGAGCCCCGGGCCCCAGCGAGCGGCGCTGCAGGCGCCCTTCAGCAGTGGTCCGGCGAGCGCGCCGAGCGCCAGCGCCGCGACGGGGCCGCCCAGCGCGGGCAGGGCCGTGCCGATCGCGGTGGCCACGACCGCGAGCAGGGTCGCCACCGCCAGGCCGGGAACGGTGGCTCGCATCATCGGGTTCTCCTTCATACGGGGACGGGAACCTCACGATCACCCGGCCAGGTCGCCGCCGGTAGCCGCCGGTTCGGCAGGAGGTCATAAGGTGGGCTGATGCCGCCACTGCCACCGGGGACGCCCGACCTGGACGTGCTCGACCTGCTCG
Organism: Pseudonocardia nigra; assembly: GCF_019396355.1. Classification (GTDB taxonomy): domain Bacteria; phylum Actinomycetota; class Actinomycetes; order Mycobacteriales; family Pseudonocardiaceae; genus Pseudonocardia; species Pseudonocardia nigra. The sequence continues at coordinate 1,439 of NZ_JAHKRK010000275.1, forward strand.
TCGCGGTCGCCGAGACCGGCAGCCTGGGAGCGGCCGCGCGCCGGCACGGGATCAGTCAGCCCGCGGCGAGCATGCGGATCAGTGCGCTGGAGCGCCGGCTGCGGCTGGTGCTGCTGGAACGCGGCCCGACCGGGTCGCGGCTCACCGCGGCCGGCGCGGCCGTCGTGGACTGGGCGCTGCCGGTGCTCGACGCGGCGCGGGCGCTCGTCGGCGGGGTCGCCGCTCTGCACGCCGAGGGCACCGGCCGGTTGCGGATGGCGGCGTCGATGACGGTCGCGGACCACCGCGTGCCGGTGTGGCTGAACGCGCTACGCGCCCGGTGTCCGGATGTGCGGGTGGCGCTGCAGGTCGGCAACTCGCGCCACGTCGCCGAGCTGGTCGCGAGCGGCGCGGCCGATCTCGGCTTCGTCGAGGGGCCGCACCCGCCGTCCGGGCTGCGGAGCCGGGTCGTCGAGTCCGACGAGCTGGTCGTCGTGGTCGGGCCCGACCACCCGTGGGCGCGTCGGCGCCGCCCGGTGCCGCTGACGACGCTCGCCGCCACCCCGCTGATCCTGCGCGAGCAGGGCTCCGGCACGCGCGACGCGGTGTGGGAGGCGCTGTGCCGGATCTGCGAGCCCGCGTCGCCCGCGGCGGAGCTCGGCTCGACGGCGGCGATCAAGGGCGCGGTGATCGGCGGGGACGCGCCTGCGGTGCTGAGCAGGCTCGCCGTGGCCCGCGAGCTCGACGAACACCGGCTCGTGGCGGTGCCGGTGACCGAGTCGTCCTTGCTGCAGCGCCGGTTCCGGGCGGTCTGGCGCCGCGCGGCCCCGCCCACGGGCGCCGCCGCCGAGCTCCTGCGCATCGCCGGCCGGGTGCGCGGCGACGGCGGCTGACCGGTGCGGTGGCGGACGCCGGGAGGGGCTCGGGTCAGGGACTGGTCTCGCGTCGCACCAGGTGGTGCGGGGCGAGCACCGTGCGCGGCGGCAGGTCCGGCTCGTCGAGCCGGCTGGTCAGCAGGTCGAGCGCGCTGGCCGCGATGAACGCTCGGTCGATGGCCACGGTGGTGAGCGTGGGCGTGCAGTAGGCCGCCTCCGGGACGTCGTCCACGCCGATGACGGCGACATCGTCGGGCACCCGCCTGCCGTGGCGGTGCAAAGACCGCAGGGCGCCGATGGCGAGGGTGTCGGTGGCGGCGAAGACGGCGTCGACGTCGGGGTGCTCGGCGAGGAGGGCGTCGGTGGCGACCTCGCCGTACTCGCGGTCCCACTCCACCACGGTGCGGACCATCGCCTGGTGCGCGGGCAGGCCCGCGGCCCGCAGCGCGCGGGTGTAGCCCTCGATCCGCTGCTCCATCACCGACTTGTGGCTGCCCTCCTTGTGGCCGAGCATCGCGATCCGCCGCCGCCCGTCGGCGAGCAGGTGCTCGGTGGCCTCGACGGCGATGGCGACGCTGTCGATGCCGATCCGGTCGACGTCGGCGTCCTCGCCGTGCTCGCCGAGCAGGACCATCGGGGTGTCGTGGCGGGGCGCCGCGAGCTCGTCGGAGGGCATCGCGAGCGGGCTGAAGATCAGACCGTCGGCGAACCGGACGGGAAACCCGGCCGCCACCTCCCGCTCGCGCTCCACGTCGCCGTCGGTCTGCTCGACGAGGACGGTGAGGCCCCGCTCCCGGCACGCGCCGACCAGGTGGGCGGCCAGGTCGGCGAAGTAGGGGACCGCGATGCCCGGCACGGCGAGGGCGATCGCGCCGGTGCGCCCGCGGCGCAGCTGCCTGCCCACGGCCTGCGGCCGGTACCCGAGCGCCTCGACGTGCTGCTGCACCCGGGTGCGGGTCTCCTCGCTCACGTGCACGTAGCCGTTGACGACGTTCGACACCGTCTTGGGCGACACCCCCGCCGCGATCGCCACGTCCCGCATCGTCACCGGCCGCCGCACACTCACCCCCGAAGTTTCTCCGATGGCTGCCCCTTGACAGCGAACCACACCCTGCACGAGGGTTTTACCACGTTGTAAACGAGGGAGTGGTCAATGCCGACCGGACACCGGTTCTCCCGCCGCACGTTCCTGCGTGCGGCCACCACAGCAGCAGGTAGCGGTCTCGTCCTGGCCGGATGCGGTCAGGGCATCGGGTCCGGCGGTCAGGTGCCGCTGGCCTACTGGAACTTCTTCACGGGAGGCGACGGCGAGCGGATGGTCGGGCTCGTCGAGGCCTACCGCGCCGAGGCGCCGGCCGTCGACGTCACCGACACGACGCTCATGTGGGGTGCGCCGTACTACACGAAGCTGGCGATGGCGTGCGCCGGCGGCCGGGCCCCCGACCTGGCCACGCTGCACGCGTCCCGGCTCCCCACGTTCGGCTCCGACCTGCTCGACGAGTGGGACCTGGACGAGCTCGCGGCGCGCGGCGTGCGGCCCGAGGAGTTCCCGCGGCCGGTGCTGGAGCGCGTCACGATCGACGGGCGGCTGATGGCGCTGCCGCTCGACACCCACCCGCTGGTGCTCTACTACAACACCGACATCTGCGAGAAGGCCGGCCTGCTCGCCCCCGACGGCACGCTGGCCGCGATCCGTGGCGCCGAGCAGATGCTCGACGCCGGCCGCCGCGCCGCGGAGGTCACAGGCGTCAACGGCATCGCGTTCGGCGCCGCCGACAACCTCGCCAGCTGGATGGTGTTCTGGTCGCTGTTCCGCCAGCTCGGCGGCACGATGGAGCTGCCCGACGGCGGCCCGGCCCAGGTGGACCGGGACGCGATGGTGGAGGCGATGGGCTACCTGTACGACATGTGCGACGGGACGATCGCCTCGCAGACACTCTCCGGCGGCGACCCGGCCGCCAGCTTCGCGAGCGAGCAGGCCGGCTTCCTGATGATCGGGCCGTGGGAGGTGACCACCGCCCTGACGGCCGGGATCCCGTTCTCCATGACCCAGTTCCCGGCGCTCTTCGGCGACACCCCGTACGTGCGCGCCGACAGCCACAGCTTCGTGCTGCCGACCCAGGCCTCGGTCGACCCGGCGGCCCGCAGCGCTGCCTACGACATGGCGGTGTCGATGGTGCGCAACAGCCTCGACTAGGCGCGCGGCGGGCACATCCCGGCGCTGTCGGCCGTCGTCCAGAGTCCGGAGTACCTGGCGCTGCAGCCGCAGTCGAACTACCGCGAGGCCGCGCAGGTGGTGGAGTTCGATCCCGACGCCTACTTCTCCGGGTCCGGGTCCACGCTGATGTCCCGGGGCGGGCAGAGCCTGCAGGGCGTCACGTCCCGGGTGCTCACGCCCGAGCAGGGCGCCGACGACCTCATCGGCTGGCTCGACCAGCAGCTCACGCTGGGATCCCCGCTATGAGCGAGCGCCAGCGAGCGAACCATCGATACAGCGAGTCGGCGAAGCCGCCGACCGAGCACCGGGCGACGGTAGCCGGCGGAGCCGGCGGGCCGGGTCGGAACAGCGAGGGAGTCGGATGAGCGCGCCGAGCAGTGCGCCGAACACGGCGTTGGCCACGCCGGGCGCCGTGGTGGCCGATCGTGCCAGCAGCCGCCTGCGCGGCCCGAGCCTGAGCCACGGCCGGGGCGGGCCTTGGTTCGTGCTGCCGTTCATGCTGGTCTACGCCGCGTTCATCCTCTGGCCGCTGGTCTACGGGCTCGGGATGAGCTTCTTCGACACCAGCCTCGTCACCGACGAGTCGCAGTTCGTCGGCCTGGACAACTATGCCCGGCTCCTCGGCGACCCGGAGGTCTGGCGGACCCTCGGCGTCACGGTGCTGTTCACCGTGATCAGCACGGTGCCGCTGGTGCTCGTCGCGCTCGTCATGGCGCTGCTGGTGCACAGCGGTGTGCGCGGGCAGTGGTTCTGGCGCTTCGTCTACTTCGCGCCGTTCCTGCTGCCGGTGGCCACCGTCGTCCTGATCTGGCAGTGGCTCTTCTCGGGCGACTTCGGCCTGTTCAACGCGGTGCTGGAGGGGATCGGCCTGCCGGCGGTCGGCTGGACCACCGAGCCGGACGTGGCGCTGTGGTCGGTCGTGCTGCTCACCGTCTGGTGGACCGTCGGGTTCAACTTCCTGCTCTACCTCGCGGCCCTGCAGGCGATTCCGAGCACCGTCTACGAGGCGGCGGCGATCGACGGAGCGGGCGGCTGGCGCCAGCTGTTCTCGATCACCCTGCCGTTGCTGACGCGGACCACCGGCCTTGTCGTGGTGCTGCAGATCCTCGCCTCGCTGAAGCTGTTCGACCAGGCCTACATCCTGTTCGGGGGCAGCGGGGGGCCGGGCGGCGCGGCGACGCCGATCCTGCAGTACGTCTACGACACCGGCTTCGTCAACTACCGCCTCGGCTACGCCTCCGCCATCTCGTACTTCTTCTTCCTGCTCATCGTCGTGATCGCCCTCGTGCAGGCCCGACTGTCCACCCGGAGGAGCGCCTGATGGCCACCGCGACCGCTGCTCGCCCGTCGGCGACGTCTCCGCGGCGGGCTGCCCGTCGATCCTCGTTCGGCCCGTCGGAGGCGCAGCGCTTCTCGCCGTGGGTGCGGGCCGGGTTGGTCACCGCCCTGTCGGTGCTGGCCGTGCTGTGGCTGGCGCCGCTGGTCTGGGCCCTGCTCACCTCGCTCAAGCACGAGGCCGACACGACGACCGTGCCGCTGGAGGTGATCCCCGAGCAGGGGTTCACCCTCCAGGCCTACGCCTCCGTGCTGGGCAACGGGAACCTCGTGACGTGGTTCGTCAACAGCACCGTGGTGGCGGTGATCGTCACCGTGCTGACCGTGGCGGTCTCGGCCGCGGCGGCCTACGGCTTCTCGCGCACCGACTTCCGCGGCCGCAAGCTGCTGTTCGCCCTGACCATCGCCGGCATCATGGTGCCGCCGCAGATCCTCATCGTGCCGCTGTACCGGCAGATGCTGGCGATGGGCCTCGCCGACACCTACGCGGGCATCATCCTGCCGCAGCTCGTGGTGCCGGCCATGGTGTTCATCCTCAAGAAGTTCTTCGACGGCGTGCCGCACGAGCTGGAGGAGGCCGCACGCGTCGACGGTGCCGGCTCGCTGCGGATCTTCCTGCAGATCGTGCTGCCGCTGTCGCGCTCGATCCTGGCCGCCGTGGCGATCTTCGTGTTCATCAGCACGTGGAACAACTTCCTGTGGCCGTTCATCATCACCTCCGACCCCGGCCTCATGACGCTCCCGGTGGGCCTCGTGCAGGTGCAGAGCAGCTTCGGCGTGCGATACGCCCAGGTGATGGCGTCGGCAATCCTGGCGGGCCTGCCCCTGATCATCGTGTTCATGCTCTTCCAGCGCCAGATCATCCGCGGGGTGGCCACCACGGGCCTCGGCGGCCAGTGACGACCCCGCAGGAAACGAAGAAGGGAACCCCTTGCCCCGCGCTCGCCTGACCATCGACCCCGATTTCACGATCGCCCCCGTGCCGCGGCGCCTGTTCGGCTCGTTCGTCGAGCACATGGGCCGGTGCGTCTACACGGGGATCTACGAACCCGGCCACCCGAAGGCCGACGAGGACGGCCTGCGCCGCGACGTGCTCGACCTGGTGCGCGAGGTCGGCCCCACCGTGGTGCGCTACCCCGGCGGCAACTTCGTCTCGGGGTACGAGTGGGAGGACGGTGTCGGCCCGCGCGATCGGCGGCCCCGGCGGCTGGACCGCGCCTGGCGCTCGATCGAGACCAACGAGTTCGGCCTCGGAGAGTTCGCGCGCTGGGCGCAGCTCGCCGGCACCGAGCCGATGATGGCGCTCAACCTCGGCACCCGCGGCGTCCAGGAGGCCTGCGACCTGCTGGAGTACGCCAACCACCCGAGCGGCACCAAGTACTCCGACCTGCGCCGCGCCCACGGGGACGCCGACCCATTCGGCATCAGGCTGTGGTGCCTGGGCAACGAGATGGACGGCCCGTGGCAGGTGGGCCACAAGACCGCGGCCGAGTACGGGCGCCTGGCCGCGGAGACCGCCCGGGCCATGCGGCTGGTCGACCCGACCATCGAGCTGGTGGCCTGTGGCAGCTCCAGCCGCAGCATGCCGACGTTCGGCGAGTGGGAGCGGGTGGTGCTGGAGGAGGCCTACGACCAGGTCGACTTCGTCTCCGCGCACGCCTACTACGAGGAGCGGGAGGGCCTCGGCCCCGCCGACTTCCTCGCCAGCGCGGTGGACATGGACGCGTTCATCGAGTCGGTCGTCGCCACCGCCGACGCCGTGCGTGCCAAGGGCAAGCACACCAAGCGGATCAACATCTCGTTCGACGAGTGGAACGTCTGGTACCAGTCCCGCTTCCACGAGACCGCCATCTCGAAGAACGAGGGCGACTGGCAGGTGGCGCCGCGGGTGATCGAGGACGAGTACTCGGTCACCGACGCCGTGGTCGTCGGCACGCTGCTCAACTCGCTGCTGCGCCACGGCGACCGCGTGACGATCGGCTGCCAGGCCCAGCTGGTCAACGTCATCGGCCTGCTGCGCAGCGAGCCGGGCGGCAGCGCGTGGAAGCAGAGCATCGCGCACCCCTTCGAGCAGGTGCGCCGGCACGCGACGGGGGAGATCCTCGCCGTGCAGGCCCGCAGCGACCGCTACGAGACCCCGAAGTTCGGCGACGTCGACCTCGTCGACGCGGCCGGCACGTGGGACGCCGAGACCGGCACGGTCTCGCTGTTCCTGGTCAACCGCGACCTCGCCGAGCCGGCCACCGTCGAGGTGGGCGTGCGCGGCTTCGGCGACCTGCGGGTGCAGCACGCCGCGGTGCTCGCCGCGGCCGACGGGCAGGACCGGCACACCGCCAACGACGAGCAGCACCCCGACCGGGTGGGGCTGCGCCCGCTCGACGCCGTCACCGTCGAGGACGGCACGGCGCACGTGACGCTGCCGCCGCTGTCCTGGGCGGTGGTGCAATTGAGCACCGTGCGGGCCTGACACCGCCGCCCCGGGGCCGCCCCGCCGCCACGCCCCGGCGGCGCCCCCGAGTCGCAGCAAGGTGGCGATACTGCCATCCAGTGGCGGTATCGCCACCTTGCTGGCACGGGGCGGGCGCCTACGGGCGGCGGGCGGCGGGGCGGGCGGCGGGCGCCTACGGGCGGCGGGCTCGCGCGTCGCA
>NZ_JAHKRK010000276.1 GCF_019396355.1 Pseudonocardia nigra
CTCCTCCGCGAACTGAACATCGACTCCACCCGCGACTACCAGCCCCGACGCTCCCGACACCGCGAAACGACAACAGCCGAACCCACGAAACCGTAGGTTCGGCTGTCGCTGATGTCCTGAGACATCACACGGTCGGGGTGGCGGGATTTGAACCCACGGCCCCTCGCTCCCAAAGCGAGTGCGCTACCAAGCTGCGCCACACCCCGTCGGGCGCAGTCTAAGCGGTCGGGGTGGGCGGAGGTCAGCCGGATTGCCGAATGTCGCGTTCCGCGGAACGCGCCAGTACGGCAGGTCGCACGCGGTGTTCGCCCGGCAGGGCCCGTGCCACTCGTCTGCGGCGCCGCTGCGGAACGGGTGGGCGGGCTGTGGCGAGCGTCCGCTAGGCTGGGCGCGTCTCCGGAGGTACCGGGGGCGCGCGGGCGTAGCTCAATGGTAGAGCCCCAGTCTTCCAAACTGGCTACGCGGGTTCGATTCCCGTCGCCCGCTCCACGCTTGACCAGGGGTTTTTTAAACCGCAAGATCGTTCGACTGCGTCGCGTGCCACGGGATGTGCCGCGAAAGCCGGTATCCTGCCCGTCATGGCGGGTCGACCTGGCACCGGCAAGGCACGTGCGAAGGGCACGATCGGCACGCTCCGTAGCGGGTCGCTGCGGGTGCGCGCGTACGCCGGAGTAGATCCGGTCACGAGGAAGCGCCACGACCTCGTGGAGATCGTCCCGCCTGGTCCGAACGCCCGCCGGCAGGCGGAGGCGATCCTCGCCCGGTTTCTCCGGGAGATCGAGGAGAAGCGGAACCCGCGGACGACCGCGACCGTCGACCAGCTCCTGCAGCGCTACCTCGAGCAGTTCGCCGGCGGTGCGAACACGCTGGATCTGTACCGCACTCACGTCCGCAACCACATCTCGCCGTGCCTCGGACATCTGAAGGTGGTCCAGCTCGACGCCGAGACGCTCGACTCGTTCTACGGCGAGCTGCGGCGGTGCCGGACCCGCTGCACGGGACGGCGTGCGATCGAGCACCGGGTCGACGGTCCGCACGAGTGCAACGACCGCTGCCGTCCACACCAGTGCCGGCCGCTCGCCGCGACCACGATCCGGCACATTCACTTCATCCTGTCCGGTGCCTACAAGCGTGCGGTCCGCTGGCGGTGGGTGAGCGTGAATCCGACCGCGCTCGCCGAGCCCCCGCCGGCGCCGAAGCCGAACCCCCAGCCGCCGACGGCCGAGCAGGCGGCCCGGATCGTCACCGAGTCGTGGCGCGATCCCGACTGGGGCACGCTCGTCTGGACGGCGATGACCACGGGTGTCCGCCGCGGCGAGCTGTGCGCCATCCGGCTCTCGTCGGTTGATCTCGCCGAGGGGCGGGAGACCGTGTGGCTCCGGAAGGCGATCCGCCGGGATCCGGTCGCCGGGTGGGTCGAGGGCGACCTGAAGACCCACCAGCAGCGACGGATTGCGCTCGACGCCGAGACCGTCGCCGTCCTACGTGAGCACATTGCACGGTGCTCGGCCCGTGCGACTGCGCTCGGATTCGCGCTCTCACCCGAGGCGTTCCTGTTCTCCGGCTTGCCCGACGGCTCGACGTTCCTCACCCCGGACAGCGTGACCCAGCGCTACGACCGGATGACGTCCCGGCTGGGGATCGAGACCACGATCCACAAGCTCCGGCACTACTCCGCTACCGAGCTGATCACGGCCGGGGTCGACCCGCGGACCGTGGCCGGCCGGCTCGGACACGGCGGCGGCGGCACCACGACGCTCAAGACCTACACGGCGTGGGTGTCCGAGGCCGACCAGCGGGCGGCCCGAGGCATCGGGGCGACCATGCCGCACCGGCCCGCCGCGCTCGACGCCGACGCCCAGCGCCGCGCCATGCCGCGATACCCGTACGAGGTGATCGCAGCCGATCTCGGGCGGAGGATCGAGGAGGGCGCGCTCACACCGGAGGACGACGTGCCGACCGCCGCCGCCCTGGCCGTCGAGCATGACGTCTCGCTGGCAACGGCCAAGCGTGCGCTGGTCCTCGCGCAGGAGTGGGGGCTGCTCGAACGACGGGACCGCAACACGCTGCGGGTCGTCGCGTCGGAGCTGCCGGAGGTCGCTTCCGAGGTCCGGTCCCCGTCATGTGCCCCGCCGGTGCCGGGCGATGCACGAACGTTGCTGACGTTCACCCTCCGGCATCGCGGCACCCGCGTCACTCGGTTCTCTGCCGTGACCGACCTGTCGGATGGCGAGGCACTGGAGCAGCTGCTCACCGACGCTATCGCCAGATCTGGCGGCAGCCCTGAACGTGTTGCTGAGTACGAGATGGACGTGGAGCGCGCTGGCGGGGCCGAGCCACTCATGACGCTGGTCGTCGCTCGGCAGCCTGGGTGATGGGCGGTGGGGTGGGATCGTGCACGGCGAGCGCTTCGGTGTGAAGGCGGAAGCAGGCGCTCAACTGCTGACGCCTGGTGCTGGCGCGTACCGATCGACCTGCGGGTTCCTACTCGTGGATGTCGTGGCGTGACAGAAGCGTGCAGGCGGTCCGCTCCAAATTTGCTCCGCCCAATCGCGTCGGCGAGCCCTGAGGCGTGTCGTACGATCTTCGACGTGCCGGTCCGAGCGGGCGAACCATCTGACGCGGCGTTCATCGTCGAGATGGCCAGACTCGCCTCGGCGGTCGAGGGCCGCCCGCTGCCGCCGGTCGACGATCCCGTGCTGGCGCAGGGTCTTCCCCCCTCACCGGCTACGAGTGTGCTGGCGCTCGACCACGATGATCATCCGGTCGGTGCGGCCTGGTGGCACTTCCGCGAACCCCTGCTGCTTGTGACACCCGACGGCGCGCCGGTCCCCGAGCTCGTCGTCGCGGTGATGCCAGCCGGCCGCGGCCGCGGTGTCGGTCGGTCCCTGCTCGACGCGCTCACCGCCCGCGCTGCCCAGCATGGCTACGACCAGCTGGCCCTCAGCGTCCACATCCACAATCCCGCTGCCCGGCTCTACAGCCGATCCGGCTTCGTCGTCGCGGGGAAGGGCCGCGGACCGCTCGGCGTCGCCATGGTCCGCCACTTGCCTTGAGCTGACTGAATCATGCTGCATCTCGCCGTCGACACGGCTCGAGTGATCTCTGGGTTATGACTGAGGCGGAGGACGTCCCGGGGCGTCTCATCAGTGCCCCGAACAGGCCCGCGACCTCGGCAGCTCGTCGGCGCCGTCTCCCCCGGAGCACCTGGTGCTGGCGCTTTGTCGGCCCGTTCTGGTCACAGATCTGGTCACGTGCCCGGCGCCAGCCGCCGCCGGCCCTGCCTGCCAGTGCCATCCCGTCGACCTGGCGCAGCCCGACCGCGCGGGCGCCCGCGGGCAGCCCTCGACGGGACCGCACCCGATCTTGCCAAGCTCTGCCCGCGGGCGGCCGTGTGGTAGCCCTCCGGGAGGTCGACGGGATGGCACGCCCCCCATCCCGGAGATCTGCCCGCCCGGCGAGGGCATGCCTTGTATCGCACTCGCGGTGATCCATCTATACACGGGATGGGCTCTCGCCAGGAGGGTTCGAGGGTTACGTACCGTAAAGTCATCCCCGCTGTTACCCGCCCTGACCAGGCTGTTTGGCGGTCCACCCTTGTAGGGGCTCGCCCATCTTTAAGGTGTGTCACGCTTGCGCGCGTATCCGTTAGAGGTACAGTCAGGGCGCGACAGAGCACGACCCGGCGCCTGACTTGAGGGTCAGACACCGGGCCGCGTCGCCGGCCTAGCGGTAGCTCTCCCGACCAAGGATCGCCGCTAGACCAACGCAGAGGACCAGGGCCCCGAGTTGCGAGCTCGGGGTACTGGCCTCTGTGGCGGACATCAACTCCGTGATGACGGCTGCGAGCTGGACCACCGTTGCCGGGGACCAGTCGCCGCCTCCACCATCGGGCGCGCTGTCCGCACGCTGGCCAGTGTTTGCCACTTCCGCATCTCCTCTCCGCTAGGCGCCTCGTCCCATCCCGGTTGATGGGGCGAAGCGCCCGAACGGAGAGTCCACGCGTCACCGGCCAGCGGCTGTTAGGTTACGGCGCGCTCTCGTGCGGATGACCCACCACGACACGCCGTACCCGACTACTCAGCGTCCACCTCCCTGTCGCCCCTCCTAGCGCGGTTCCCCACGATGGGGGTCCCGGGCTCCTTCATGTCGATGCACAGGACGCCGTCGCGCAGGGTCGGGGTCCATCGCCTGGAGGTAGTCGTATCGATGCCGTAGTACTGAACGAATGCAGTACCGGCGATGAGCAACGGGCCCGTCGACTTGGTCGCCGACTGAGGTCGGACGGGGTAGCCATGGGGCACGTCATCCGCGACGGGGCGGATCCCAACGATCCGTTCATCGCGGTCGTACAGCAGCTCGACCGTCTCAGCGTCGCCGATGAGCGCGTGCGCCGCCCGGTTCAACGACATGACCCCACGCTTCTGGATCGTCACGATCGGAGCCTTGCTGAGCGGCGTCAGCCGCTTGTCGAAGACCTCGAACGCCATGCTGCATCACCTCCTGCCTGAAGCGTAGAGCACAGAGATCCCAACGCTCCCATCGCTTCCATCGCCGCGGACGACGTGTCGTGTAGTAGCGGTGAACGGTCGGCGACGGCTCCGCCCATGGCGCGTCGATCCTCCATGCGGCGTATCGGCAGCCGCGCGCCGCGCGGGGACCGGCCGGAGGCCGCACGCCCCGCGCGAGCGCTTGCGGCTGCCTCGGACACAGCGCCGCGCGGCGCCGGAGGCGCCGCCTTGACCAAAATCGAAAGTCTGAACGTGCATACCGCTCTCGCCTCGGTGACTGAGGTGCTGACCGTCTCGACAGCCGCGCCAACACGCGAGGCAGGCCTTCGGCTCGCCGAGTCGGCGATCGCAGCTGGGCTTGCCGCAGGCGGTCAGAGGTTTCCGGGCCTGTGGCCTCGGCGTTCTGGCACAACGGCGAGTTCGGGCAGGGCGAGGAGTGGGTGGTGTCCTTCAAGACGACCGCCGCGCGCTACGCCGAGCTGGAGGCGCACCTCGTCGAGCACCACGACTGGAAGAACCCCGAGGTGACCGCCGTGCCACTGGCGCGGGCGGCAGCGGCGTACGTCGAGTGGGTGGAGCGCGTGACCGCCGAGAAGATCGCGAACGACGGGTAGGTCTCCGTGCTCGGTAAGCCCGGAGTCGCTAGAACCGAGTAGTGCACTGGCGTCGCCGCCCCGACCGTGGGGGATGACGCGATCCACTTCGGGGACGGCTTGTCGTAGCCTTGCCCGAACCTATCGCCGACTCAGGAGACGACCTGCGTGGCGCCGCGAGGCACCTACCGGAAGATCGCCGACGACCTGCGACGCCAGGTCGCGGCTGGTGACCTGTTGCCCGGGACTCTGGTGCCTTCCGAGCTGACACTCGTCGAGCAGTACCAGGTCTCCCGCGGCACTGTGCGGTCGGCGCTTGCCCTGCTGGTGGCGGAAGGGCTGATCGAGGTGGTGCCCGGCCAGGGGCGCCGCGTGGTCGGCGAGCCGTGTCCGGACGGCGCTGGCCCGACGACGGCTTACGCGAGGATCGCTGCGGATCTTCTGGACCGGATCAATGCCGGGGAGTTCTCGCCGGAGGTGCCTCTGCCCAGCGAGGCCGAGTTGGTCGCCCAGTACGAGGTCTCGCGCAACACCGTGCGGCGCGCCTACCGACAGCTCGTCGAGGGTGGGGCGGTGGTGGTCCGGCACGGGGCTGGAGCGTTCCCTGCTCCACGCTGACGGGCGGTTCCGTCGGGGCCGTGGGCCGTTACCGTCGACTCCATGACGCGCCCCCAGGACGACGCTGGCCGGTGGATCGTGCACGGCGAGCGATCGATCTACGAGAACGAGTGGGTGAGCGTCGGACTCGCGGACATCACGGTCCCCTCCGGAGAGCGGTTCGAGCACCACACGGTGACGCTCCCCGCGGCCGCGATGACGGTCGTTCTGGACGACGATGGGGAGCACGTCCTGCTGACGTGGCGGCACCGGTTCGTTCCGGATGTGTGGAACTGGGAACTTCCGGGCGGTCTGCTCGATGCTGGCGAGGCGCCCGCGGAGACCGCGGCGCGAGAGGTTGAGGAGGAGACGGGGTACCGCCCCCGGTCGGTAGAACACCTCGTGACGTTCGAGCCGATGGTCGGCACCGTTCGTAGCCCGCACCACGTCTTCCTCGCCCGAGGGGCGGAGCGGGTCGACGACCCGACGGAGGCGAACGAGGGTGCGTTCGAGTGGGTGCCGGTTGCTGATCTCCCCGAGCTGATCGAGAAGGGCAGGATCACGAACTCCGGCGCTCTCGTCGGGCTCCTGCACGTGCTCGCGTTCGGCGGCCGTCGCCGTTCAGGCGCTCAGTAGGTCGGCGATCCGACGTCGCTGCCGTACCGAGCCGGTGCGGCCGGCTACGTCGGCAGCTCGTCGAGCGTGGTGGCGGGATTCGCTGACGTCCCCGCGTGCCCGGAACGCGATCGCGAGATCCACGCGCAAAGCGGCCTCGGCGCGGCCGTACTCGCCCTCACCCATGACGTTCAGCGCTGACGTCAGATCCTCGACCGCCTTCTCCTCGCCGAGTCGGGCAAGGCAGTGCCCGCGCCAGCGCGCCAGGTGGCCGGCGCCGAGCATGACGTAGGGCAGCGAGTCGTCGTCACTGCTTCCGGCGTCGAGTTCGGCCGCGGCTGCATCCAGGGCGTGCAGCGCCCCGTCCCGGCGTCCGACAGCCGCCAGGGCCTCGCCCTCCGCTGCGTGCAGCCATGCCCGCAGCACTGTCGGCACCTTCGTTCCCGCTTCCCGGCGGGCATGGTGGATCACGGTGTGGGCATCCGCCGCGCGGCCCGCGTCGAGCAGCACGTATGCCTGCTGCGCTCGGGCGTAGGCCAATGCGGCCGGGTGGCTGCTCTCGCGACCGGCTGCCGTCGCCACCTCGTGGAGCCGCCACGCGTCGTCCAGCCGCCCCATGTCGAGGGCCTGCCAGCCGGCGAGCGCAGCTGCCTGGCCGAGCTCGTCGGCCGCCGCCTCTCGGTCCTTCCCCGGGAGCGCGTACCTGACGATCCGCTCGATCTGCTCGACGTGGGCCGCGCTCTGCTGGTAGATCGTGGCGCCGCCGAGCCGCCGGTCCAGCATGCGGATGCTCTGCGTGTGCGCCCGTAGGAGTTCGACGAGGCCAACGTCGAGGCGCGACAGCTTCAGCTCCCGCTCGACCAGTTCCTGAAGGATGGGCGTCGGTTCGGGCGCTGGCAGCTCGACGAGTCCAAGGTCCGCGGCTGAACGCCCGTAGACCTCGCACAGCAGATCCCGGTAGAAGTCGCCGACCGTCGCACCGTCGTTCTCCCAGGCTGCGATCCGCCGGGCGACGCTGGCATCGCTCACCAGCGACTTGCCGCGCCGACGAGCGGCCGCTCGGAGCTCGTGGATCAGGCGGGACTTCTTCCAGTTGCGGTTCGCCCGCTCCTGCCCGAGCCGGTTCGCCACGGCGTCCCCCTCCCGCATCGCCGACTCCACGATGCCGCCCTGAGCAGCAGGAATCAACCCGATGCGCTCAGCCGCATCACCTCACGTCATCCCGCGTCATCTGCCGCCGCCCCTGCTCACGGCCGCAATCTCGGTCCTACGCGAGACGGCGCCGATTGACTCAGGCATCACTCGTACCTAGGATGTTCAGTACACGCACCGTACATGTACAGGAGTTGCCGTGATGCCAAGCCAGCGCAGTTCCACAGAGTCGGGGACGACGCCGAAGTTCTACAGCGTCGCGCAGGTCGCCGAGATGCTCGGCATGTCGCCGATGACCGTCTACCGCGCCATCGCGGAGCGGCAGTTCCCTGCTGTGCGCATCCGGGGGCGGCTGATCGTCCCCGCCAAGGCGGTGGACGCGATGGCCGACGTCGCGACCGCCGAACAGACCGTCGTCGACGCCGCGGGATGGGTGGTGTGAGTCATGGGAACGATCGGAGTGCTGATCTTCTTCGCTGTCATCGGAGCGGTGATCTGTGCGAAGGCGCGGAGCGCTGGCGGGGCAGTGGCGTTCTCGCTGCTGGCGCTGGGGCTGTTCATCTCCACGCCGGCAGGGGCGGGTCTGCCGGGATTGCTCTCGGAGTTCGTGTCCTCGGTGTCGCAGGCGTCGGAGCCGCTGACCGACGGGGCGGAGGCCGTGGGATGAGCGCGCCGATGATCCGGTCGACCCGGCGAGAGCCGGTGGCGGGGCATGTGCGGTCGGAGGACTTCCGGCACCGGGCAGCGTGCCGCTCGGTCGACCCGGAGCACGTTGACCGGCCTTGCCACGAGGACCGTGGTGTGTCGCCGCCGGATCGGGCGTGTTGGTCGGTAGCTGTGCGGGCATGGCTGATGATCTCGATCGGGTTGTGGCTGGGTTGGTGCTTCCGCGGTGGGGCCGCGTCGTGAGCACGGGGACGAGCTCGCCGGCGTGGACGGTGACGGGGC
>NZ_JAHKRK010000277.1 GCF_019396355.1 Pseudonocardia nigra
CGCGGTGTCCGGTCGGGCAGCAACGGCTCCAGCCGTGCCCACTCCGCGTCGGTCAAGTCGTGGCGATCAAGCACAGAAGAGATCTACCGCAGCCGACCCGCATGATCCACGGGACACGCTCTAGTGCACGGCCAGGGCGATGACCTGCGTCACCTGGGTGTCGGAGAAGTTGTCGTCGCCCACGAGCACTACGCCGGTCGTCCAGCGCCGTCGGCGTCGCCCACAGCCGGCCAGACGGGCGCGTCGGACAGTTGCGCGACCAGCGCGTCGCTGATCTCCTGCAGCGCCTGCTGCTGCTCGCGGGTGAGCTTGTCGAACAGGTTGGCCCGGACGGCCTCGACGTGGCCGGGCGCGGCCGCCTGCAGCCGGGCGAGGCCGTCGTCGGTGAGCTCGGCGAGTGCTCCGCGCCGGTCGTCGGGGCACGGCCTGCGCCGGACCCAGCCGGACTCCTCCAACCGCGCGACGGCGTGCGAGAGCCTGCTGCGCGACGACAGCGAGCTGGACGCCAGCTGACTCATGCGCAGCGTGCGGTCCGGCGCCTCGGACAACCGCACCAGGATCTCGTAGTAGGCGTGCGGCAGGCCGGCGTCCTGCTGGAGCTGCCGCTCGATCCGGTCGAAGAACAGCCGGGTGGCCGTGAGGAAGCTGCGCCACGTGTGCTGCTCGTCGTCGTCGAGCCAGCGCGTGTCAGGCATCACACCCCCGGAATAGTTGAGAGTTCACGTTGTTAGGGATAGCGTCGCTCTCAACACCTGAGAGTTCAACTACTTCACGGAGGACGACATGACCACGGCAGCCACCACCCAGATCCCCGGCTACATCGCGGGCACGTGGGACATCGACCCGGTGCACTCCGACGTCTCCTTCACTGTCCGTCACATGATGGTGAGCAAGGTACGCGGCCGGTTCGCGACCTTCTCCGGCGAGATCGTCACCGGTGCGGACGTCACCGACTCGACGGTCATCGCGACGATCGATGCGACCTCGATCGACACCGGCAATGAGCAGCGCGACGGGCACGTGCGCTCGGCCGACTTCTTCGACGTCGAGAACCACCCGCAGTGGTCCTACCGCTCCACCGGCGTCCGCGGCGACGGCGACGAGCTGGTCGTCGACGGCGAGCTGACCATCAAGGGCGTCACCCGGTCCGTCCCGCTCACCCTCGAGGTCAACGGCTTCGGCCCGGACGCCTACGGCGGCACCCGCGCGGGCTTCTCCGCCTCCGCGACCATCAACCGCAACGACTTCGGCGTCGACATCGCCATGCCGCTGGACGGCGGCGGCGTGGTCGTCAGCGACAAGGTGCAGATCAACCTGGAGATCCAGGGCGTGCTGCGCCAGTCCTGACCATCTGGCCGTCCCCAGGCGCTCGGCCCCGCTCACCCGACATGCAGTAGTGAGCCCCCACCCGAGGCCGCGGGGATCGTCGGGGGCGAGGGCTACCGTCGGCACATGGCCTACCGGGAGCTCCCACCACCCGCGCCGCTGCGCGGCCTGGTGGAGTGCCTCTGGTCCGCCGGGGTGGCCCCCGGCGCACCCCCGCAGGTGCAGGACGTGCTGCCCGACGGCTGCATGGACCTGGTCTGGACCGGCACGCAGCTGCTCGTCGCCGGCCCCGACACGGGTCCGCACGCGGTCCGCCGCGAGCCGGGGCTCGCCTCGGCCGGGCTGCGGTTCGCCCCCGGCGCGCTACCGGCGTTGCTCGGCGTGCCCGCCGAGGCGCTCCGCGACCAGCGGGTACCGCTGGTGGAGCTGCAGCCGCGGCTCGCCCGCACCGCCGTGGCCCACCTGGAGCACGGCGCCCCGGCGGCACGCGTGCTCGATGCAGTGGCACTGCGGCTGCCCGGCGCGCCCCCGGATCCCGCGATCGCGGCCGCGGCGGCCCGGATCGGCGCGGGCGCGGCGGTCGCGGCCACCGCCGACGCACTCGGCTGGACGGTCCGCACGCTGCACCGGCGCTGCCTGGCCGGGTTCGGGTACGGACCGGCCGTGCTGCGCCGGGTGCTGCGCTTCCGCCGGGCCGCCGCCCTGCTGCACGCGGGCGTCCCGCCCGCCGACGCCGCCGCGCGGGCCGGGTACGCCGACCAGCCGCACCTGTCGCGCGAAGTGCGGGCGCTCGCCGGCGTGACGCCCAGCCAGATCGCCAGGGGTCAGCTCGCCAGCGGGGCGAACAGGTCCACGCCGTTGCCGTCCGGGTCGGGCACCGTGGCGTAGCGCTGCCCCCAGGGCGCGTCGAACGGCGCGAGCTCGCCGTGGTGGCCGGCGGCGGTCAGCTCGGCGTAGGCGGCGTCCACGGCCGCCGGGTCGGCCAGGGCGAACGCGATCCCGATGCGACCGCCGCCTGCCGGGGGCTGCCAGCCGGGGAGGAACGAGCGGATCGTCTCCTCGGTGTCGAAGCCCATCCGCAGCCCGCCCGGCAGGACCACCTCCACGTGTCCCTCGGCGTCCGCGCCGTCGGGCACCTCCAGGCCGAGCGCGCGGTAGAACGCCAGCGACTTCGCCATGTCGGCCACCACCATGCCGATGAAGTCGAAACGTGCAGTGATCGTCATGACCGGGACGGTAGGCCCGCCGCGGCGCCCGCGTCGTGAACGGATCGGACACTCAGGCGGGGCCGACGTAGAACCAACGTCCCTCCTCCCGGCGGAACGCGCTGACCTCGTGCTGTACGCCGTGCCCGTGACGAGCGCGGAACTCGACCGTGCCGGCTGCGTCGAACAGCCCGCCTGCGGTGCGCCCGACGATCTCCAGCCCGGTCCACCGATCGGCGGGGTCCAGCCGCAGCCGGGCCGGACGGGTGGTCGGATGCCAGGTGGCGAGCAGGTAGGCGGCATCGCCTACCGCGAACGCGACGTACCGCGAGCGCATCAGCAGCTCCGCCGTGGGAGCCGTGGCCTCGTCCCGATGGAACCGCCCGCAGCACGCCTCGTACGGGGCGTGCAGCCCGCACGGACATGTCGCCGGTCGGATCACGGGACGGCCCGCCCGTCGGCGCGCAGGGCCAGGAGCCGGTCCAGCGCCTCCGGGCAGGCGTCGAGCACCGAGATGTGCCCGTCGTCGGGCCGCAGCCACACCTCCGCGTGCGGGAGCGCCCGGAGGTGTGGCTGCAGGTGGGCGTGGGCGGGCGGAACGACCCGGTCCTGTCCGCCCTGCACCAGCAGGACCGGGGCGGCGACCGCCGCCAGGTCGACACCCCAGGGCGCCATGAAGGCCACGTCGTCGTCGACCAGCCCGTCGGGTCCGGCGGCGCCGGCGCGCTGGGCGTCCTCCCCGAGCGGCGCCCACGTGCCCTCCAGCGCAGCCCAGTCGGCCGCGGTGAAGCTGACCGGGTCGAACTCCTCGTGCTCGGCGTACCGCGCCCGGGTCGCCCGGCCCGCCGCTGCCGCGCGCAGGCCACCGTCCGACGCCATGCCCGCGAACCAGCCGTCCTCGCCCGTGAACGGGGCGATCCCGGCCAGGCAGACGACACCCGTGACCCGCTCGGGGGTGACCGCGGCGCACGCGAGGGCGTGCGGGCCACCGCCCGAGGCCCCCATCACCGCGAACCTGTCGATGCCGAGCGCGTCGGCGAGCTCCGCGACGTCGTGCGCCGCCGACGCCACGTCGCGCCCCGGCCGCGGGCTCGACCCGCCGTAGGCGGGCCGGCCGTAGGACACGAGCCGGATGCCCCGCTCGGCCGCCATCGCCACCAGGGGTGGGAGCAGCGCCCCCGTCTGCGACGAGCCGTGGTGCCAGACCAGCGTCGGCCCACCGCCGGCGTCGCCTGCGTCGTCGCCTCGGGTGTCATGGACCCGCAGCGTCCGCCCGTCGCGCAGGCGCACGTCCCGCTCCGTCGTCACGGGACGAAGAGTAGTGCGAGACACCGACGGCCCGGCCCCACGGAGCGGGACCGGGCCGTCGGCGCGTGCGGTGCTACAGGTACTGGCCGGTGTTGGAGGCCGTGTCGATCGCCCGGCCGGTCTCGGCGTTCTTCCCGGTGACGAGGGTGCGGATGTAGACGATCCGCTCCCCCTTCTTGCCCGAGATACGCGCCCAGTCGTCCGGGTTGGTGGTGTTGGGGAGGTCCTCGTTCTCGGCGAACTCGTCGACGATCGCGTCGATCAGGTGCTGCACCCGCAGCCCGGGCTGGCCGGTCTCGAGCACCGACTTGATCGCCGACTTCTTCGACCGGTCGACGATGTTCTGGATCATCGCGCCGGAGTTGAAGTCCTTGAAGTAGAGCGTCTCCTTGTCGCCGTTGGCGTAGGTGACCTCCAGGAACCGGTTCTCCTCCGTCTCGTCGTACATCCGCTCGACGACCCGCTGGATCATCGCGTCGATGCACGCCTTGCGGCTGCCGCCGAACTCCGCGATGTCGTCGGCGTGGATCGGCAGCGTCTCGGTGAGGTACTTGGAGAAGATGTCCTGGGCCGCCTCGGCGTCCGGCCGCTCGATCTTGATCTTCACGTCGAGCCGGCCCGGCCGCAGGATCGCGGGGTCGATCATGTCCTCGCGGTTGGAGGCGCCGATGACGATGACGTTCTCCAGGCCCTCGACACCGTCGATCTCGGCCAGCAGCTGCGGCACGATCGTGGTCTCGACGTCGGAGGACACGCCCGACCCACGAGTGCGGAAGATCGAGTCCATCTCGTCGAAGAACACGATCACCGGGGTGCCGGCCGAGGCCTTCTCCCGCGCCCGCTGGAAGATCAGCCGGATGTGCCGCTCGGTCTCGCCGACGAACTTGTTGAGCAGCTCCGGGCCCTTGATGTTGAGGAAGAACGCCCTGCCCTCGTCGGGGTTGTCGCCGCGGACGGCGGCCACCTTCTTGGCCAGGGAGTTCGCCACCGCCTTCGCGATGAGCGTCTTGCCGCAGCCGGGCGGGCCGTAGAGCAGCACGCCCTTCGGGGGCCGCAGCTCGTACTCACGGAACAGCTCGGCGTGCAGGAACGGCAGCTCCACCGCGTCGCGGATCTGCTCGATCTGGCGGAACAGGCCACCGATGTCGGAGTAGTCGACGTCGGGGACCTCCTCCAGCACGAGGTCCTCGACCTCGGCCTTCGGCACCCGCTCGTAGGCGTAGCCCGCCTTGGTGTCGACAAGCAGCGAGTCACCCGGCTTGAGTGGGACGACGTCCGGGTCGTCGTCGGTGGCGAACAGCGGGGCGGCCAGCCACACCACCCGCTCCTCGTCGGCGTGCCCGACCACCAGCGCGCGGCCCGCCAGGCCGTCCGCGGTGGGCTCGGAGAGCACCTCGCGCAGGCCGCACACCTCGCCGACCCGCTCGTAGTCGCCCGCCTCGACGACCGTGAGCGCCTCGTTGAGCCGGACGGTCTGCCCGCTGCGCAGCGCGGCCGTGTCGACCGCGGGCGACACCGCCACCCGCATCCGCCTGCCGGAGGTGAAGACGTCGACGGTCTCGTCCGGGAACCGGGCGAGGAACACGCCGTAGCCGCTCGGTGGCTGGGCCAGCCGGTCGACCTCCTCGCGGAGCGCGACGAGCTGGCCGCGCGCCTCCTTGAGGGTCTCGGTGAGCTTCTCGTTCCGTGCTGAGAGTTGGGCCAGTCTGCTGGCCGATTCGGCGAGCCGCTGCTCGAGGACGCGCGCGTGGCGCGGCGACTCGGTGAGCTTGCGGCGCAGCAGCGCCACCTCCTCCTCGAGGAAGCGGATCTGCGCTGCGGCCTCCGCGGGGGTGAGATCCCCGTGGTCACCTGGTTCACGCGTGCCGGGACCGTCGTAGGGGTTCACGGCATCCTCCCTCCGTGTTCCGTTTCCATACGGTACCTGCGCGCGCGGAAGTTGACCGTGCGGCGAACCGGTGATCCACCGCTCAGCCGGACGAGACCTTGACGCCGGGTGAACGAGAGGTGCCCGGTCGGGGATGCGCCCGACGGCCTCAGCACCGACGTTCGCTCCGCAAGCTGCGCTCAGCGGCTCGTCGGTCTGCGCTGCGGCCTCGGCGGGACGACGCCCTCGGCGAGCCGCCGGGCCGTCACGAGGAACGCCGTGTGGCCTTGCATCCGGTGGTCGGGGCGGACGGCGAGCCCGACCACGTGCCACGGCCTGACCAGGCATTCCCACGCCTGCGGCTCCGTCCAGCACTGCTGCTCGCGCAGGTCCTCGACGAGCCGCGACAGCTGCGTGGTGGTGGCGACGTAGCCGACGAGCACGCCGCCGGGGATGAGCGTCTTCGCGACCGTGCCGAGGTGCTCCCACGGCGCCAGCATGTCCAGGACGACGCGGTCGACGGGCTCGGCGACGCCGTCGTGAGTAGCGATATCCGCGATTTTCAAGGTCCAGTTGGGTGGCATGTCGCCGAAGAACCGTTGCACATTGCGCTCGGCGTGCTCGGCGTGGTCGGGGCGGATCTCGTAGGACAGCACACTCCCCTGCGGCCCGACGGCCTGCAGCAGCGAGCAGGTCAGCGCCCCCGACCCGGCCCCGGCCTCCAGCACCCTGGCCCCCGGGAACACGTCGCCCCACATGAGGATCTGCGCCGCGTCCTTCGGGTAGATGACCTGCGCGCCGCGCGGCATCGACAGCACGTAGTCGGCCAGGCGCGGGCGCAGCGCCAGGTAGGGCGTCCCGACCGGGGAGACGACCACGCTGCCCTCCGGCTTGCCGATCAGGTCGTCGTGGGCGAGCCCGCCCCGGTGGGTGTGGTACTGCCCGCCCGCCTCGAGCGTCAGCGTGTAGTGCCGGCCCTTCGGGTCGGTGAGCTGCACGCGGTCGCCGGGGCGGAACGGGCCGCCGCGGGCGGCGAGCGTGGGGCTCGCGGGGGCGGACGGGGTCGGGTCGGTCTCGGACACGGGGCGCAACGCTAACGGGCGCCCGTCAGCGGCCGTCTTCCTGGCCGACGGTCAGGCCGTCACGTCGAGCAGCCGCCACTCGCCGTCGATGCGGCGCAGCCCGTTGATCACCGTCGGGCGGGCGCCCTGTGACTGCGCCGACCAGGTGATCGTCGCGTCGTCACCGGTGACCGCGATGTCCTGGATCTGCGCGGTCTCCGCGATCTCGTCGGCGATCTCAGCGGCGCCCGGCACCGCGTAGATGGTGCTGAAGGCTTCCTCGCAGCTGCCCACGGTGACCCCGCCCTGCGTCCGCAGGTTCTCGATCAGCGCGTCCTGCGTCTCCGGGGCGCTCAGGGCGCAGGCCGTCTGCCAGTCGCGGTCGAGCAGGGCACGGTAGTAGGAGCGGAAGACGATCTCCACCGCGGCCTCGTCGTCGGCGCCGACGGCGGCGGTGCCGCCGCTCCCGGTGCTGCCGTCCGCGGTGCCGCTCGGGGGTGTGGCGGGGACGGAGGTGGCCGGCGGGGGGGCGGCGGCGGGTTCGGCCGCGGACGGGGTGCCGGCGACCTGGCCGCCGCAGGAGGTGAGCGCCGAGGTGAGCACCGTGGCCAGCGCGGCGGCGGCGAAGGCGGTCCGGATGGTCTTCATCGGGCGACAACTTACGGTGGCCCCGCCCACGCTCCGGCGCCACCCGGAACTGTCGTACCGGTCGCCTACTCTCCGGAGCGTGATGGACACCCCCGCCACCGCCACGGCCACCGCCGAACCCGCCGCTCCCCCGCGGCGTCCCGCGCTGTCGCCGTCCCGGGCCGGGGATTTCAAGCAGTGCCCGCTGCTCTACCGGTTCCGCGCGATCGACCGGCTGCCCGAGCGGCCCACCCGCGCCCAGATCCGCGGCACCGTCGTGCACGCCGTGCTCGAGCAGCTCTACGACCTGCCGGCGGCGCAGCGCTCCCCCGAGGCGGCCGCGCAGCTCGTCGAGCCGGTGTGGGAGGAGCTCTGCGCGGCCGCACCCGAGCTCGTCGGCCAGCTGTTCGACGGCCCCGACGACCCCGCGCTGCCCGAGTGGTTGGCCGGCGCTCGCCCGCTGCTGGAGGCCTACTTCCGGCTGGAGGACCCGCGCCGGCTCGAGCCCGAGGCGCGCGAGCTGCTGGTCGAGGCGGAGCTGGAGTCGGGGCTGCTGCTGCGCGGCTACGTCGACCGGCTCGACGTCGCCCCCACCGGTCAGATCCGGGTGGTCGACTACAAGACCGGCGCCGCCCCCCGGCAGGTCGCCGAGGCGCGGGCGCTGTTCCAGATGAAGTTCTACGCGCTCGCGCTGCTGCACCTGCGCGGCGTCGTGCCCACCCAGCTGCGGCTGATGTACCTCGCCGACGGCGAATCCCTCACCTACGAGCCCGACGAGGCCGAGCTCCGCCGCTTCGAACGCACCCTCCACGCCATCTGGCAGGCCATCCTCACCGCGGGCCGCGACGGCGACTTCCGCCCCAGCCCCGGCCCCCTCTGCGACTGGTGCAGCCACAAGACGTTCTGCCCCGCCTGGGACGGCACACCCCCCGCCTACCCCGGCTGGCCGGGCGACGAGGCGGTCAGCAGCGTCGACGAGAGCGCGCTCGTGCGGGCGGAGTGAGGGCCGGGCTGGGCCGC
>NZ_JAHKRK010000278.1 GCF_019396355.1 Pseudonocardia nigra
GTCGCGGTGTCCGGTCGGGCAGCAACGGCTCCAGCCGTGCCCACTCCGCGTCGGTCAAGTCGTGGCGATCAAGCACAGAAGAGATCTACCGCAGCCGACCCGCATGATCCACGGGACACGCTCTAGCGCGAGAGGCCGGTCCACGAGTGAACGATAGGCGGGAACGGGGGCGGCGTGGCGACGCCGTCATCGCTTCGTAAGCGGCTCGGCGGGCAACCGCACCGGCGCGCGGCTAGCGTGCCCGGTCGTGCGGGTGCTGGTCACGGGTGGTGCGGGGTTCGTCGGGTCGCACGTCGCCGATCTGCTGCGGGCGCAGGGCGATGACGTGCTGCTGCTGGATGCGCTGCTGCCGCAGGCGCACGGCGCGGGTGCTGCGGCGGGCGACGACGTCGTGGTCGGCGACGTCCGGGAGCGGGCGGTGCTCGAACGGCTCCTTCCGGGGGTCGACGCGGTGTGCCACCAGGCGGCGATGGTGGGGCACGGCATCGACCCGTCCGACGCCCCGGGCTACGTCGCGCACAACGATCTCGCCACTGCCGTGCTGCTGGCGGCGATGCATGCGCACGGGGTGCACAGGCTGGTGCTGGCCAGCTCGATGGTGGTGTACGGGGAGGGCCGCTACCGGTGCCCGGTACACGGCGTGGTGGCCGCCGCGCCGCGCCGGGCGGTGCACCTGGACGCCGGGCGGTTCGAGCCGCCGTGCCCGCGCTGCGGGCGCGAGCTGGAGCCGGGCCTGGTGCCCGAGGAGGCGCCGCTCGACCCGCGCAGCACCTACGGCGGCCACCAAGGTCGCGCAGGAGCACCTGGCGTCGGCCTGGGCGCGGCAGACGGGCGGCTCGGTGTGGGCGTTGCGCTATCACAACGTCTACGGGCCCGGCATGCCCCGTGACACGCCCTACGCCGGGGTCGCGTCGATCTTCCGCTCGGCGCTCGAGCGAGGGGAGGCGCCGCGCGTGATGGAGGACGGGCGGCAGCGCCGCGACTTCGTGCACGTGCGCGACGTCGCCCGGGCGAACGCGCTCGCCCTGGCCACCGCCGCCGCCGACGGCGCGCTGGTGCCGGCGAACGTCTGCTCGGGCGAGCCGCACACCGTGGGCGAGCTCGCGGCCGCGCTCGCCGAGCACGCGGGCGGCCCGGCGCCGTCGATCGTGGGCGGCGCGCGGCCGGGCGACGTGCGGCACGTCGTCGCCGACCCGGCGCGGGCGGTGCAGCTGCTCGGCTTCCGCGCCGCCGTCCGGTTCGCGGACGGGGTCGCCGAGTTCGCGCACGCGCCGTTGCGGGGTGTCACCACACGGTGAGCAGCAGGTGGTTGGTGAGCAGCGCGAGCCCCGCCTGCGCGGCCAGCCACCCGCGGGCGTGCGCCCGCGGCAGCAGCGCGGTCGCCGCGAGCGCGAAGACCGCGAACGGCAGCCAGATCCGCTCGACCTCGCCCTTGCTGAGCCCGGACACGTCGGCGACGAGGATCGCCGCGACGCCGGCCGCGGCCAGCGCGGCCACGGCCACGGGCGCGGCGCGGCGTGCGGCGGCGAGCCTGCGCAGCCCGGCGAGCACGGCCGGGCCGATCACGAACATCAGCGCGGCCAGGTTGGCCCAGACGAAGTAGGCGTACGGGCGGCTCTCGGCGATGCTCGCGGCGTAGATCACCCGGACCCGCTCGAAGCCGGTCCACCACCAGAAGCCGGCGAGCGCGAACGCCCCGACCACCGCACCCGCCCCGGCCGCCGCGAGCAGCACCGGGCGGACCCGCCGGGTCAGCGCCACCACCGCGAGCGCGGGCAGCGCGCCCAGCGCCAGCCCGTAGGACAGGTACAGCGCGGAGCCGAGCAGCAGGCCACCGGCCACCGCGGCGAGGTCGGCCCGCGGGCCGTCGCGGGTGGCGCCCACCGCGAGCAGCGCGACACCCCAGGCCAGCACGCCGGCGAACAGCCCGTCCGCGGACACGCCGACCCAGACCGCGCCGGGGAACAGGACCGCGAACGGCAGCATCGCGCGGGCGGCACCCGCCGCGCCCAGCGCGCGCAGCGCCACCGCCACGGCCACCCCCGCCGACGCCCCGACCAGGATGCAGAGCAGCCCGGCGGGCCCGCCGCCGCCGAGCCCGATCCGGTCCAGCCAGACGAAGATCAGGAACGCCCCGGGCGGGTGCGCGCCGACGTGCGTCGTCCAGTGCACGGCCTGGTCGGTGAGGATGCGGTCGGCGAACGCGGCGAGCATCGTTCGGACGTCGGTCACCCGCGGCACGTCGTGCAGGTACTCCTGGTCGGTGGTCAACCGGGCGACGATGCCGGTGCGGTAGCCGTCCACCAGCGCGAGCGCGGTCGTCCACAGCACCGCCGCGGTCCACGCGGCGAGCAGCAGCGGCCGCCAGGGCAGCCGCTCGGCCAGCGCCGGGCCCCGCAGCACGACGACAGCGGCGGCGACGAGCGCGGGCACCGTGCCGGGGCCGGTGTGCGGCGCCCAGGACGCGAGCAGCGGCGGGAAGCCCAGGAAGAGGTCCACCCCGGCGGCGACGAGGCGCCTGCCCACCAGGGCGGCGGCGACGACGAGGGCGACGCCCGCGAGGACGACCAGCAGGTCGGGACGCAGGGCCCGGGCGCGCGCGCGTGGCTCGGCGGGGGGCGCGGCGCGGGCGATCACGGCCGCACGGTAGGTCACCCGGCGGCCGCGGGCAGGGCGATGGAACCGGAACCGTAAGGGATCGGTCACCTCTTCGGCGGTTATGGCGGCGGCCGTTTGGGGTAGGAACGTCTCATGATTGACGTGGACGTCGTCCTCCCGTGCCTGGACGAGGCCGAGGCGCTGCGCGGGGTGCTGCGCGCGCTGCCCGCGGGCTGCCGGGCGCTCGTGGTGGACAACGGCTCGACCGACGGCACGCCCGACGTCGCCCGCGGGCTCGGCGCCACCGTGGTGCACGAGCCGCGCCGCGGCTACGGCGCGGCGGTGCACACCGGCCTGGAACGGGCCCGCACCGAGCTGGTCGCGGTGCTCGACGCGGACGGCTCGCTGGATCCCGGCGCGCTGCCCGAGCTGGTGCGCGCGGTCGCCGAGGACCGCGCCGACCTGGCGGTCGGTCGCCGGGTGCCGGTCGCCCGCGGGACCCGGCCGTGGCACGCCGGCGCCGCCAACGCGGTGCTGGCCGCCGTGCTGCGCCGCCGGGGGCTGCCGGTGCACGACATCGCGCCGATCCGGGTCGGCCGCCGCGCCGACCTGCTCGCCCTCGGCGTCACCGACCGCGGCTTCGGCTACCCGCTCGAGCTGCTGGTCCGGGCCGCGGACGCGCGGTGGCGGGTGCACGAGGTCGACGTCGCCTACCGGCCGCGGGCCGGCGGGCGGTCGAAGGTGTCGGGCTCGCTGCGCGGCACGCTGCGCGCGGCCCGCGACATGGCGGCCGTGGTGCGCGCATGACGGGGCGCGTGCTGCTGCTCGTGCTGGCCAAGGCGCCGCACCTGGGCCGGGTGAAGACGCGCCTGTGTCCGCCCGCCGACCCGGAGCAGGCCGCCGAGATCGCCGCCGCGGCGCTGCTGGACACCGTCGACGCGGTGCGTGCGGTGCCGGACGGCCTGCCGGTGCTCGCCCTTCGCGGGAAGCTGGCCGGGGCCCGGCGGGCCGACGAGCTCGCGGCGGCGCTCGACGGCGTCCCGACGCTGCCGCAGCGCGGCGACTCGCTCGGCGAGCGCATCGCCGCCGCCCACGCCGACGCCGCGGCGCTGTCGCCCGGCAGCGCGGTGCTGCAGATCGGGATGGACACCCCGCAGGTGCACGCGGCGCTGCTCGAGCGGTGCGTGCGCACGCTGCTGCGCCGCGGCACCGACGCGGTGCTCGGCCCGGCCGCGGACGGCGGCTGGTGGGCGCTCGGGCTGCGCGACCCGCACGCCGCCGCGGGGATCGCCGCGGTGCCGACCTCGCGGGCCGACACCGCCGCCCGCACCGCGGCCGCGTTGCGCGGCGGCGGGCTGCGCGTGCGCGGGCTGCCCGAGCTCCGCGACGTCGACACCGCCGCCGACGCGGTGGCCGTGGCCGCCGCGGCCCCCGGCGGCCGGTTCGCCAGCGCGGTCCGGGAGCTGACGTGACGGGCGGCTTCGACCCCGCGCTGGCCGGCGCCGCGACGGGCCTCGAGCTCGCCGACGGCCGCCGCGTGCCGCTGCCGGTGCGGCGCTGGCGCGCCGCGGCTGCCGGAGCCGACCACTGGATGCTCGACCGCTGCGCGGGGCCCACGCTCGACCTGGGCTGCGGCCCCGGGAGGCTCGTGGCGGCGCTGCGCGCGGCGGGCGTCCCGGCGCTCGGCGTCGACCACTCGCACCGGGCGGTGCGGCTGTGCCGGGAGCGCGGCGCGCCCGCGGTGCGCGGCGACCTGTTCGCGCGGCTGCCGGGGGAGGGCGGCTGGCGGCACGCCCTGCTCGCGGACGGCAACATCGGCATCGGTGGCGACCCGGCCGTCCTGCTGCGCCGGGCCGCCGCCCTGGTGGCGCCGGGCGGCAGCGTGCTCGTCGAGACGGCGGGCGACGGGCTGTGGCGCGGCCGGGCCCGGCTGCTGGGCATCGGCGCGGGTGGCGGCGGCCCGTGGTTCCCGTGGGCAACGGTCGGCCTCGCCGCGCTGCCCGCCCTCGCCCGATCCGCCGGGCTGCGCGTCGCCGGCGCGCTGCACTGCGGCGAGCGCGGCATCGCCCAGCTCGTGCGGGACGCCGGTCATGGCTGAGCGGCGGCCGCCGGGGCCGTTCCGGCCGCAGGCGTGGCGCAGCCCGTTGCGCGGGCCGTGGCTGACGTCGGTGCTCGGCGCGGTGCTGCTGGTCGGGATGCCGATCCTCATCGTCACCGGGCTGCTGTCCTACGTCGCGTACGGGCCGCAGTTCGGTCAGGCGCTCCCGCCCGACGTGGGATGGCTGCGGCCGCCGACCTTCCCGTGGCCGACGCGGCCGGTCTGGCTCTACCGGCTCAACCAGGGTGTGCACGTGGTGCTCGGCCTGGTGCTGATCCCCGTGGTGCTGGCGAAGCTGTGGTCGGTGATCCCGCGGCTGTTCGCCTGGCCGCCGGTGCGCTCCCCGGCGCAGGCGCTGGAGCGGGCGTCGCTCGCGCTGCTCGTCGGCAGCATCCTGTTCGAGATCGTCACCGGCGTGCTGAACGTGCAGTACTACTACGCGTTCCCGTTCAGCTTCTACACCGCGCACTACTACGGGGCGTGGGTGTTCATCGGCGCCTTCGTCGCGCACGTGACGATCAAGCTGCCGGCGATGCTGCGCGGGCTGCGCTCGCGGTCGCTGCGCGCGGAGCTGCGCACGCCGACGAGCGAGCCCGAGCCGCCCGACCCGGACGGCCTGGTCGACCCGGACGGCCTGGTCGCCCCCGACCCGCGGCCGGCGACGATGAGCCGCCGCGCGGTCCTCGGCCTCGTCGGCGGTGGGTCGCTGCTGGTCGCGGCGGTGACCGTCCCGCAGCACGTCGACGGCCCGCTGCGGTCGGTGGCGCTGCTGCTGCCGCGCGGGCTGCGCTACGGCGAGGGGCCGAACGACTTCCAGGTGAACAAGACCGCCGAGGCGGCGGGGATCACGCCGGCGCGGACCGGGGCGGGATGGCGGCTCACGCTGCTCGGCGGTCCGCGGCCCGTCGAGCTGGACCGCGCCGCCCTCCTGGCGCTGCCGCAGCACGACGAGACCCTGCCGATCGCCTGCGTCGAGGGCTGGTCGACCACCCAGACCTGGCGCGGGGTGCGGCTGCGCGACCTCGCCGCCCTCGCCGGGGTGCCGCGGCCCGCGTCGGCGTTCGTGGCGTCGGTGCAGGAGACCGGGCCGTTCCGCAGCGCCGTGCTCGCCCGTAACCAGGTGCTCGACCCGAAGTCCCTGCTCGCGGTGGGGGTCAACGGCGCCGAGCTGAGCCTCGACCACGGATTCCCGGCCAGGGTGATCGTTCCGGCGCTGCCCGGGGTGCACAACACCAAGTGGGTCGGCTTGATCGAGTTCCGGGCGGTGTGACGTGCGCGCGTTCTACGGGGCACACCCGCTGCACCTGCTCGCGCTGCTGGTGACGTTCGCCGTCGCGGGCCACGCCGGGCTGCGGCTCGCGGACGACCCGACGCTGCCGGGGATCCTGCTCTGGTTCGGCGGCGCCGTGGTGGCCCACGACCTCGTGCTGTTCCCGCTGTACGCACTCGCCGACCGGTCGCTCGTCGCCGCGCTGCCCGGCAGGCGCCGACCGGTGCCGCCGCGGGCGCCGGTCCTGAACCACGTGCGCGTGCCCGCGCTCGCGGCCGGGCTGCTGTTCCTGCTGTTCTTTCCCGGCATCCTGCGGCTCGGCACACCGACGTTCGCCGCGGCCACCGGGCAGACCCAGAGCCCGTTCCTCGAACGGTGGCTGCTGCTCACCGCGGCCCTGTTCGCCGCGAGCGCCCTGGTCTACGCGATCCGGCTCGGCCGGGCAGGCCGAGCGCGGCCGGCGGCGAAGGCAGATCCGCCGACATCCGAACGAGCGGTGGATCGGCGACGCGGGCGCCGATGGTGACCCACCCAGTGTGCCCGGCGGCGATTGGATAGCGCCGCCACGAGTCGCCGCGCTCGGACGTGCGCGATGCGGACGATGTCAGAACAGGACGCGGAGTGGACTTCGACGGCGGGCGACGGCAAGGTTCTGTCCCGCCTCGGCGTGCGGCGCTTCAGGAAACCGGCTCTGAACACGGGACGCTCGGTCGGCATCCCGCCGCTGCCGACGGAAGCCTGCTCGTCGTACGTTGCCGCCGTGACCGAGGAGCGCGGAGCCTGGCGGACGTTCGGTGAACGGACGGTCTACGACAACCGGTGGGTGCGGTTGGGGCTGGTCGACGTGGAGGCGCCGGATGGTCGGCGGTGGGACTACCACGTGGTGCACCTGGCGCGGATCGCGATCGCGTTGATGGTGAACGACGCGGATGAGGTGCTGATGTTGTGGCGCGGTACCGGTTCGCGACCGAGCAGTGGGGCTACGAACTGCTCGGCGGTCTGGTGGACGAGGGCGAGGAGTCGGCGGCGACAGCCGCGCGCGAGGCGGCGGAGGAGTCCGGATCGGGCGCACCGCCGATGGCGCCGCCGTCAGCACCAACGCTCGCGAGATCGGACGCAGCGGACCACCGTTGTTGCGGGCGTGGCTCGCCGCCGCTCACGGCGAAGCACTCGCGGCTGACAGCGCGCAGGACGCGAGTCTGCGCGCCTTCGCCGACGCCGAGCAGCTCCTCCCCCGCGCACCCGACCGTGACGAGGACGGGCCGTACCTCGCGCTCGATCCCGTGCACCTCGCACGCTGGCGCGGACACGCACTCGCCCGGTTCGGTCGCCCCGATGCGGTCGGAGTTCTCACCGATGCACTGGCGGCGCATGACTCCGAGTTCAGCCGCGCGGAGGCGTCGCTACGGGCTGACCTCGCCCTCGCCTACCTCGCCAACGACGAGCCCCGCGCCGCGCGCGAGCAACTCGCAGCCGCCGACGCCATCGCGCAGGCGGTCGGCTCCGCCCGTCAGCACCGGCGGCTCAGCATCGTCGCGCGCACGGTTGCATAGCTTGCTTCCCGTGGTGCCGGACGTGGTGCGAAACCCTGCACCACGACGCCCATGGTGACCACATCAGCAGAACCGACGACACCAAAGCAGCAGGTCACAACCACTGTCCACGCCGTGCAAGCCACTTCTAATCTCTAGGTCGCAGGTTCGAGTCCTGCCGGGGGCACCAGCGGCACTTGACCAGCGTCTACAGAAACGCCGGACGATCTCCCGGCCGGGAGACCGAGAAACTGCGGCTCCCGGTACCCGCTCCTGACGCGCCTTCACGCGTCCGTCTCATCCGCGCGTCGTGGGGACGGGAAGGCGCGACCTCGTGCTGAGTCTCGAGCTGGAACCGCCCGACACGAGAAAAGGTGCGCCCTCAGCCCTCAGCCTTCTGATGCCAGACCCGCGTCTTCGGGGCACTACTGACCGCAGCCTTACCCGCCCTCCGCCTCTGCCGTGACTTCGTCCTCCAGAGAAGTCGCTGCTTCTCTTCGTCGAGGCGGGTGATCATGTCAACGGCACGCGAATCTTGACCCCCTGGCGGCATTTGAAAACTGACCCCCTGGTTGGTCATGTCTCGTCGGTGGTGGCCGCGGGGACGCGGCCGAGGTCGCGGTCTTTGAGCCGGTAGCTGTCGCCCTTGAGGGCGATGACCTCGGCGTGGTGCACGAGGCGGTCGATCATGGCGGCGGCGACCACGTCGTCGCCGAACACCTCGCCCCATCTGGAGCTGGCACTTGTTCACCCGACCGGATTTTGCCTGCGACCTGGCCGTAGCGGTCCTTCCTGGTCGTCGTTGGTCTTCGCGGTGGCTCGCTCGTTCTCCAGGTGCTGCCTTGAACTTCGAG
>NZ_JAHKRK010000279.1 GCF_019396355.1 Pseudonocardia nigra
CGCCCGGACCGGCCCCGGCGGCCCGGACGCGCTCGAGATCACCGGCGGCCGGATCACCTTCGTCGGCAGCGCCGCGGACGCCCGGGAGCGGTTCCCGGGCGCCGCCGTGCTCCATCTCGACGGCGCCGTAGTCACCCCGGCGTTCGTCGACGCACATGTCCACGCCACGGCCGCCGGCCTGCTGGTCGACGGGCTGGACCTCACGCACTGCCC
Source organism: Pseudonocardia nigra (assembly GCF_019396355.1). Taxonomy (GTDB): domain Bacteria; phylum Actinomycetota; class Actinomycetes; order Mycobacteriales; family Pseudonocardiaceae; genus Pseudonocardia; species Pseudonocardia nigra. Next base: position 214 of record NZ_JAHKRK010000279.1, read on the forward strand.
GTCGGGGCAGGCCCTCCTCGACGCCGTCGCGGCCCGCGTGGCCGCCCGTCCCGGTGCGCTCGTGTGGGGGCACGGCTGGCAGGACCAGCGCTGGCCCGACGGCGTGCCGTCGCGCGCCGCGCTCGACCGCGCGGCCGCGGGTGCGCCCGTGTATCTCAGCCGGATCGACGTGCACTCCGCCCTCGCCTCGTCCGCGCTGCTCGAGCGGGCTCCCGGCGCGGTCGGGGCGCGCGGCTGGTCGGACGGCGCGGTCGCCGCCGACGCCCACCACCACGCCCGGCGGGCCGCGCTCGCCGCCGTCGATTCCACCACCCGCACCGCCGCGCAACGTGCCTTCCTGGCCGACGCGGCGGGCCGCGGGATCGGGGTCGTGCACGAGTGCGCGGGCCCCGACATCTCCTCCCGCGACGACCTGGCCGACCTCCTGCGCCGTGCGGACGGACCGTCGCGGCTGCCCGAGGTGGTCGGCTACTGGGGGGAGGCCGTCACCACCGCTGCCGAGGCCCGCGACCTGCTCGCCGCCACCGGGGCGCACGGCCTCGCGGGCGACCTGTTCGTCGACGGATCGATCGGCTCGCGCACCGCCGCGCTGCGATCGCCCTACAGCGACGCCCCGGGCTGCACCGGCAACCGCTACCTCGACGCCGACGGCGTGGGAGCGCACATCGCCGCCTGCACGGTGGCGGGGGTGCAGGCAGGCTTCCACGTGATCGGGGACGCCGCGACCGACGCCCTCGTCGCGGGGCTCGACGCGGCGGGCCGATGCGCCGGGGTGAGCAGAGCCGCTCTGCGCACCCGGGCGCACCGGGTGGAGCACCTGGAGATGGTCGATCTGCAGCAGGTACGGGCGTTGGCCGAGCACGGCGTGGTCGCGAGCGTGCAGCCGCTGTTCGACGCGTTCTGGGGCGGGCCGGACGGCATGTACGCCGAGCGGCTCGGGCCCGGGCGGGCGCTCGCCATGAACCCGTTCGCGGCTCTGCAGGCAGCCGACGTGGTGCTCGCGCTCGGCTCGGACGCCCCCGTCACGCCGGTGGATCCGTGGGCGGCCGTGCGCGCGGCCGTGCAGCACCGCAGCCCCGGGTCGGGCCTCCGCCCGGTGGACGCCCTCGCCGCGCACACGGTGGGCGGGTACCGCGCGGCCGGGGACCGGTCACCGCACGCCGGCAGGCTCGTGCCGGGCGCGCCCGCCTCCTACGCCGTGTGGGACGGGGCGGGTGCGCTCGACGGCAACCCCCGCGATCCGCGCTGCCTGCGCACCGTGCACCACGGCGCGGTCCTCCACGAGGACGCCGGGCTGCCGGTGGCTCAGCCCGTCGCGTAGTCGAACCACACCCGGTGGGGTCCGTCGACGTGGGGCAGATCTCGGCGGGGCGATGCTGTACGGCGCGGCACGGGTCTGGCATGATGCGCGGCGTGACGGACCGGACCTGTGGCGCCCGCGTGGCCCGCTGCTGTCCGGGGTGTTGTCGCTGCTGTCGCAGCTGACCTCCCGGACCCGTCCCTCCGGCCGCCCGCGCGGCCCCACACGTCTGCGAACCGCCACATGATCAGCTCTCCCGACCTCCGTGGTCACACCGTCCTCGCGCTGCACGCCCACCCCGACGACGAGGCGATCTTCACCGGCATCACGCTGCGGCGGCTCGCCGACGCGGGGGCCCGCACGGTGCTGGTCGTCGCCACCGCGGGGGAGCTCGGCGAGTCCCGGCTCCCGCTGCGCCCCGGCGAGACGATCCCCGAGCGCCGCGTCGCCGAGCTGGAGGCCGCCGCCGCGCTGCTGGGCGTGTCCCGGCTGGTGCTGCTGGGCGGGCGCGACTCGGGGCTGCCCGGCCGGCCCAGCGGCGCGCACCCGCGCGCGCTCGCCGGCGCCGACCCGCTGCGGCTGGCCCGCCGCGTCGCCGAGATCGCCGATGACGAGGGCGCGGGCACCGTCATCCACGACGACGAGCACGGCATCTACGGCCACCCCGACCACCGTGCGGCGTTCCGCATCGGGGCCACGGCTGCCGACCTCGTGGGCGCGACGGGCTACCGGATGACGGTGGACCGCGAGCACCTGCACGTCAGCGCCCGCGACCGGCACCTGGTGCACGGCGCGGCCCGCGCCGCCGCCGTCCCGTTCGGTCGGGTGACGGCGGAGATCACGCTCGCCGTCACCGGTGACGACGCCCACCTGGAGGGCAAGCGGGCGGCGATGACGGCGCACGCCAGCCAGATCGCGCCCGAGGACGTTCCGACGGGGGCCGACTTCGCGAACGCGTACGGCTACGAGTGGTACCGCCGCAGCGGGGAGCCGGGGCTGCTCGACGCGCTGGGCAACGCGCACCTGTTGGCGGCCGCGCCGGCCTGAGCTGTGCCGCTCGTCTCCTCCGCCGCCCCGCCCCGGCACTGATCACGGCCATCACACGCCGGGCCCGTACCCTCGCCTGCGTGACCGCAGCACCCACCGCCGATGCCGTCGCGCCGGAACCCCCGCCGTCGCGCGCCGCACGTCCGGCCGGGTGGGCCGCCCGCGGGGCCCGGGTGCTCGGGGCGATCGCCGGTGGGGTCCTGCTCTACCTCAGCTTCCCGCCGAGCACGCTCTGGTGGCTCGTGCTGCCCGCGCTCGCACTCCTCGGCGTCGTCGTGCACGGGCGCCGGGCCCGGGCCGGGTTCGGCTACGGGTTCCTGTTCGGCCTCGGGTTCCTGCTGCCGCTGCTGACCTGGATCTCGTCGCTGGTCCAGGAGCTGCCGTGGGTGGCGCTGTCGGTGTTCGAGGCGCTCTTCTTCGGCCTCGCCGGGGCGGGCATGGCGCTGGTGTCCCGGCTGCCGGCGGCGCCCGTGTGGGCGGCGGCGGTGTGGGTCGCGGGGGAGGCGGTGCGCGGCCGCGTGCCCTGGGGCGGTTTCCCCTGGGGACGCGTCGGCTTCGGCCAGCCGGACGGGCCGCTGCTCCCGATCGCCGCGATCGGCGGCGTGCCGCTGCTGTCGTTCGTCACCGTGCTGGCCGGGCTGGCACTGGGTGAGCTGGTGCGCCGGGTGGTGGCACTGCGCAACCCGCGGCGGTTCGTCCTGCCCGCCGTGCTGCTCGTGCTGGCGCTCGCGGCGGGCCCGCTGGCCGCACTCGTGCCGCCGCTGTCGGGTGGTCCGGGCCGCACCGTCACGATCGCCGCGGTGCAGGGCGACGTCCCGCGCGCCGGCCTGGACTTCAACGCCCAGCGCCGGGCCGTCCTCGACAACCACGTCGACGTCACCGTGCAGCTCGCCGAGGACGTCGCCGCCGGGCGCGTGCCGCAGCCGGACCTGGTGATCTGGCCGGAGAACTCCAGCGACATCGACCCGCTGCGCAACGCCGACGCCGCCGCGCAGATCGAGCGCGCCGCCCGTGCCGTCGGCGTGCCGATCCTGGTGGGCAGCGTGCTGCGCAACCCCGACGGGATCACCACGTCGAACTCCGCGCTCGTCTGGGAGGCGGGAGCGGGGGTCGTCGAGCGCAACGACAAGCGCCGCGTGCAGCCGTTCGGCGAGTACATCCCGTGGCGGGAGTTCTTCGCGCTGTTCTCCCCGTACGTGGAGCGCGCGGGGTACTTCGTGCCCGGTCCCGGGCCGGGTGCGGTCGACATGGCGGGCGTGCGCGTGGGCGTGGCCATCTGCTGGGAGATCGCCTTCGACGACCTGTTGGCCGACAGCGTCGCCGCGGGCGCCGAGGTGCTCGCCGTGCCCAGCAACAACGCCACGTTCGGGTACTCCGACATGACCTATCAGCAGCTGGCGATGTCGCGGGTGCGGGCCGTGGAGCACGACCGTTCGGTGATCGTCGCCACCACCAGCGGGGTGAGCGCCACCATCACCCCCGACGGCACCGTCACCGACAGCACAGGCTTCTTCACGCCGGACGTACTGGTCGATCGGACAGAGCTGCGGGACACCACTACGCTGGCCTCCCGACTGCGGTCCGGGCCCGAGTGGGCGCTGGTCGCGGTCGCGGTTGTGGCGGTGGGCGTCGGGATCATGGTTCGGCGCCGGACGGGCGCGCGTGCGGGGAAGGACGAGAATGGCCCCCTCTTCCAGTGATTTCGAGCCCTCGGGGCCGATCCTGGTGGTGATCCCGACCTACAACGAGCGGGACAACCTCGGCCCGGTGCTCTCGCGGCTGCACGCCGCGGTACCGGAGGCGCACGTCCTGGTGGTCGACGACGGCAGCCCGGACGGCACGGGTGAGTTCGCCGACGCGATGGCCGCCGACGACCCCCGGATCACGGTGCTGCACCGCGAGGGCAAGTCCGGCCTCGGCACCGCCTACCTCGCCGGGTTCGCCGCCGCGCTGCGCGGCGACCACCAGGTCGTCGTCGAGATGGACGCCGACGGCTCCCACGCCCCCGAGGAGCTGCCCGCGCTGCTGGCCGCCCTCGAGGACGCCGACCTCGTCCTCGGGTCCCGTTACGTGCCCGGCGGCGCCGTCCGCGACTGGCCCGTCCACCGCGAGTGGCTCTCCCGCGGGGCCAACCTCTACGCGCGCCTCGCGCTGGGCGTCCCGCTCCGCGACATCACGGCGGGCTACCGGGTGTTCCGCCGCCAGGTGCTCGAGGAGCTCGACCTGGAGGAGGTGGCCTCGCAGGGCTACTGCTTCCAGATCGACATGGCGTGGCGCGCCGTGCAGGCCGGGTTCCGCGTGCGGGAGGTGCCGGTCACCTTCACCGAGCGGGAGCACGGCACGTCGAAGATGGACACCGCCGTCATGACGGAGGCGTTCTGGCGCGTCGGCCGCTGGGGCGTCGAGCGGCTGCTGCAGCGGGCGCGGCGGCGTGACGCGGCCGCGCCCGAGGTCCGCTCCGTGCAGGACTGACGTGCGCGAGGAGCTCGGCTGGGAGCTGTTCGGCGCGGCGTCGCGCGAGCTCGCCGAGCAGGTGGCCGGCGACGGCTACCGCCCCGACATCATCCTGGCGATCGCCCGCGGTGGGTTGTTCGTGGCGGGCGCGCTCGGCTACGCGCTCGACGTGAAGAACCTGCACGTCGCCAACGTCGAGTTCTACACGGGCGTGGACGAGCGGCTGCCGGTGCCGATCATGCTGCCGCCGACGCCCAACGTCGTCGACCTGTCCGGGGCGCGCGTGCTGGTGGCCGACGACGTCGCCGACACCGGCGCCACGCTCAAGCTGGTGCGCGACTTCTGCGCGGGGCACGTGGCGGACGTGCGCTGCGCGGTGGTGTACGAGAAGCCGCACAGCAGCGTGCGGTGCGAGTACGTGTGGCGGCACACCGACCGCTGGATCAACTTCCCGTGGTCCACCCAGCTGCCGGTGGTGCGGCGGGAGGGTCAGGTGCTCGACGCGTAGCGGCCACCTCGCGGGCCGGGCGCTCGCGTCCGTTTCCCGGGACCGGCGACGGGCACCCGGGAGGGAGACACGAGGGAGGAAGCGATGAGCACACCGGCATTCGGGACGGGCCCCGTCTCCGGCGAGGGGGCGTCCGGCGACGGGCCGATCGCCCAGGTGCGCACCGGCATGCGCGTGGTCGACGTCGGCGGCGCGGACGTCGGCACCGTCGAGACGGTGAAGATGGGGGACCCCGAGGCCGTCACCGAGGAGGGGCAGACCCCACAGGGCGGCGGACTGGGCGACATCGTGCGCAACACCTTCGGAGGCGGTGAACCGCACGTCCCCGAGCAGCTGGCCGCCCGCCTGCTGCGGGTCGGCTTCGTCAAGGTGGACGGGAAGGGCCTGTTCGGCCGGGACTTCTACGTGCCCGCCGACCAGGTCGGTGAGGTGGACGGCGACGCCGTCCACCTCACCGTGTCGGGTGACGAGCTGACCCGGGAGTCCTGACGGGTCAGGACGCGTCGGCGGCGGGCGCGATCTCGGCGCTCGCTGCCGTCCGGTCCCGCCGTCCGCGGAGTCCGGTCAGGGCGATGACCAGGCCGAGCACCGCGAAGCCGGTGATCACGGTCAGCGCCGGGGTGAATCCGGCGAGCAGGGCGTCCGGGCCCGTGTGGCCCTCGCCGCCCGCGACGAGCACGGCCGTCACGATCGCGAGCCCGATCGCCCCACCGACCTGTAGCGAGGTGTTGAGGAGGCCACCGGCCAGGCCCTGCTCGTCGTCCGGGATCCCGGCGGTGGCCTGGATGTTGAACGACGCGAAGGCCAGGGTGAAGCCGGCCCCGAGCAGGATCATGCTCGGCAGCACGCCGAGGACGTACGGCGCGTCGCGGTCGACGAGGAGGAACAGCAAGTACCCCGCGAGGTGGGCGATGACGCCCGCCGCGATGGTGCGGGACGTGCCGACCCGGTCGATGAGCGGGTCCATCCGGGGCGAGCCGAACGCGACGATCAGCGCGGCGGGCAGGAAGCCCAGCGCGGTCTGCAGCGCCGACCACTGCAGCACCGACTGGAAGTACAGCATCACCACGAACTGGAAGCCCAGGTAGGCGCCGAAGAACACGCTCACGCCGAGGTTGGCCCTGGCGAGCGGGCCGGAGCGGAGGATGCCCAGGCGCACCAGCGGGTGCGCGCTGCGGCGCTCGACGAACACGAACGCGGCGAGCAGGACCGCGGTGGCGACGAACTGCAGCAGCGTGCGCGGCGCCGCCCAGCCGACCTCCGGGGCCTCGACCACGGTGTAGACCAGCAGCAGCATCGCCGCGACCCCGGTGACCGCGCCCGGGAGGTCGTAGCCACCCGACCGCTCGGGGCGGTCGTGGGGGAGCAGGCGGTAGGCCGCGACCAGTGCAATGAGCGCGATCGGCACGGGCAGGAAGAACGTCCAGCGCCAGCCGACCTCGGTGAGCACGCCGGAGAACACGAGGCCCGCCGAGTAGCCGCTGGCGCCGAAGACCGCGAAGATCCCGAGCGCGCGGTTGCGGGCCGGGCCCTCGGCGAAGGTCGTGGTGATGATCGAGAGCGCCGCCGGGGCGGTGAACGCGGCCGATGCGCCCTTGAGCAGGCGGGTGACGATCAGCAGGACGCCGTTGTCGACCAGCCCGCCGAGCAGCGATGTCACGGTGAACACGGCCACCGCGACGAGGAAGACGCGCCGCCTGCCGAGCAGGTCGGCGGTGCGCCCGCCCAGCAGCAGGAGCCCGCCGTAGCTGAGCACGTAGCCGCTGACGACCCACTGCAGGGCGCTGGTGGACAGGCCGAGGTCGGCCTGGATGACGGGGAGGGCGACGCCGACCATCGACACGTCGAGCGCGTCGAGGCCGACGACGAGGGAGACGGTGAGCAGGACGCCCCAGAGCCGGGCGTCCCATCGCGTCGAGGTCGTGGAGAGCGGCGAGGTCGTGGACAGGGTCGAAGGGGCGGAGCCCGGTGTGGCGGGTGGCGCCGACGTGCGGTGCGTGGGAACGGACACGAGCGAGGACAGTACATGCAGACGCATCTAATGCCAACACATTTAATGTTGACTCATCAAATGTCCGTGCATGCTAGGATGCGGGCCGTGAGCGATGGTGCAGACGACGAGCTCGCGAGCGAGTGGCGCGAGCTGTCCGCCCGGTACGCGGCCGTGTCCGGCGCACTGGAGGCCGAGCTGCGACAGCGGCACGGGCTGGGTCTCACCGAGTTCGAGGCGCTGGATCGGCTCGCGTGCGCGGAGCAGGGGAAGTGCCGCGGCACGGAGCTGAACGAGGCGGTGCACCTGAGCCAGAGCGCCGCGTCCCGGCTGGTCGCGCGCCTGGAGCGGGACGGCCTCGTCACGCGCGCGATGTGTGAGATGGACCGCCGCGGGATCTTCGTGCTGCTTACCGAGACCGGGTGGCGGCGCTACCGGGAGGCGAACCCGACGTATCGGGCCGTACTGGCCGCCACCCTCCGCGAGCCGGCTGCCGCACAGTAGTGGCGGGCGCCGGTCCCGCCCGCCCTGAGATCGGCGAAATCGTCACCCGCTCTTGAAGTTAGCCTTCCCTTAGATAAGGGTGCCCATTGCAGGCTGCGCGCCGGGTGCGGCCGGGAAGGACGACGATGCCGCAGGTCTTCGACGTGGTGGGGGTGGGCTTCGGCCCCTCGAACCTCGGGCTCGCGATCGCGCTCGCCGAGCAGCCGGGCGGGGGTGCGGTCGAGGCCCGGTTCGTCGAGCGGCAGGAGCGTTTCGGCTGGCACCGGGGCATGTTGCT
>NZ_JAHKRK010000028.1 GCF_019396355.1 Pseudonocardia nigra
GACCCCGACTCGCGGGAACGGGCCCTCGTTCCCGCGAGTCGGGCGGTTCGGGTGCGCGAGTCGGCCGATTCGTGCGCGCGAGTCGGGCGATTCGTGCGCGCGAGTCGCGCGATCCGTGCGCGCGAGTCGGGCGGTACGGGTGCGCGAGTCGGGGCGTCCGAGTGCGCAAGTCGGGCTACGACGGGCGGTTCAGGCCGTGCAGGAGCAGCTCGGCCAGCCGGGCGTAGGCCTCGGCGTCGTCCAGGCCGATCGCCGCGGCCACCTGACGCTGCTGGATCCGCACCATCACGGCCGTGACGACGTCGGCGACGAAGCCGGTGTGCACGTCCCGGAACGCCCCGGCGGCCACGCCCTCGTCGACGAGCTGCTGCACCCGCCGGGCCGCGGCGCGGGTATTGCGCTCGTAGACCTCCGCGGCCGGCGGGAAGGCCGCGACGTCGTCGAAGAACCGTGCCGACACCGGGCCCAGCTCGGTCGCGACGGCCCGCAGGTAGCGGCCCACCCGGTCGGCGGCGGTGTCGGTCGCCGACAGCGCGGCCTCGACGCGCTCGGTCGCGCCCCGGAAGAAGTGCACGACCGCAGCCCGGACCAGCTGCTCCTTGCTGCCGGCCAGCGCGTAGAGGGTGCGCTTCGAGCAGTGCAGCCGCGCGGCGAGGTCGTCGAGCGTGAACTGGGAGAAGCCCTCGGCGAGCAGCAGCGCCACGAGCTCGTCGAACAGCTGGATGCGACGGACCGCACCACGGCGCACGGGAGGCATTCGGTTATGGTAGCGGTACTGTAGTTCCCAAGTCAGTACCGTTAGGGGTGACGATGCCCGTCGACCGCCTGCTTCCCACGCAAGAGGCCGAGGACCTGCTCGCGCTCACCCGCGAGCTGGCCGACAAGGAGCTCGCCCCCCGCGTCGAGGCCCACGAGCGCGCCGAGACCTACCCGGACGGCCTGTTCGCGACGCTTGGCGCGGCCGGCCTGCTCGGGCTGCCCTATCCGGAGGAGTTCGGGGGCGGTGGCCAGCCGTACGAGGTCTACCTGCAGGTCCTCGAGGAGCTGGCGGCGCGCTGGGCGGCCGTCGCGGTGGCCGTGAGCGTGCACGGCCTGTCCTGCTTCCCGCTCGCCAGCCACGGCAGCGCCGAGCAGCGGGAGCGCTGGCTGCCGCGGATGCTCGCCGGCAAGCTCGTCGGCGCCTACAGCCTCTCCGAGCCGCAGGCCGGCTCCGACGCGGCGGCGCTCATCTGCAAGGCCGAGCGCGTCGACGCCGGCTACCGGATCACCGGCACCAAGGCCTGGATCACCCACGGCGGTATCGCCGACTTCTACGCGCTGTTCGCCCGCACCGGCGAGGGCTCGAACGGTATCTCCTGCTTTCTCGCCCCCGGCAGCGCCGACGGCCTGTCGTTCGGGCGGCCCGAGGAGAAGATGGGCCTGCACGCAATCCCGACCGTCACCGCGCACTGGGACGGCGCCGTGCTCGAGGCCGACCGGCTGATCGGGCGGGAGGGCCAGGGCCTGCAGATCGCGTTCTCCGCGCTCGACTCCGGCCGGCTCGGCATCGCCGCCGTCGCCACCGGTTTGGCCCAGTCCGCGCTCGACGCCGCCGTCGCCTATGCGCACGAGCGCACCGCGTTCGGCAAGCGGATCATCGACCACCAGGGGCTCGGCTTCCTGCTCGCCGATATGGCCGCTGCGGTCGACGCCGCCCGCGCCACCTACCTCGACGCCGCCCGCAGGCGCGACGCGGGCCGCGACTACGGCCGCCAGGCCAGCGTCGCGAAGCTGGTGGCCACGGACGCGGCGATGAAGGTCACCACCGACGCCGTGCAGGTGTTCGGCGGCTACGGCTACACCCGCGACTTCCCCGTGGAGCGCTACATGCGCGAGGCCAAGATCATGCAGATCTTCGAGGGCACCAACCAGATCCAGCGGCTGGTGATCGCGCGATCGCTGGCCGGCGCGGCTCGGGCATGATGCCGAAGTGAGTGATCCACAACTGTCGTTGTCGCCGGCTGACCCGGTGATCCGCCCGGCCGAGCCGGCCGACGCCGAGGTCCTGCACCGCTTCATCGTCGAGCTCGCCGAGGCCGAGGAGTTCCCCGGCGCGGTCACCGCGCAGCAACAGGACGTGGCCGAGGCGCTGTTCGGCCCGCGGCCGGTGGCGGAGGCCGTTGTCGCGACGGTCGACGGCGAACCGGCGGCCTTCGCCCTCTACTACCCCACCTACAGCACGATCGTGGGCAGGCCGGGTCTGCACCTCGAGGACCTCTACGTCCGCGCCGAGCACCGCGGCAGCGGGTTGGGACGGCTGCTGCTCGCCCACCTCGCGGACCTCGCCGTCCAGCGGGGCTGCGCCCGGCTCGAGTGGTGGGTGCTGCGCACCAACGACCCGGCGCTGCGCTTCTACCGACGCCTGCACGCCCGCGGCCTCGACGAGATCGAGGTCATGCGGCTCGACGGCGAGCCGCTGCGCACGCTCGCGGCGGCGGGCCGCCCGACCGCCGGGGTCGAACACCGTTCCTGAGGAGAGATCGTGGACATCACCGGTACCGCCGCCCTCGTCACCGGCGCCGCCTCCGGCCTCGGCGCCGCCACGGCGGAGGCACTCGCCGAGCGTGGCGCCGCCGTGTACGGGCTGGACCTGCCGAGCGCCGTCGAGAAGGCGGACGCGCCCGCCGGCGTCACGCTGCTGCCCGCCGACGTCACCGAGGAGGCACCAGTTCGCCGCGCGCTCGCCCGGGCCGAGGAGGCCGGCGCGCCGCTGCGGGTCGTCGTCAACTGTGCGGGGATCGCCCCGGCCGCACGGATCCTGTCCCGCAAGGGCCCGCACGACCTGGACCTGTTCCACACGGTGCTGAAGGTCAACCTGCTGGGCACGTTCAACGTGATGCGCCTCGGCGCGGAGGTGATGGCGCGCCAGGAGCCGGTCGGGGACGCCGGGCGCGGCGTCGTCGTCAACACCGCGTCGATCGCCGCGTTCGAGGGCCAGGTCGGGCAGATCGCGTACTCGGCGTCGAAGGCCGGCGTCGCCGGAATGACGGTCGGCGCCGCGCGTGACCTCGCCCAGTACGGGATCCGGGTCGTGACGGTCGCACCCGGGATCGTCGACACGCCGATGATGGCGGGCTTCAGCGAGGAGATCCGCGCCGGCCTGAGCGCCGGGGTGCCGTTCCCGCAGCGGCTCGCACAGCCGCAGGAGTACGCCCGACTCGTGACGATGGTCGTCGAGCACGACTACCTCAACGGCGAGACGATCCGGATGGACGGGGCACTGCGGATGGCGCCCCGCTGATCCGCTACCGCAGCGGACCCGTCGCCGACTCGGCCGCCGCCAGCGCCGCACCCGACGCCACGAGGCGCACGGCGGTCTCGATCTCCGGGGCGAGGTGGCGGTCGCCGCCGCCCGGCCCGGGCACCACGTCCCGCAGGAGGCGGCGCACGGCGGCGGTCGCCGGGCCCGGCACGAGGGGGGCGCGCAGGTCGAGGGCGCGGGCCGCGGTGAGCAGCTCGATCGCGACGACGCGGGTGAAGCCGTCGATCGCGAGGCGCAGCTTGCGCGCGGCCGACCAGCCCATCGACACGTGGTCCTCCTGCAACGAGCTCGACGGGATCGAGTCCACCGAGGCAGGGGTCGCGAGCCGCTTGAGCTCGGCGACGATCCCGGCCTGGGTGTACTGGGCGATCATGTGCCCGGAGTCGACGCCGGGGTCGTCGGCGAGGAACGCCGGCAGCCCGTGACTGCGGGCGACGTCGAGCATGCGATCGGTGCGTCGCTCGCTCATGGACGCGACGTCCGCCGCGGCGATCGCGAGGAAGTCGAGCGCGTAGCCGAGCGGCGCACCATGGAAGTTGCCGTTGCTCTCCACCCGCGCGTCCGCGGTGACGACCGGGTTGTCGATCACGGCGGCGAGCTCGCGTTCCGCGACCGCGGCGGCGTGCGCGAGCGTGTCCCGCGCGGCCCCGTGCACCTGCGGGGCGCACCGCAGCGAGTACGCGTCCTGCACGCGGCCCCACCCGGGTTCGCGGTGGCGCAGCACGATCGGCGATCCGGCGAGCACGGCCCGCAGGTTCGCAGCAGCGTCGGCCTGCCCGGGATGCGGCCGCAACGTCTGCAGGCCGGCAGCGAACACCGCGTCGGTGCCCAGCAGCGCCTCCACGCTCATCGCGGCGGCGACGTCGGCGGTGCGCAGCAGCAGGCGCAGGTCGTGGCAGGCGAGCACCAGCATCCCGAGCATCCCGTCGGTGCCGTTGACCAGCGCCAGCCCCTCCTTCTCGACCGGCTCGACGGGGGCGATGCCCGCGGCGACGAGCGCCTCCACCGCGGGGCGCCGCGTCCCGCCCGCGTCCCGGACCTCCCCCTCGCCCATGAGCGCGAGCGCGCAGTGCGCGAGCGGGGCCAGGTCGCCGGAGCACCCGATCGACCCGTGCTCCGGCACCACCGGCGTGATCCCGGCGTTGAGCAGGTCGGCGCAGGCGAGGGCGGTGCCGACGCGGACGCCCGTGCGTCCCGTCGCGAGCGTCGACAGGCGCAGCACGATCAGCGCCCGCACCACCTCCCGCTCGACCTCCGGCCCTGACCCGGCGGCGTGCGACCGGACGAGGTTGCGCTGCAGCTGCGCCCGCCGGTCCACCGGGATCTGCCGCGAGGCGAGCGCGCCGAACCCGGTGGAGATCCCGTAGTGCGGGTCGACGTCGTCGGCGAGCGCGACGACGACCTTCCGCCCCGCGCGGATCTCGTCGAGCGCGTCCTCGGCGAGCGCCACCCGCGCCCCCTGACGGGCCACGGCGACGACCTCGTCCGGGGTGAGCGGGCCCGTTCCGACGACGACGTGGGGCGCATCCGGCATCGCGCCATCCGACACCCGCCGCCCAGGCGCCCGCGACGGCCACTCAGGCGGCTCGCCCGGTCACCCTCTGTGCCCACCGACGGCGGTGTCGAGGCCCACCAGATCGGCGCTCGAGCGCCACAGCTCGGCGGCCTTCGCCCGGTCGTACGACTCCGCCGAGGACCGCATCTCGCGGCCGGTCGAGAAGTATCGGCCGGTCACGGCCGCGAGCGCCGGATCGGTGACGAGCGGGGCGAGCATGCGGGCCGACCGCCGCGGGGTGTGCACGCCCGTCGGGAGCAGGGTGAGCACGGGCAGCAGGTACCGCCAGGCGAGTGCCTGCCACCAGGGGTGGTCGCGCGCGAGGCCGGAGCCGGGCATCAGGCCGGGGTCGAACGCGTTCACGGTCACCCCGGGCGGGATCCGGCGGGCGAGCTCGTAGGCCGTGAGCACGTTGCAGAGCCTCGACGTCGTGTAGCGGCGCGGCCCGGCCGCCGTCGGCGGCGTCGCCGGGCTCGCTCTACCAGTTCTTCCGGAACAAGGACGAGATCGCCCGGGCGCTCGCCGAGCGGTACGCGGCCGCGCTCGCCGAGGTGCACACCGACGCGTTCGACGGCGACGCCGCCGCACTCCCCCTCGATGGCCTGGTGGAGCGGGTGCTCGCCCCGCTCGTGCGGTTCAACCGGGAGCACCGGGCGTTCAAGGCGCTCGCCGGGCGCACCGACATGCCACCGGCCCTCACCGAGGCCACGGCGCCGCTGCACCGGGCACTGCTCGACCGGGTGGCCGGCGTGCTCGCCACCCGCGCCCCGCAGCTGCCACCCGCGGACCTGCAGCACGTCACCGTCGTGACGATCCAGCTGGTCAAGGCGCTGATGCCGCTCGTCACGGCGGGCGAGCCCGTCGAGCGGGAGTGGTACGGGCGCGAGCTGCGCCGGGTGCTCGTCGGGTATCTGACGGAGCGGCTGGACGGGGCGCCCGAGGCGTAGCGGGGCGGCGTGCGGGTGGGCCCCGCGCGGCAGCCGCCGGCGTCGAGCCCGAAGACTGCGCGAGACGAGCGGCCGCGGGGACGACGAGGCCCCACTCGCGTCGAATCCCGCCACCCCCGACGTTTCCGCCGTGGGACGAGCGGGCAGTCCCGCCGGTGCCCGCGGACCTCGACTCGGTCGCCGACGAGCTGTACTCCCTGCCCCGCGACGAGTTCACGGCTGCGCGCAACGCCGCCGCGAAGCGGGCGCGGGAGGAGGGCGAGCGCGAGCTCGCCGAGCAGATCCGCGAGCTGCGGCGCCCGTCGACGGCCGCGTGGCTGGTGAACCTGCTGGCCAGGGAGCAACCCGACGAGGTGCGGGCGCTCGTAGAGCTCGGCGACGGCCTGCGGGCAGCGCAGGAGCAGCTGGAGGGCGACGAGCTGCGACGGCTGTCGCGGCAGCGCCACGAGCTCGTGCACGGCCTCGTCCAGCAGGCCAGGGCGATCGGCCGCTCCGCGGGGCACAAGGCGAGCGAGGCGACCGTCCGGGAGCTGGAGGACACGTTCACCGCGGCGGTGAACAGCAGCGCCGCCGCGCAGGCCGTCGCCGGGGGCCGGCTCACCGCCGCGCTCGACCCGTCCGACACCGGCCCGCTGACGACCGAGCCGCCGAGCCCGCCGCCGCAGCGGCGCAGCGACGACCGCTCGGACCGCGACGAGCGGCTGCGCCGCGATCTCGACCGGGCGCGCGCGGAGGCCGCCGACGCCGACAGCGCCCGCGACGATGCGGAGCGCGGGCTGGGCGACGCCGAGCGGGCCGCCGACGAGGCGGGGTCCGCGCTGCAGGAGCTGCGGTCGCGGCTGGAGGAGGCCGAGCGGGCCGAGCACGACGCCCGGCGCCGGGTCCGGACGGCGCAGCGCGACCTCGACGCCGCCGACCGCGCGGCCCGGGAGGCCCAGCGGCGGGTGCACGACCTGGAGCGCAGGCTCGACCGGTGAGTGATCGCGACGGATCGGGTACTGCTGCCGGTGAAGCAGGAGGAGGCAGGCGATGGCACGGGCGATCTGGACGGGGTCGATCAGCTTCGGGCTGGTGTCGATCCCGGTCGGGCTGTTCAGCGCGACCGAGGACCACACGATCCACTTCAACCAGTTCCAGCGCGGCACCGCGGACCGCATCCGGTACAAGCGGATCAACGAGCGGACCGGCAAGGAGGTCGAGTACTCCGACATCGTCAAGGGCAAGGACGTGGGCGGCGGCGACTTCGTGATCGTCGAGCCCGACGAGCTGGCCGACATCGCGCCCGGCCGATCGCGCACGATCGACATCACCACGTTCGTCGACCTGGACGAGATCGACCCGATCTACTACCAGAAGACGTACTGGCTGGCGCCCACCGACGAGCAGTACGGCCGCCCGTACGCGCTGCTGCGCGAGGCCATGGAGCGCACCAACCGCGCCGGCATCGCCACGTTCGTCATGCGCGGCAAGGAGTACCTCACCGCGATCCGCGCCGACGAGGACCTGCTCGCGCTGGAAACGCTGTTCTTCGCCGACGAGATCCGCGACCCGGCGCGGCTGGACAACCTCCCCGGCGGCTCCCGCGCAAAGGGCAAGGAGCTGGACATGGCGACCGGGCTCATCGAGTCGATGAGCGGCCCGTGGCAGCCCGAGGACTTCCGCGACACCTACAGCGAACGCGTCGAGAAGCTCATCGAGGACAAGCGGCGCGGCCGCGAGATCGTCACCGAGGCCGAGCCGCCGGAGCCGACGGCCATGACCGACCTCATCGCCGCGCTGGAGCGCAGCGTCGCCGAGGCGCGCGGCGGCGGGCGCGGGAAGAAGAAGCGCGACACCGGCCGCCGCAAGGCCGAGCCGCCGGCGGAGCGCGACGCACCGGACCTGTCGCAGGCCAGCAAGGCCGAGCTCACCGAGATGGCCCGCGAGCTGGGCGTCAAGGGCCGGTCGAAGATGAACCGCGACGAGCTGGAACGCGCGGTGGCGCAGGCGTCCGGCTCCGACGGGAAGCGACGGAAGGCGTCATGAGCAGCACCACCACCTGCCCGGAGTGCGAGCGCACCGCCGAGCACTGCCACGGCACGCTGGTCCGGCACGAGAACGGCACCGTGGAGTGCACGGAGCTGTCCTGCCGCGTCCTCGAGCTCGACCGCCACGACCTGGTGGTGGAGTGCACGGAGGTGCGCCGGACGTGCGGGTGCGCGTAGGCGTGACCGGCTGACGCGTCCGCCGCACCGGGGACCGGCGGACGCCACCCCGGCTCCCGGACGAGGGTTGGCGCGTTCACTCCTTCGGGTACTCCCGCTGGCCGCCCACGCCGCCGGAGGACGCCGATGTCGCTCGCCCGGATCACCACGCTCGTGACGGGACTCGTCACCGCTGCCGCGCTGCTGGTCGCGGCACCGGCGGCCGCGGACCCGGTCACCGCCCCGCCGGCTCCGGGAGCCCCCGGCGCCCCGGGCGAGAAGGCGACCTGGACCCCGGCCGACAAGCACGGGTTCGGCACCGCGCGGACGGCCGGGAGCGAGGTGTGGTTCACGCTCCGGCCCGGCGAGCTGAGCGAGATCTACTACCCCGACCTCGGGACGCCCGCGCTGCGGAACGTCGAGTTCGTGGTGACCGACGGCGCCGGCTTCGTCGAGCGGACGGGCGCGGCACGCAGCACGACCCGCGTTCCGGATGCCCGCGTCCCCGCCTACGAGCAGGTCGACACCTCCCCCACCGACCGCTGGCGGATGGTCCGCCGGTACGTCACGGACCCGGTGCGGGACGTCGTGCTGGTCGACGTCGCGTTCGAGTCGCTCGACGGCCGGCCCTACCGCGTCCACGCGATCGTGGACCCCGCGCTGTCGAACTCGGGCGACGACGACCGGGCCGCCGCCGACGGCCGCGCACTCACCGCATGGGACGAGGCGGCCGCGCTGGCGGTCACCGCCGACACCGGCCTCGCCGAGGCGACCGCGGGCTTCCTGGGCACCAGCGACCCGCGCACCGACCTCCTGGCCGACGGCCGGCTCGACGCCACCTACGCCGAGGCGGCGACCGGCAACGTCGTGCTCGGGGCCCGGCTCGCGGGCGTCACCGGCATCGGCGCGGAGCGGGCGGCCCTCCTCGCCCTCGGCTTCGGCTCCGACCCGGCGGCGGCCACCGCCGCCGCCCAGGGCAGCCTCCGCACCGGCTTCGCCGCCGTCGCCGACGCCTACGCCGCGGGCTGGCACGCCTACGTCGACGGGCTCAACGGAGTGCCCGGGAGCGCCTCCGCGGTCGCCGACGCCTACTGGGCCTCGGTCGTCGTCAACGCCGCGTCCGAGGACAAGCGCAACCCCGGCGCGTTCATCGCCTCGCCGAGCATGCCGTGGGTGTGGGGGCAGGAGGTCCCCGACCTGTCCTCGCCGTCGAAGGCCTACCACCTGGTGTGGTCGCGGGACCTCTACCAGCACGCCACCGCGCTGATCGCCGCGGGCGACCGGGCGGCCGCCGACCGGGCGCTGGACTTCCTGCTGTTCCGCCAGCAGCTCCCCGACGGGTCGTTCCCGCAGAACTCCGACGTCGAGGGCAACCGGGTGTGGGAGAGCCTCCAGCTCGACGAGGTCGCGCTGCCGCTGGTGCTGGCCTGGCAGCTCGACCGGACCGACCCGGCGTCCTACGAGCGGGTCGCGCGGTCGGCCGACTTCCTGGTCGGGTACTCGGGCGAGCAGCCCGCGCCGTGGTCACCGCAGGAGCGCTGGGAGAACCAGAGCGGCTACTCCCCCGGGACGATCGCGGCCGCGGTCGCCGGCCTGGTCTGCGCCGCCGACCTGGCCGAGCGGGTCGGGGACACGGCGTCCGCGACGCGCTGGCTCGCGACCGCGCGCGAGTGGGCGGCGCGGGTGGACGAGTGGACGGTCACCACGACCGGGCCGCTCGCCGCCGAGCCCTACTACCTGCGGCTCACGAAGGACGGCGACCCGAACGCCGCCACCACCTACAACGTCGGCGACGGCGGTGCCACGTTCGACCAGCGCGCGGTGGTCGACCCGAGCTTCCTCGAGCTGCTGCGGCTGGGCGTGAAGCCCGCCGACGACCCGGTGATCCGCAAGACGGTCGAGGTGGTCGATCGCGAGCTCGGCGTCGACACGCCGAACGGGCGGTTCTGGCACCGGTTCACCGACGACGGCTACGGCGAGGACGCCACCGGCGGCCCGTGGCGGATCAACGAGGAGAACAGCCAGCTGACGATCGGGCGGGTCTGGCCGATCTTCGCCGGCGAGCGCGGGGAGTACGAGCTGCTCGCCGGCACCGGCGACCCGCAGGCGCGCCTGCACGCGATGGCGGCCGCGGCCAACGACGGACTGATGATCGCCGAACAGGTGTGGGGCGACCACCCGCCGTCCGGGCAGCAGGGCTTCCCGACCGGCGAGGGCACCTTCTCGGCGACGCCGCTCACGTGGTCGCACGCCCAGCTGGTGCGGCTGGCTTGGTCGATCGACGCCGGGAAGCCCGTGGAGCGACCCGCGGTCGTCGCCTGCGAGTTCCTGGGCGAGGACTGCTAGGAGGAGTCGCGGTCGACGTCCGCCCAGGTCCATCCGTCGTGCTCCACGAGCAGCCGCAGCTCGCGCCGGCGCCGCCCGAGCCGCCGCAGCTCGGCCCGGAACCGCGCGTCGTCGGCGACGGGCAGCCCGGCGTCGCGCAGCGGCCCGAGGTCGGGCGGCGGCGGCTCGCGGCCCTCTCCGGGGGCCTCCTCCTGCAGCAGCGCCTCGATGGCGGAGCGCACCTGGGCCACCGCGACGGGGTTCGGCCCGCACCCGGCGGGCAGGGCACAACCGATGATCGTGAGTGCCTCGTCCAGCCCGGCCAGGGCGGGACCGAAGGCGCTGTTGCGGTCGGCGCTGTGGAAGTGCCGCAGCGTGGGGTGGGCGAGCTGCTGCTGGGACACCTCGGTGAGCGCGCTGCTGAGCGATCCCAGCTCGGCGTCGAGGCGCTGCATGTCGTGGCCGTTCCAGCCGGCGAGGCAGATCCGGACGGGGCCCGCCCCGAGCGACCGGATCCGGGACGCCGCCGACCGGCGCTTGAGCACGGCCGACAGCAGGCTGGTCAGGTAGCTGAGCCCCAGCGTCACCACGATGAAGCCGGACGCGGCGGCAAGCACGGCGAGCGCCTGCCAGCCCGGCCCGCCGGGCACGTACTCACCGCTGCCGAGGGTGATGAGGGTTTCGCCCGCGAAGTACGCCTTCTCCCAGCCGCCCGTGGGTTGCCGGGTGGTCGCGGTGACCACGGACCCGGACAGCTGGAAGACCAGCGCCCAACCCACCCAGACGGCGGCGAGCCAGATCGGGGTGGTCAGGGCCGCGAGCAGCGGACCGGCCCAGACGATGACGCGCCGCGAGCGGACCCGCAGCGTGATCCACGAGACCGTCCGATCCACCGGACCCAGCAGTGGGCCGCGACCCCGGCCGGGGCCGAACGCCGTCATGACGACGTCGACGGCCGTGAGGGCCAGCACCACGAGTCCGATGACCGGCCCGAGGTATCCCACGCGGTGTGCGTCCCTTCGTCCGGTCGGCGTCGTCCCACGTCCAGCTACCCGGACCGCCTCGCCGCAAACGGCGCACCACGGCCTGGATAACGGGCCGGATCGCCGGGTAGCCGCCGAGGACGGAGCCCCGACCACGACGGAGACCACGATGACCGCGACAGCCCAGATGCTGGAGACCTACCCGGCCGACCTCGGCGGTGTCGACCGCGCTGCACTGGCCGAGTGCATCGACGCGTGCCTGGCCTGCGCGCAGGCGTGCACGGCGTGTGCCGATGCGTGCCTCAGCGAGCAGAACGTGGCCGAGCTGACGAAGTGCATCCGCACCAACGCCGACTGCGCCGACCTCTGCGGGACCACGGCCCGCGTGCTCTCGCGCCACACCGGCTACGACGCCAACCTCACCCGCGCCGTGCTCGACGCCTGCGCGATGGCGTGCAAGTCCTGCGGCGACGAGTGCAGCCGCCACGGCGAGATGGGCATGCAGCACTGCCAGGTGTGCGCGGAGGCGTGCCGGCGCTGTGAGCAGGCCTGCCGGAACCTGATCTCCGCGCTCGGCTGACCGATTCCGCGATCCGACGAGGGAGCCCACCCGTGGCGCTGCCGTACCCGACCCTGCCCGGCGACATCGACCACCTCATCGCCGACGATCACGCGGTCGTCGAACGCCAGTTCCAGCACCTCGAGGCCCGCCGCGGCGACCGGCGGGTGCTGGTGGACCAGGTCGCGTTCGAGCTCGCGCTGCACGCCGACGCCGAGGAACGAGTGCTCTACCCGGCGATGGCCGAGGCGGGCGAGGCGTACGAGGCCGAGGACAGCCGCAAAGATCATCAGCAGGTCAAGGAGCTGCTGGTCACGCTGCAGAACACCGACCCGGGCGAGCCCGAGTTCGAGGACGCGCTCGCGAACCTCATCGGGTCGGTCCGCCGGCACGTCGCCGAGGAGGAGGGCGAGTTCCTCCCCGCGTTCCGCCGGGCCGTCGGACCGCAGCGGCTGGCCGAGCTGGGCAAGGAGTTCCTCGCCGCGAAGCGCGCCGTCCCGACCTACGCCCACCCCAACGCCCCGTCCGGGGAGACCGGCCACAAGCTGCTCGACGCCGGCGCGAAGGCCGTGGACATGGTGCGCGACAAGGCGACCGGCCGGATGAAGCACCTCGCGACGGACCCGTCCGGTGCGCTGGACCCGCAGGCCCAGCGCATCCTCGACGCCTTCGCCGCGATGGAGCCGCAGCCGTTCGAGATCCTCGAGCCCGACCAGGCCCGCCGCCAGCCGACGCCCGCGGACGCCGTGCGGAAGGTGCTCGAGGACGACGGCAGGCCCACCGACCCCGAACCCGTCGCGTCCGTGCAGGACATGAGCATCGACGGGCCCGGCGGACGCATCGGCGTGCGCGTCTACACCCCGGAGGGCGCCGGCGGCGGGCCGCTGCCGATCGTGCTGTGGATCCACGGCGGCGGCTGGGTGCTGTTCACCGTCGACACCTACGACGCCTCCTGCCGCGGGATCGCCAACAGGACGGGCGCGATCGTCGTGTCGCCGGAGTACCGCCGCGCGCCCGAGCACGTGTTCCCGGCGGCGCACGACGACGTGCTCGCGACCTACCGGTGGGTCCGTGACAACGCCGAGGCCCTCGGCGGCGACCCGGCGCGCATCGCGATCGGCGGCGAGTCCGTCGGCGGGAACATGGCCGCCGCCACCTGCCTGCAGCTCGCCGCGATGGGTGAGCCCCTGCCCACCGCGCAGGTGCTCGTGTACCCGTTGACGACGGGCGAGCAGTTCGGCGACTCGATGGTCGACGCCGCCGACGCCCGGCCGCTGAACCGGCCGCTGCTGTCCTGGATGGCGATGCACGCGTTCGAGGGCGTGCCGGACGCCGGTTCGGACCCGCGCGTGAACCTGCTGTCCGTGCCCACCGACCGGCTCGCCGGGATGCCGCCCACCCTCGTGATCACCGACGAGCGCGACCCGCTGCGCGACCAGGGTGAGGAGTTCGCCCGGCACCTCGAGCAGGCGGGCGTGCCCGTCACCGCCAGCCGCTACGACGGGGTGATGCACGAGTTCTTCGGGGCCGCCGCGGTGCTCGACAAGGCCGCGCAGGCCCAGACCGAGGCCGCCGAACACCTGCGGCGGAGCTTCACCGCGCCCGCCGCCGCGCACTGACGGGCGCCGGGGGGCCACTCCCCGCCGCAGCAAAGCCACTTTCCTGCAACGTGGTTGCATGAAAGTGGCTTTGCTGCAATCCGGGAGCCGCTCGTCAGTGCGCCGCGGGCCGGGTCGTGAGCACCTCCCGCACCGACGGCCAGGCGGCGAGGGCGTCCCGGACCTCCGGGCACGTCTCGTCGCGCAGCGCCTCGGCGTGCGCATCGGCGAGCACGTCGTCGAGCAGCACCCGCTCCCCGGTCTCAGCGGACCGGACGGCGGCCTCCACCATCGCGAGGCTCAGGACGTTCTCGTGCACCTCCCCCATCGGGACGGCGCCGGTGCGCAGCGCGTCGACGAACACGTGCAGCGCGCCATCGATCCCGGAGTGCGGCGAGCGCGGCCGCGCCGCGGCGTCGACGTCGGCGTGCAGCCCGGGCTCGTGGTCACCGTCCCACAGCGCGGTGCCCTTCTCGCCGCTGACGCGCCACGCCCCGTTCCACGAGGTGTCCGCGCCCGGGCTGCACCAGCTGCCGGTGTAGGCGTAGCGGATCCCGCCCTCCATGGCGAAGACGGCGCTGGCGGCGGCGGCCCCGTCGTACCAGCTCCAGGGCGGGTTGTAGGCCTCGCAGTAGACCGACACCGGCTCGGCGCCGAGCAGGAACCGGGCCGAGTCGAACGCGTGGATCGCCATGTCCACCAGCAGCGGGTGCGCCATCTCCTCGCGGAACCCGCCGAAGTGCGGGGCGCGGAAGAACTCGGTGGTCAAGGTCCCGATCGCACCGAGGTCCTCCACCATGTCGCGCAGCGCGAACAACTGCGGGTTCCACCGCCTCGACTGGCTCACCATGAACAGCTGCCCCGTCACCTGCGACGCGGCCGCCAGCGACAGCGCCTTCGCCACCGTGTCGGCCACCGGCTTCTCCCCCAGCACCGGCAGGCCCGCGAACAGCGCCGCCGTCGCGACGGGGTGGTGCGCCGCCGGCACCGTCACGTTGACGACCGCGTGCGCGCCCGTCTGCGCGGCGAGCGCCACCGCGTCGGTCCCGACCGGCAGGTCCGGCCGTCCGACGGCGCCGGCGGCCGTGCGCGCCACGTCGAGGTCCAGGTCGGCGACGGCCACCAGGTCGGTGTCGGCCGAGGCCTCCACGGCGGTCAGCCAGGCGCGCCCCATCCCGCCCGCGCCGACCACGACGATCCGCAACCGATCACTCATCGTCGATCGGCCCCGTGTAGCTCCTGCCGCGGAAGAAGTCCTCGGTCTCGTAGCGCAGCAGCTCCGGCAGGGCCCGCTCCGGCCGGTCGCTGCGCACCCACTGCACGCCGTTGGCGATCACCCGGCGCACATCCTTGTGGTGGTAGGTCGGGTAGTCCTGGTCGCCGGGGCGGAAGTAGAAGATCTTGCCGTGACCGCGGCGGAACGTGCAGCCACTGCGGAACACCTCTCCGCCGGAGAACGAGCTGATGAACACGACCTCGTCGGGGGCCGGGATGTCGAAGAACTCCCCGTACATCTCGTCCTCGTCGATGATCAGCGGGTGCGGCACGCCCTGCGCGATCGGGTGTGTGGGGTTCACCGTCCAGATGAGCTCGCGGTCGTGCTCACTGCGCCAGCGCAGCGTGCAGCTCGTCCCCATCAGCTTCATGAAGATCTTCGACCAGTGCCCGGAGTGCAGCACGACCAGGCCCATCCCCGACAGCACGTGCCGGTGCACCCGCTCCACGACCTCGTCGGACACCTCGCCGTGGGCGGCGTGCCCCCACCAGGTGAGCACGTCGGTCTCGGCGAGCACCTCCTCGGTGAGCCCGTGCTCGGGGTCGTCGAGCGTCGCGGTGCGCACCACGCAGCCGTCGCCGAGGTTCTCGGCGATGCCCTCGGCGATCGTCGTGTGCATGCCCTGCGGGTAGATCTTCGCCACGTGCTCCTCGATCTGCTCGTGGCGGTTCTCGCCCCACACGGTCACGCGAATCGGATTCACAGCAGGCCTTTCGTTGTGGTCGGTCATTTGACGGCGCCGCCGGTGACGCCCGCGGCGACGTAGCGCTGGGCCACCAGCAGGAGCACCACGGCCGGGATCGAGGCGAGCACGGCGGTGGCCATCACCGCGCTCCAGTCGTTCACGTACGTCCCGATGTACTGGTAGAGCCCGAGGGTGACCGGGCGGACGTCCTCGGTCGTGGTCAGCGTCAGCGCGAAGAGGAAGTCGCTCCAGGTGAACAGGAACGTGAACAGCGCGCCGGTGACCAGCGCGTTGCGGCTCATCGGCAGGACGATCGAGACGAATGCCCGGAGCTGGCCGGCGCCGTCCACCCGGGCCGCCTCGACGACCTCCATCGGGATCCGGCCCATGAAGGCCCGGATGATGAGGATCGCGAACGGGATGCCCGCGGTGGAGTCGGCCAGGATCAGGCCCGGGATGGAATTGAGCAGGCCCAGGTCGTTGTAGGCGCTGTAGAGGGCGTTGGCCACGACGATGCCCGGGATCATCTGGCTGATCAGGATCCCGAACAGCACCAGGTTCGCCCCGCGCACCTTGAAGTGGGCGAGCGCGTACGCGGCCGGGGTGGCGATGAGCAGGCTGAACACCACGCTGCCCGCCGAGACGACGAGGCTGGTCAGCAGGTGCCGCCCCTGCTCGCGCAGTGCGGTGGCGTACCCGTCGAAGCTCAGGTCGAGCGGGAACCACGGCGTCTCCACCGCCGAGCCGCTGGGCTGCAGCGAGACGTTGAGCATCCAGTAGACCGGGAACAGCATCACGGCGAGGATCAGCACGCCGACGGCGGTGTTCCCCCACGTCCTGGCTGTGGTCATCGGCCTCACACCTCTCGCGCGCGCCGGTTGGCGCGCAGGTAGAGAAGGGCGAACACGAGCGAGATGACGATCAGGACGTTGCCGAGCGCGGCGCCCTGGCCGAAGTCGAACTCGCGGAAGGACAGGTGGTAGGACTGCGTCGCGATGGTCTGCGTCGCGTTCGCCGGGCCCCCGCCGGTGAGCCCGAGGATGATGTCCAGCACCTTGATCGTGTAGACGACGCCGAGCACCAGCACGACGTTCACCACCGGCCGCAGCAGCGGCCACGTCACGTGCCGGAACGCACGCCACCCGGTGGCGCCGTCCACGGCGGCGGCCTCGTAGAGCTCCTGCGGGATGTCCTGCAGCCCGCCGTAGAGGATCGTCGTGTTGAACGGGATGCCAATCCAGATGTTCACCCCGATCACCGCGATCAGGGCGAGCGACGTGCTCGTGAGCCACCCCGGGTTGCCCGACACCAGGCCGAGGTCGCCGAGGAAGCGGTTGAGCGCGCCGTTGTCCTGGTCGAGGATCCAGCGCCACACGGCGCCGGAGACGATCAGCGGGATCAGCCACGGCAGCAGCAGCAACGAGCGCAGCAGGCCGCTCAGCGGGAACCGCTTCTGGAAGAACACCGCGATCGCGAGCCCGATCACGAACTGCCCCGCGATCGACCCGACGGTGAACAGCACCGTGTTGAGCAGGGCCTGGTCGAACAGGTCCGACGTCAGCACGGCCACGTAGTTGTCGAGCCCCACCCAGGGCGCCTCGCCCGTGTAGAAGGTCGACGTCGTGTACTCCTGGAACGACATCGTCGCGTTCTGCACGACCGGGTAGCCGAAGAACAGCAGCAGGTACGCCACGGCGGGGAGCAGGAACCCGAGCTGCAGCAGCCGCTCCCGGCCCCGGGGCGACCACCACCGCTCCCGCGCGGGCGGTGGGCTGCCCGGCCGCGGACCCGGCGCCGCGGCCGGTGCCACCCGGGTCGCGGTCGGCGCGGTCCGGGTCTCAGCCATCCTGGGCCTGCCGCAGCGCGTCCTGCGGGCTGGCGCCGCCGGTGATCGCGGTCTGCACCGCCGTGTAGATCTTGGTGGCGGCCGCCGGCCACTCCTCGCCGAGCTTGCCGGTGCGCGCCCTGGCCGTCTGCACCGCCTCGGTGAACGCGGCCATCTCCGGCACCTGCGCCACGAACTCCTCGCGCAGCGCCGTCTTCGTGGGCACGGTGGTCCGCTGCGTCGCCAGCGCCATCTGGTTCTCGTCGGTGTTCAGGCACTCGACGATCTGCGCGGCCTTGGTCTGCCGTGCCTCGTCACCGGCCCGCGGGATCGTCCACGTCTCCCCGCCCAGCGGCGCGACGAGCGTGTCACCCGCCTGCGGCACCGGGATCGGGACGACGCCGTACCCCAGGTCGGGGGCGTTCTCGGCGAGCACCGGGAACTGCCACGGGCCGTTGACCATCATCGCGGCGTTGCCCGCCATGAACTGCTCGTTGACGTCCGACTGGCCCCAGTTCAGCACCGACCGCGACGCCGAGCCCGAGTTCACGAGATCGACCCACAGCTGCAGGGCCTCGGCCACCTGGGGGCTGGCCAGGTCGGTCTCGTCGCCACCGTTGCTCCACATGAACGGCAGGAACTGCCACGTCCCCTCGTAGGTCGCGGCCGCGGAGAAGGCGACGCCGTACCGGTCGCCCTGGGTGAGGGCCGCGGCCGCGGTCTTCAGCTCCTCCCACGTGGTCGGCGGCGCCACGCCGGCCTCGGCCAGCATGGCCTCGTTGTAGAACAGGCCGATCGTGTTGGTGACCGGCTGCAGGCCGTAGACCTCGCCCTCGTAGGTCGACGCGTTGACGACGCCCTCGGCGTACCCCTCCGCCGACAGCCCGAAGTCGGCGATCGGCGCGAGCGCGCCGGTGGCCGCGATCTGCTGGAGGTCCGGGTTGTCGAGCATGAGGACGTCCGGCAGCGTGCGCGACGACGCCTGCTGCAGCACCTTGGCGATGAGGGTGTCGCCCGGGATGCTCTCCCGCTCGATCGTCACCCCGATCTGCCGGCCGCACTCCTCGAGCGTCGTCTGGTAGACCGTGTTGTCGGGCTCGTTGTTGTAGTAGTCGAGCACGCGGAGGCTCGTCACCTCCCCCGAGCTCGCCTCGCCACCGCCCCCGCCACACGCGGTCAGCGCCAGTGGCGCCGTCAGCGCCAGGGCGATCGCCAGCCGGGTCCTGCGCAGAACCGCTCCTCGTCGAGCCACGTCCGCTCCTCTCGTCGTGCTGTCGATACGTATCGATTGCGGGCCTGCCGGAACGCGCCGGGAGGCCGGTCGGTCAGCCGGTCGGGATGGTCGTCCGCCGCCGGGCCAGCCGGGGTTCCACCAGCTCGACGGTCGGCACGGCAGGTTCCCGGCTGCGGTCCAGCAGCCGGAACAGGGTCTGCATCGCCCGCCGCGAGACGTCCCGCGGTTCGAGCGACACGTTCGTGACGGGCGGCTCGCCGGCCTCCGCCGCGTCGTCGGTGCACAGCCCGATCAGTGACAGGTCCCGGCCCGGGACGAGCCCGCGCCGGCCGATCCCGTGCAGCAGCGCCGGGATCGCCTGCGAGTTCGGGACGACGAGCGCCGGCCGGTCGCCCCCGCGCGCCAACGCCTCCTCGAGCGCCGCCTCGGCGCCCGCGCGGCCCGGCGCCACCGGGGCGACGATCTCGTGGTGGATGCCCCGCTCGGCCGCCTCCGCGGCGAACCCCCGCTGGAACCGCCGGACGAAGTTCACGTCGCGGGCGATCACCTCGGCCGAGTGCCCGATGACGACGACCCGGTCGTGTCCGATGGCGGCGAGCTCGGCGGCGGCCATCCGGCCCGCCCGCGGGAAGTCGAGGTCGACGCACGGCAGGCCGGCCGGGTCGTCCGGGACGCCGATGAGGATCACCGGGACGCCGAGCGCCGCTGCGACGGGGATGCGCGCGTCCTCGGCCTCGATGTCCATCATCACGATCGCGTCGCAGAGCGAACGGCCCGCCAGGCGGCTCAGCCCGGCCGATCCCTCGTCGGCGGTGACCAGCAGGACGTCGTAGTCCTCGGCGCGGGCGCAGTTGGCGATCGACTCGATGAACGGCAGCAGCCCGGAGGTGTCGGCGCCGGGGGCGAACGGCACGACCAGGCCGATCACCTGCGTGCGCTGGCTGGCAAGGGCCCTGGCGCCGGCGTTGGGCTGGTAGGTCAGCTGCTCGATCGCGGCCTCGACGCGCCGGCGGGTCTCCGCCGAGATCGAGCGGCGGCCGCTCATCACGTAGGAGACCGTGCTCTGCGAGACCCCGGCGAGGCGGGCGACGTCCCGGCTGGTGACCATCTGCCCACCTCCTCGGTCGCGCGTCGATACGCATCGATTGGGCCGGGACGGTAGCCACTGCTCACCCCGGCGCGCAAGACCCCGCCGGCGATCCGCCGCGTGCCGAATGACAGGAAAGACGGATCCGGCCACCCCGAACCGCCCCGGACACCTGCCACTTCTCAGGGACGCGGACCGACCGGTTCGCGACGCACCCCGGCGAGGGCGACGGTGCCGCAGGCGACCAGCACGGCCAGCGCAGCCGCCGATGTCGCCGTCGGGATCGCCGGCGCGGCGAGCGGCGACCAGCCCACGGCCGACTCGATGATCACGACCGCGAGGAGCACTGCGTACGCCGCCGTCGCGAGCCCCACCAGCCGGACCCGCCGCCGCTCGCTCCAGGGGTACGGCGCCGAGCAGCCGGGCGAGGGCGGGCAGCACCAGGATCGCGTGCATCGCCACCGCGTGCGCCGGCTTGAGCGCCCCCGCCGTGTCGTAGGCGAGCTGCGGGTTCCCGGCGCGCACCGCCGTCACCCCGCGCGCGATCATCACGGCACCGACCGCCAGCGCCACCAGCAAACCGAACAGGCCGGCCCGAAGCGCCAGCCGCATGCTCGGCGGGACCTCCCCGGCGCCGGCGAGCGCGGCACCGGCGAACGCCAGCACGGTCAGGATGATCACGCCGCCGCCGGCGGCCAGCGTCATCGACACGGCCGAGTCGATGCTCGTCGCGAAGTTGAAGTGCGACGGCACCCCCGCGCCACGCCTGCATGCTGACCAGGGCGGTCTCCAGCACGGACACGGCCGTGAACACGCCGAGCAGGAGGGCCCGCACGCGCGGCCGCACGGTGAGGAACGACGTGGCCCAGGCGACCGTCACCAGGGTCAGCCCGAAGGAGAGCCCGAACGTGACCGCTTTGCGTAGCGACACCGGCCCCTCCCACGAGCCGCCCGACCCGACCAGCACCCCGACGTGCACCAGGCCGCTGCCGAGCAGCACCGACCCGATCACGTACGCGACGCGCTCCACCGGCCGCGCGCCGTCCCAGAAGCCCCGGACCAGATCCATGCGGCGACGGTAAGTCCGCGCCCGCACGGTGCGCGTCCCCTCGGCGGAGGCTCCCGCGCTACCTCCTGCGGAGTACG
This sequence comes from Pseudonocardia nigra, assembly GCF_019396355.1. Taxonomy (GTDB): domain Bacteria; phylum Actinomycetota; class Actinomycetes; order Mycobacteriales; family Pseudonocardiaceae; genus Pseudonocardia; species Pseudonocardia nigra. Next base: position 20,705 of record NZ_JAHKRK010000028.1, read on the forward strand.
CCGGCTCGCCGCGCTGCCCGCCCGGTCGCAGCAAGGTGGCTTTGCTGCCGCCCAGTGGCAGTAAAGCCACCTTGCTGCAGTTCCGGCGTGCGTGACAGCGCTGTCAACAGCTGGGCGACTGGGGAAAGCTTCCTACGGCGGGAGGGCTTGACAGCGCTGTCATGGCGCGGAACACTCCCGTCACCTTCCGGTCACCCATCCGATGCCTGAGCACGACGGGTCGCCTCAGCCGGGCCGCCCGCTCCGTTCCCTGTTGCCAGGAGGCACGCATGAGCCTTGTATCGCGTCGCACGATCCTGAGGGCGACGGCCGGCGGCATCGCCGGCCTCGGCGCCGCCTCGTTGCTCGCCGGCTGCGGCGGCAGCGGTGGTGGTTCCGGCGGCGGCGGCAAGGCGACCGTCCGCATGTGGACCTGGTACACCCAGCAGCAGGAGATCTTCCCGCAGCTGATCAGCGAGTTCGAGGCCGCCCACCCGAACATCACGGTGGAGAACCGGATGTTCGGCGACACCAACGCCTATCTCCCCGCCCTGCAGGCCGCCGTGGCGGGCGGCGACCCGCCGGAGATCTTCGCGCCGCACGTGCTGGCCCTGCAGTACGGCAACGCGGGCATCTCGGCAGACCTCGGCAAGGACCTGGGCCCGGACTTCACCGCCGACTTCTTCGAGTCGGCCAACCAGGAGTACACCGACAACGGCAAGCAGTACGCGCTGGGCTGGATGGCGCAGACGTTCGGCATCTTCTACAACCCGGCGCTGCTCCAGCAGGCGGGCGTCACCGAGCCCGAGACCTGGGACGACCTGCTCGCCGCATCGCTCGCGGTCAAGGAGCGCACGGGCAAGATCGGCACCGTGTTCGCGAACAACCCGGGCACCAACGGGCTGGACCTGTTCCTGCCGATGCTCACCCAGCTCACCGACGACCCGACGTTCATGCTGCGGCTCGACAAGCTCGACGGCGTCACCTGGGAGCACCCGGTGGTCGTCGAAGGCCTCGGCGTGCTCGACGAGCTCGTGCGGGGCGGCGCGTTCCAGGAGGGCATCAACGCCACCCAGACCAACCAGGCCGAGCAGCTGCTCTACACGGGCGAGGCCGCGATGTTGTTCATGGGCTCGTGGGTGCCCCAGGACTTCGTGAAGAGCGCTCCGCCGGAGTTCCTCCAGACCTACAAGGTGATGGAGACGCCCGCGATGACACCGGGCGGGAAGCACTGGTGCGCCAACCAGGCGGGCGCCGGCCTGGCCGTCAGCGAGACGAGCCCGAACAAGGAGGCGGCACTGGAGTTCATCCGCTTCCTCTACGACACCGAGCGCTACGCCAAGGCGATGAACGACTCCAACAGCATGCCGTCCACCAAGTCGGCGGCCGAGCAGGTGAGCGACCCGGTGCTCCAGCAGATGACGTCGTGGCTGCTGGAGGGCAACGGCTGCCCGCACATCCTGTTCGGGCCGGGCTCCGCCGCCGCGGCCGACCCGCTCGCCGCGCTGATCGACGGTTCCATGACGCCGGCCGAGACGGCGTCGGCCATGCAGGCGGCGGTCGAGTCGGCAGGGGGCTGACGTGGCCATGACCGTCACGCGCGCCCGACCGCCGGCGTCGCCGCTGCGCCGGACCGAGCGGCGCGTCGGCTACCTGTTCGTGCTGCCCACCGCCGCGCTGTTCGTCGCGTTCGTCGGCTGGCCGATCGCGCACTCGGTGTACCTGAGCCTCACCTCGTGGAGCGGCTTCGGCGTCCCGCGCTTCACCGGGATCGAGAACTACGCGCGGATGGCGGGCGACGACGTCTTCCGCACCGCGCTGGTGATCACCGTGGTGTTCACCGCCGTCACCACGGTGCTGCAGACCGTGCTGCCGATGCTCGTCGCCATCCTGATCAACGCGGGGTGGCGGCGGGCGGGCGTCGTCTTCCGCACGATCCTGTTCCTGCCGGGGATCATCTCGCTGGTCGTCACCGGCGTGCTGTGGCAGCTGATCTACGACCCCAACCTCGGCACGCTCAACGCCGTGCTCGGCGACCTGGGCCTCGAGTCGTGGCAGCAGCAGTGGCTCGGCGACCCGAACCTCGTCGTCCCGGCGATCGTCGTGGTCTCGCTGTGGCAGTCGCTCGGCCTCTACATGCTGATCTTCTTCGCCGGGCTGCAGGGCATCGATCCGACCCTGTACGAGGCGGCCCGGGTCGACGGCGCGAACGCGTGGCAGCGGCTGCGCCACGTCACCGTGCCGATGCTGCGCACGGTCACCGGCGTGGTCGTGGCGCTGAACCTCATCAACGGGTTCAAGACGTTCGACATCGTCTACGTCATGACCCAGGGCGGGCCGAACCACAGCTCCGAGGTGCTCGGCACCTACCTCTACAGCCTGGCCTTCGGCAGCCTGTCCGGGTCGATCCCGCAGATCGGCTACGCCACGGCCATCAGCATCGTCGTGATGGCGCTGTGCCTGGTGGCGGCCGTCGTCCAGTTCGCCGTCAACCGGAGGGCGACCGCACATGTCCGCTGACACCGAGATCCGCCCGAGCGCACCGGTGGTCCGGACCCCGCCACCACAGCCCCGGACCGGACGCCCCGGCGTCGCCTCCCGGTCCGCAGGCTTCGTGGTGCTGCTGGTGCTCGCTGCGATGACGATCTTCCCGTTCACGTGGATGGTGCTGACGTCGCTCCGTCCGAGCAACACCGTGTTCGGCGGGTCGTTCCTGCCGGAGGAGTACTCGCTCGATGCCTACGGCGAGGCCTGGAACAGCATCGGCTTCGGCAGCCACTTCCTCAACAGCGTGGTGATCACCGTGGTCACCGTGGCGGGCACCCTGTTTCTCGCCACGCTGTCGGGCTACGCGTTCGCGATGCTGCGGTTCCCGCTGCGCAACACGATCTACTTCCTGCTGCTGTCCACGCTGATGATGCCGGCGTCCGCCCTGATCATCCCGCTGTACCTGCAGCTGCGGAACCTGGGGCTGCTCGACTCCCGCTACGGACTCGTGCTGCTCTACATCGGCAGCTCCACCCCGTTCGCGATGTTCCTCATGCGCGCGTTCTTCGAGACGCTGCCGAAGGAGCTCATCGAGGCAGCGCGCGCCGACGGCGCAGGCGAGTTCACCGTGTTCTGGCGGGTGATGCTGCCCCTGGCCCGACCCGGCATCGCCACCGTCGTGATCTTCCAGTCGCTCTCGACGTGGAACGAGTTCCTCTACGCCAACACCGTCATCCAGAGTCCCGAGAAGCTGCCGCTGCAGCCGATCCTGTTCACCCTCACCGGCCAGTACGCCACGAACTGGCCGGTGCTCACCGCCGCGTTGACGATGGCCGTGATCCCCGTGATCGTCGTCTACGTGCGGATGCAGCGGCAGTTCGTCGCCGGCATGACGCTCGGTGCTGTGAAGAACTGAAGTGCCGTGAAGAACTAACGAAAGGCCCACCGTGCCCGTCTCCCCGATCCGCTTCGTCACGCTCAACGTGAGCGACCTCGACCGTTCGGTCGACTTCTACACCCGGCTGCTCGACCTGACCCCGGTGCCCGCGCCCGAGCAGGACGGCCCACGGCAGGCGTGGCTGTCGGCCGGACCCACCGTGCTGCGCCTGTCCGAGGTCCCCGGCGGCCGGGCGAGCGCCTGGATCGGCGACGACCTGCAGCGCGGCTTCCGGCACATCGGGCTCAAGGTGGTGGACCTCGACGCGCGGGTGGAGCGGCTGCACGCCGAGGGCGTCCGGTTCCACCTCGAACCGCTCGACGCCGCCGGCGGCGTGCGCATCGCCTTCTTCTACGACCCCGACGGCGTGCTGCTCGAGTTCATCCAGGGCGACCTGCAGTACGACGAGGTGTGGGACGAGGAGCTGGTGACGGCCGAGCGTGCGCAGCCGGTGCCGGCGGCACCGCGCTTCGACCACGTCGCCGTCACGGTCGACGAGCTGCAGGACACGCTGGGCTTCTACCGCTCGGCCCTCGGGTTCGGCGTCGCCGGGCGGCTCTTCCAGCCGCAGGACCCCCGCGGCTTCGAGATCACCTACCTGCACGCCGCCGGCACCGTGCTGGAGGTGTTCACCTACGGCGCCGAGAAGCAGGACCCGCCGTGGCGGCCCGACGCCGACCTGCTCGGCTTCCGCGGCATCGGCGTCACCGAGGAGGACCCGGACGCGGTCGCCGACCGGCTGGCCGAAGCGGGCGCGAAGCGCGACGCGGCGAACCCGTGCCTGCTCGTCGACCGCGACGGCCTGCCCGTCCTGGTGGAGGGCGTGCAGTGAACGACGACTGGCTGCGCCCGCTCGGGAAGACCGGTCTCACGGTCTCCGCGGTGTGCGCGGGCGGCAGCGGGATCGGCGGGATGCCGCAGGTCTTCGGCTACGACACCCCGGCCGAGCGCGGCATCGCCACGGCGGCCCGCGTTCTCGCCGGGCCGATCGCGTTCCTGGACACGTCCAACGGCTACAGCGGCGGCGAGAGCGAGCGGCGGATCGGGGCGGCCGTCGCGCAGGCGGGCGGGCTGCCGGACGGGTTCGTGCTCGCCACCAAGGTCGATCGCGACGCCTCCGGCGACTTCTCCGGCGCCCGCGTCCGTCGCTCGCTGGAGGAGAGCCTCGAGCGGCTCGGTCTGGACCGCGTCCCGCTGCTGTACCTGCACGACCCCGAGCACATCTCCTTCGACGAGGGCATGGCCGCGGGCGGGCCCGTCGAGGAACTGCTGCGGATCCGCGACGAGGGGCTCGCCGAGCACCTCGGCGTGGCGGGTGGTCCCGTCGCGCTGATGGACCGCTACCTCGGCACCGGGGCGTTCGAGGTGCTGCTCACCCACAACCGGTACACGCTGCTCGACCGCTCGGCCGACGCGCTGCTCACCGGCGCCGTCGAGCGGGGGGTGGCGGTCGTCAACGCGGCGTGCTTCGGCGGCGGGATCCTCGCCAAGGGCGCGGCGGCGACGGGCAAGTACGCCTACCGGGAGGCCCACCCCGAGGTGCTGGCCGCGGTGCGCGGCATGGAGGACGCGTGCGCCCGGCACGGCGTTCCGCTCGCCGCGGCCGCCCTGCAGTTCTCGATGCGGGACGAGCGCATCTCCTCCACCGTCGTCGGCTTCTCCCGCCCGGAACGCGTGGACGAGGTGGTGCGGCAGGCGACCATGGACATCCCCCCGGCGCTCTGGCCCGAGCTGGAGCGCCTGCTTCCGACCCCCGACCACTGGCTGGAAGGATCCACGGCGTGACCGACGCGATCACGTTCCCGGAGGGCTTCGCCTGGGGAACCGCCACGGCGAGCTACCAGATCGAGGGCGCCGTCGCCGAGGGCGGCCGCGGCCGCTCCATCTGGGACACCTTCGCCCACACCCCCGGTCGCACGCGCAGCGGCGACACCGGCGACGTCGCCTGCGACCACTACCATCGCTACGCCGACGACGTCGCCCTGATGCGCGAGCTGAACGTCGACACCTACCGGTTCTCCCTGGCCTGGCCACGTCTGCAGCCGAACGGGCGCGGCGAGCTCAACCCCGAGGGCGTCGCGTTCTACGACCGGCTCGTCGACGAGCTGCTGACCGCCGGGATCCGCCCGTGGGTCACGCTCTACCACTGGGACCTCCCCCAGGCGCTGGAGGACGCGGGCGGCTGGCCGGTGCGCGACACCGCGCTGCGGTTCGCCGACTACGCCGCGGCCGTGCACGCCCGTCTCGCCGACCGGGTGGCGGACTGGACCACGCTGAACGAGCCGTGGTGCTCGGCGTTCCTGGGCTACGCGTCGGGCCACCACGCCCCCGGGATCCAGGACCCCGCGGCCGCCGTGCGGGCCGCGCACCACCTGATGCTCGGGCACGGCCTCGCCGTCGAGGCGATGCGCTCGGCGCGGCCCGACCTGCGCTACGGGATCACGCTCAACCTCTACCCCACCGAGGCGGCCACCGACGACCCCGCCGACCTCGACGCCGCCCGGCGCGTCGACGGGCAGAGCAACCGGCTGTACCTCGACCCGATCCTCGCCGGCCGCTACCCCGACGACCTGCTCGCCGACCTCGTCCCGATCGCGGGCGGCGAGCACCTGCGCGACGGCGACGACAAGCAGATCGCGCTGCCGCTGGACGTGCTCGGCGTCAACTACTACAGCCGGCACGTGGTGCGTGCCGCCCGCCCAGACTCCGACTACACGCCGAACGATGCGTGGGTCGGCGCCGCCGACATCGAGAAGATCCGGACCGGGAAGCCGGTCACCGCGATGGGCTGGGAGATCGACGACCAGGGCCTCTACGACATCCTCACCCGCGTCGCGCGCGACTACGCCGCCCCGCCGATGTACGTCACCGAGAACGGCGCCGCGTACCCCGACGCCGTGGGCCCGGACGGGCGCGTGCACGACCAGCAGCGCATCGACTACCTGGACGGCCACTTCCGGGCGGCCCACCGCGCGATCGCCGACGGGGTCGACCTGCGCGGGTACTTCGTGTGGTCGCTGATGGACAACTTCGAGTGGGCGTGGGGCTACGACCGGCGGTTCGGCATCGTCCACGTCGACTCCGCCACCCAGCAGCGCACGATCAAGGACAGCGGGCGCTGGTTCGCCGAGGTGGCGCGGCGCAACGGCCTGCCCGCCTGAGACCGGAGGCTCACCATCACCTACGACCGGGCCCCCCGCCCCACGCTCGCCGAGGTCGCGCAGCGGGCGGGGGTGTCCCCGTCCACGGTCTCGCGGGTGGTCCGCGGCTCCACCCCGGTGAGCGCGGAGCTCGAACGCACCGTCCGCGAGGCCGTCGCCGCCACGGGGTACGTGCCCAACCTGGCCGCCCGGCAGCTGGTGACCAGCCGTTCGGACACCGTGGGCGTCGTGATCCCCGAGGACCAGGGCCACGTCTTCGGTGAGCCGTTCTTCGCCGGGATGATCCAGGGCGTCACCGCGCACCTGTCCACCACGCCGTTCCACTTCATCCTGGTGGTGGCGCGTTCGAGCGACGACCGGCAGTGGCTGCGCAACTACGTGGCGAGCCGGCACGTCGACGGCGTCATGCTCATCGCCCCGCAACGCGGTGACCCCCTCGGGCGGCTGCTGCACGAGACGGGCGTCCCGGTGGTGTTCATGGGCAAGCCGTTCGACGTCACCGGCTGCCGCTACGTCGACGCCGACAACACCGGCGGGATCGTCCAGGCCGTGGAGTACCTGTACGCGAAGGGCCGGCGCCGCATCGCGATGATCACCGGGGTGCGGGAGATGCGCTCGGCCACCGACCGGCTCGCCGGTTACCGCCGCGGGCTCAAACAGGTCGGCCTTCCGGTCGACGAGCGGCTCGTCGTCGACAGCGACTACACCGAGGAGGGCGGCGAGCGGGCCATGGGCGAGCTGCTAGGCCGCCCGGTGCCGATCGACGCCGTCATCGCCGCGTCCGACCTCAGCGCCGTCGGCGCACTGCGGGCCCTGCGGACCGCCGGGGTCCGCGTGCCACGCGACGTCGCGATGATCGGGTTCGGCGACGACCCGGACAGCGCGCGGCACCGCCCCCCGCTCACGACCGTGGCCCAACCGTCCGTCGAGATGGGCCGCAAGCTCGCCACGCTGATGGTCGACGCCATCGAGGGCAGGCCGGGCAGGCAGCGGGTGCTCATGCCGACGCAGCTCGTGGTGCGCGCGACGGCGTGAGTCCGCGCCTCCCGACCGGTTGGCGCGGCGCCCGGCTCACCTGCTGCTCGGCGGTGCGTCGGCCTGCTCCGCCGGGGCGCAGCCGCTCAGGGCCTCCAGGTGGCTCAACAACTGGAGCCATCCGGTGAAGGGCGCGCTCTGCTGCCCCTCGCCCGCCACGCCGACGGTGCCGTGCACCTGTCCCCCGTCGCCGGGGTCGGGCAGGGGATCGAACCGGACAACGACTTCCACGCGGGGGACGGTACGGCCGGTGGCACCCGCAGCGGATGTGGGAGCGTCCCTATCGTGTGCCCGCGCCCTCCCTACTGGCTCGCGCGGGCAGCAAACCGCCCCGTTCGAGTGCGACCACCAGGTCGACCCGTGAGCGGCACCCCGTCTTGCGGTACAGCCTGCTGAGGTAGGCCTCCACGGTCTTGCGGCTGTAGTGCAGCACCTGGGAGATCTCGCGGTTGCTCAGCCCGTCGTGCACGAGCTGCACGAGCTGCCGCTCGGTCTCGGTCAGTTCGTCCGCGCCGCCGGGCGGGCGGGGTGCCCGGCCCAGCGCCAGGCCCGCCTCCCGCGCCTGCGCCAGCACGAGCTTCTGCCACACCGGCGCGCCGAGGTCGCCGAACAGCGTCGACGCCCGGTGCAGGTGCTCCGCCCGGTCCTGCCCCAGCGTGGCGAGGACGTGGTGCGCCTTCGCCGCGACGAACGGCAGCCCCTCCGCGGTCGCCTCGTCGAGCACGTCCTGCGCGTGCTGTGGCCGCCGGTCCGCGAGCGCCATCGCGAGGTGAGCCGATCGGCGGATCTTCGGGGTACCGACCGTTGCCGCCAGCTCGGTGAGTTGCTCGGCCGCCCGTCGCGCCTCCCGGTGGTCCCCGACCTCGCGCAGACAGGAGGTGAGCACCTCGAGGGCGCACTGGGTCACCTCGCACCACCCGTTCGCGAGCCCGATGTCGCGTTGCCTGCGCAGGGTGTCCAGCGCGACGGTGTGGTCCTTGCCGGCCAGCGCGATGCGCCCGCGCACGCACTCCCGGACGGCCGCGTACACCGCCCCTTCCGCGGGCTCGACCCCGTCGAGGAGCCGGCCCGCGCCGGCGTGGTGTCCCTGCTCCAGCAGGATCCGCACCTCGATGAACCGCATCCACGTCAGATTGTTGGTGAGCCCGCTGAACTCCAGGCGCACGGCCTCGGAGCGGATCGTCTCCAGCGCCGAGCGCGGGCGCTACCACCTGCTGCTCGCCCAGGTGATCGCGCTGGCGCTGGCTGGTCGCCGCCCGCCGGGCCGGCAGCCTGCTGGACCGGGCGTTGACCACCACCACGTTCGGGCTGCTGTCCACGCCGGTCTTCGTGTCCGGGGTGCTGCTGATCCTCGTCTTCGCCGTGCTCGCCGACCTGCTGCCGGCCACCGGCTACACCCCGTTCACCGAGGACCCGGTCGAGAACCTCGAGTCGATGATCCTGCCCGCCGTCACCCTCGCGATCAGCGAGGTCGCGGTGTACGCCAGGCTCCTGCGCACCGACCTGATCGCCACGCTGCAGGAGGACTACATCGCGCTGGCGCGGGCCAGGGGCCTGTCGTCGCGGCGCATCCTGTGGCGCCACGCGCTGCGCCCCTCGGCGGTCTCCCTGGTCACCGTGGTCGGGCTGAGCTTCGGCGCGCTGATCGGCGGGTCGGTGATCGTCGAGACGCTGTTCGCGCTGCCGGGGGTCGGCAGGCTCATCGTCGACGCGATCTTCTCCCGCGACTACCTCGTGGTGCAGGGCGGCGTCGTGCTCGTCTCGCTCGGATACGTCGTCGTGAACTTCCTGGTCGACCTGATCTACGCCGCCATCGACCCGAGGATCCGCCGTGCTGCCACCTGACACCGCGACGGACCGGGCGCCGGTCACGCCCGCCGCCGCGAGTCTCCCCGCCGCGACCAGCCGTCTCCCGTGGCGGCTCGGGCGAGCCGCACGCCCGTCGCGCAGGCGGCGTCGGCTCGGGATCGGCTTCTGGCTCGCGGCGGCGTGGATCGCGCTCGTCGTGCTGGCGGCCGCCACCGCCGACCTGCTGCCGCTGCACGGCGTCGACGCGACCTTCGTCGGCCCGCCCGACTCGGGACCGAGCTGGTCCCATCCCCTCGGCACCGACGGGCTGGGCCGCGACCTGCTGAGCCGCGTGGTGTACGGGGCCAGGGTGTCGCTGGGCATCGGGATCGGGGCGCTCGCCATCTGCTTCGCCGTCGGCGGGCCGCTCGGCCTGCTCGCCGGCTACCACCGGGGCAAGCCCGAGGCGGTCATCATGGCGGTGAGCGACATCGCGCTGGCGTTCCCCGCGCTGATCCTCGCGCTCGCGGTGGTCGCCATGGCCGGAGCCAGCTTCCTCAACGTCCTGCTCGTGCTCGGCGCGCTGGGCGTGCCGGCGTGGACCCGCGTGGTGCGGGGCGCCACGCTGACCTACGCCGAGCGCGAGTTCGTGGTCGCCGCGCGGGCACTCGGCGCCCGGAGCCGCGATGTCATCTGGCGGGAGATCGTGCCCAACGTCCTGCTGCCCGTCGCATCCTTCGCGTTCATCGCGATGGCCGTCGTGGTGGTGGCCGAGGGCAGCCTCGCGTTCCTGGGCCTGTCCGTTCCCCCGCCCACCCCGTCCTGGCGCGGGATGATCAACGAGGGCCGCTACGACCTGGGGACCGACCCGCATCTGACCCTTGCCCCCGTCGCGGCCATGTTCCTCACGGTGCTCGCCTTCAACCTGGTCGGCGACCGGCTGCGCGAGCTGGGCGACGTCCGCGAGAGCGGCCTGGGCGTTCCGCGGCGCCGCCGGGTGGAGCGTCCCGCCCCGGCTCCCGTCGAGGACGCGGCCGGCGCCACGCACACCGGTGGTGGGCCGCGCCTGCTCGAGGTGGTCGACCTGCGCACCGCGTTCCGCACCGAGCGCGGCCACGTCCGCGCGGTCGACGGGGTGTCGCTCACCCTGGAGCGCGACCGGACGGTCGGCGTCGTCGGCGAGTCGGGCTCGGGCAAGACGATGCTCGTGCGTTCCGTCCTCGGGCTGCTGCCGTCGCAGAACACCGACCGCAGCGGGCGAGTGGTCTTCGACGGGCAGGACCTGTCCGGGCGGGACGCCGACGAGCTGCGCGACGTGCTGGGTACGCAGATGGGCGCGGTGTTCCAGGACCCGATGACCGCGCTCAACCCGGTGCGCACCATCGGCACCCAGCTGGCCGAACCGCTGCAGGTGCATCGCGGCATGAGCAAGCGCGACGCGCTGGCCAGGGCGCGCGAGCTGCTCGTGGCGGTGCAGGTGCCCGAGCCGGACCGGCGGCTGCGGCAGTACCCGCACCAGCTCTCGGGCGGCATGCGGCAGCGGGTGACGATCGCGCTGGCCCTGTCGTGCGACCCCGTGCTGCTGTTCGCGGACGAGCCCACCACCGCGCTCGACGTGACCGTGCAGGACCAGATCCTGCGGCTGCTGCACGCCCAGCGGCAGGAGCGGCACATGGCGATGCTGCTGATCAGCCACGACCTCGCCGTGGTGGCGCAGTGGGCCGACGAGGTGATCGTGATGTACGCGGGGAAGGTGGTGGAGCGCGGGCCCACCGAGGCGCTGTTCACCCGTACGCGCATGCCCTACACCGAGGCGCTCCTGCAGGCCATCCCCGATCCGGCCGATCCGAGCCACACGCGACTGCGGGTGGTCGAGGGCCGCCCGCCCGACCTCGCCGACCTGCCCACCGGGTGCCGGTTCCACCCCCGCTGCCCCTACGCCCAGGAGCGCTGCATGACCGAGGAACCCCCACTGATCGCGGCGGACGACCCCGGGCACGCCTACGCCTGCTGGTTCCCCGTCGGGACCGACGCCGGCCGGGCGGCGCTGGCCGAGAACATGCGGCGCGGCCGGCCCCAGACCCGCGAAATCCAGCCTCGCGAGATCGTGGCGGGGGATGACCGTGGCCGGTAGCGGAACCGCGCATCTGCGCAGCGGAGCGGACGTGCGGTTGCGCGTGGAGGACCTCGCCGTCGAGTTCCCCGCCGGGCGCCGAGGCACCGTGCACGCCGTGTCCGGCGTGAGCTTCGACGTGGCCCGCGGGGAGACGCTGGGCATCGTCGGCGAGTCGGGCTGCGGCAAGTCCACGACCGGCCGGGCGATCATGCAGCTGCCCCGGCCGACGGCGGGATCCGTGCGGCTCGACGGGACCGAGCTCACCGCCCTGCGCGGCGATCGGCTCCGGCGGACCCGCCGGCTCCTCCAGATGATCTTCCAGGACCCGATCTCGTCGCTCAACCCCCGTCGCGACGTGCGCCGGATCGTCGGCGAGGGTCTGCGCGTGTGGGGCAACGGCAACGGCGCCGACCGCATCGACGAGATGCTCGTGGCGGTGGGCCTCGACCCGGCGGCCGTGGAGGGCAGGCGCCCCCACGAGTTCTCCGGCGGGCAGTGCCAGCGGATCTGCATCGCCCGCGCCCTCGTCCTCGACCCCGAGGTGATCATCTGCGACGAGCCGGTGTCGGCGCTGGACGTGTCGGTGCAGGCGCAGATCCTCAACCTGCTCGAGGACCTCAAACAGCGCTACGACCTCACGCTGGTGTTCATCGCGCACGACCTGGCCGTGGTGAAGAACATCAGCGACCGGATCCTCGTGATGTACCTGGGCAAGACCTGCGAGCTCGCTTCGAGCGACGCGCTCTTCGCCCGGCCCGCCCACCCGTACACCCGGGCGCTGCTCGCCTCCATCCCCAAGGGCGCACCGGGGCGGGCCGCGGCCGACCCGGCGATCAACCGCGAGCCCCCGTCCCCGATCCACCCGCCGAGCGGGTGCCGGTTCCGCACCCGGTGCCCCCGCGCCGAGGACCGGTGCGCCCGGGAGGAACCGGAGATGCGGCAGGTGGGGACCGCCCACTGGCTCGCGTGCCACTTCCCGGTGACGGAGGACGCACCGCGGTGATCAGCGGTGGCCGAGGTGGCGGATGCCGCTGGACCGCCCGTGGTTCCGCGACGCGCTGGCGGCCGAGACCGCGGAGGCGCACCTGCGGGCGCACGTCGCCGGGACGCGGAAGGTGCTCGAACGGGTCGCGCCGATCACCGAGGTCGTCGCCGCCGCGGCCGCGACCGACCCCGACGTCGCCGAGCTCTGGCAGTACGACGAGGACCCGCGCTTCACCGTGCAGTCCGCCGCCGCGCGTTCCCTGATGGCCAAACCGGGCGCCTCCGCGGACGTCTCACCGGAGGGGGCCGCCGACGTGCTGTACGGGCTGCTCGGCCCGGAGCTGTTCCTGCTGTTCGTCCGGGACCGCGGCTGGTCGCCGCAGCGGTGGGAGCGGTGGGTCCTCAGGGCGCTCCGGACGCAGCTCTGCGACGTGTGACGACGCCGAGCCGGCCGTCGGCGACCTTCAGGACCGCGACGAGCACGAGGGCGACGAGCACGACGACCGCCGTGTTGCGCAGGGCGGCCGCGTAGCCGAGCGCGGTCACGTCGAGGAAGGGATAGGGGTACCAGCCGGAGACCGCGCCGTGGGCGAACGTGTACGCGATCCACGCCAGCGGCCAGGCGAGCGCCCACGCCATCGTGGCCCGGTCGATCCGCGGGCGCGGACCGAACAGCAGCCATCCGAGGAGGGTGAGCCACGGCGAGACGTAGTGGAACCCGGCGTTGGCCCACGCGGCGGCGCCCTCGTGCTCCATCAGGTTGGCGAGCACGGTGGCGTACACGATCCCGGTGATCACGATGCCGAGCAGCGCATCCAACCGGACGACCCGCCAGAGGCGGCCGTCGCGGCCGGAACGCAGCGCCAGGCTCACGGCTGCGACCAGCACGATCAGGTTGCTCTGGATCGTGAAGTAGCTGAACAGCCGCAGCAGCCTCGTGCCCACGTCGAGGTGCTGGGTGCTCCGGCCGGAGTTGACGTCCGTGCCACCGGTGATCACGAGGGTGACCTGGATGACGAGGGCGACGAGCACGACAACGGCGAGCGTCGCGTGCCATGCCCGGCTCCACGCGTACCCGCGCACCGTCGTGTCGCGCTGGGGCGATGACACCGCCGACTTCCCCATCCCGGGCCGCCCCTCTCCGGGCGCCGGGACGTCACCCGGGCCGTGGGTTTACGGTAGGGCTCGTGCCACCCGCGGGGCACGCCCGTCGCCCGCCCCGGTGACGGTGCGCGGGGGCCGCGTCCGGCCGACGTCCACGACCCGCCGGATCTCGGCCTCCCCCGCGTTGCCGCCGGTGCACATCACCGCCACCCGCTGCCCGGCGAACCGCTCCGGATGCGTCAGCACGGCGGCCAGCGCCGCGGCGCCGGCGCCCTCGGCGAGGACGTGCAGGTCGCGCAGCATCGTCCACTGTGCACGAGTGATGCCGGCGTGGTCGACGAGCAGGAAGTCGGCCAGGTGGGCCCGCATGATCTCCTGCGGCAGCGCGAAGCCGGTGCCGGTGGCCAGGCCCTCGGCGATGATCCGGTTCGGCCGGGCGACGGGCTCCCCGCCGCGCCACGAGTCGTGGGCCGCCGGGGACGCCGCGGACTGGACCGCCACCACCCGGCAGCCCGGCGCCACCGCCGCGGCCACCAGGCACGCGGCCGCCGCCCCGCTCCCGCCACCCACGGGGACGACGACGGCGTCGAGGTCCGGGGCCTGCTCGAACAGCTCCAGGTAGGCCGTGGCGACCCCGGCGACCAGCTCGGGCTCGTCCCCCGCGCTGACCAGCCGCTTCCCGGTGCGCGCGGCGAGCTCCGCAGCGTGGGCGCTCGCCTGCTCGAGCGCGGCGCCGTGCTCGACGAGCTCTGCCCCGAGCGCCCGGACGGCAGCGGCCTTGGCGGGGTTGGGCCGCTCGGGCATGACGATCGTGCACGGTGCCCCGAACCGGGCGGCGGCGTAGGCCAGCGACTGGGCGTGGTTGCCCGTCGAGTACCCGAGCACGCCGCGGGCCCGCTCGGCCGGGCTCATCCCGGCCAGCAGGGTCAGGCCGCCGCGGACCTTGAACGCCCCGACCGGCTGCACGTCCTCCCGCTTCACGTGCAGGGTGACCCCGTCCGCCCAGGGGTGCACCCGCAGGGGCGTCGGGGCCAGGTGCGCGGCGAGGAGACGACGGGCCCGCAGGGTGTCGGTGATGGTCGGGAGGCGCATGCGATCGACGGTGGCAGCGCCGGATCGATAGGTCCAATACACGTTCTCCGCAGAACCAGAGACCGCGTCTATGGTTCCCGGATGCTCGATCTGACGCGCCTGCGCGTGCTGGTCGCGGTCGCCCGCGAGGGCTCGGTGACCGCGGCCGCCGAGGCGCTGCACTACGCCCAGCCCTCGGTCAGCCACCACCTGGCCCGGCTGGAGGCCGAGGTCGGCGTCCCTCTCCTGCAGCGGGCCGGGCGCGGGGTCCGGCTGACCGAGGCCGGCCGCCTGCTCGTCGAGCGCGCCGAGGAGATCCTCGGGCGGGTGGAGGCCGCGCGCACGGAGATCGCCCAGCACGCGGGGCTGCGCGCGGGCCGCGTCCGGCTCGCCGCCTTCCCGTCGGCGCTCGCCACGCTCGCCCCGCGGGCGATCGCGCGGATGGCGGTGACACACCCCGGCGTCGAGGTCGCGCTGACCGAGGCCGAGCCGCCCGCGGCACTGCTCGCGCTGCAGCGCGGCGAGATCGACGTCGCACTCGCGTTCGAGCACGGCGATGCCCCGCCGCCGACCCGCGGGATCGTGACGGCGCCGCTGCTCGACGAACCGCTCTACGCCGTCACGCCGCGCGACCGAGACTGGCCCGGCCGGCGCTCCGAACTCTCGACCTACCGCGACGAGCGCTGGATCGCCGGATGCGAGCGCTGCCGGGCGCACCTGGTGGCGGCGTGCGCCCGCGCGGGTTTCGCGCCGTCCATCGAGTTCGAGATGGACGACTACGTCGCCGTGCAGGCACTCGTCGCCACCGGGCTCGGCGTCAGCACGCTCCCCGGCCTCGCCCTCGTCGCCGCCCGCGACCCGGACGTGCGCATCGACCGGATCCCCGGCGACGGGCGGCGCATCCTCGCCGCCACGTTCGGCCGCCCCGCCCCACTCCCGGCCCAGGCGTTCCTGGACGCCCTGCGCGAGACGACCCGGGCCCCGCGCTGGCCCCGCTCCGACGAGACCGTGCCCCGGTCATCGGCCGAGGCGGGTGGGTGATCGCCGCGAGAGTGCAATCCGCGCGGTGGCGGGTGCGGAGATGCGGATCTCGCAGCGGTGAGCACGCGGACACGCATCTCACGACGATCAGTTCGCGGGGACGCCGGTCCGACGGGGACCGAGCAACCGACGGGCCATGATCCTCACGAGGTTGCGGTTTCCGCGGTCCTGACTGCACGGACACACATGTCACGGCGATCATGGGGCGAGTGATCGCTGCGAGCGTGCACTTCCTGAGGCCGTGAGCGCGCGGACGCACATCTCACGACGATCAGTTCGCAGGGACGCCGGACCGACGGGGACCGAGCAACCGCCGGGCCATGATCCTCACGAGATTGCGGCTTCCGCGGTCGTGACTGCACGGACACACATCTCGCGGCGATCACGCCTGACACAGCACGACATGCACATACGTTGACCGCGGCCCCGAAGCCAGGACCCGTCCGCCAACGTCTTCGACATGGTCATCGACGACACCTGGCCCGCCGGCGTCGGTCTCGAGTGTCCGCGCTGCCGCGGGTCGTCGCGGTGTTCGCGTTGCCGGCGGCCGGGTTCACGTTGCTGTTCGGGCCGATCGCGGGCCTCTTCGGCCGCGGCACTACTGACGGCGCATGCAGCGGCTGTCCCGCTCCGGGGACAGACAACGTGCGAGCGCGGCGTAGATCGCTATCTGGACCGGTCGAGACCGACGCCCGATACTTGATTGGTTCCAGTAACTGCGCCACACTTCGGCGCGTGCCAACGACGTCGGACTTCGAGCGCATGTTGCGCAAGGCCGCTCTGCGCGTGACACGCCCGCGGGTAGCGGTGATGTCCGCGGTGCACGACCATCCGCACGCCGACACGGACTCGATCATCGGCCTCGTGCGCGAGGATCTCGGTGAGGTGTCCCACCAGGCCGTCTACGACGTGCTGCGCGCGCTGACTGCCGCGCGTCTGGTGCGGCGCATCCAGCCGCCCGGTTCCGTCGCGCGCTACGAGGCGCGGGTCGGGGACAACCACCACCACGTCGTGTGCCGGTCGTGCGGCGCCATCACCGATGTCGACTGCGCGGTCGGCAACGCCCCCTGCCTGACGGCCTCCGACGACTCGGGCTACGACATCGACGAAGCCGAGGTCATCTACTGGGGCCGATGTCCCGACTGTGTCGCGGCAACGTCCGCCGCGTCCGGCGGCTGATCACAGACACGAGGTGCTCGCCACCAGCAGAGCAACACAGCCTCGGATCGAGCGCACAACGTCAGTAGCTACCAGCCATCCAAGAAACTGCGATTCAGGAGAAGGACCGACGTGTCTGAGAGCATCAGCGAGAGCGAGAACCCGGCAATCCCCTCCCCCACCCCCAAGGTGACTCGGCCCCGCACGAACCAGGACTGGTGGCCGAACCAGCTGGACCTGCAGGTCCTCCAACAGCACTCGCCCCGGTCCAACCCGATGGGCGAGGACTTCGACTACGCCGAGGAGTTCAAGACCCTCGACGTCGACGCACTGAAGCGCGACCTCGTCGAGGTGATGAGGACCTCGCAGGACTGGTGGCCGGCCGACTACGGCCACTACGGGCCACTCTTCATCCGGATGAGCTGGCACGCCGCGGGGACGTACCGCATCCACGACGGTCGAGGCGGTGGCGGCCAGGGCGCCCAGCGCTTCGCCCCGCTCAACAGCTGGCCCGACAACGCGAGCCTCGACAAGGCGCGCCGGTTGCTCTGGCCGGTCAAGCAGAAGTACGGCCGGAAGATCTCCTGGGCCGACCTGCTGGTCCTCGCCGGCAACGTGGCCATCGAGGACATGGGGCTTCCGACGTTCGGCTTCGCCTTCGGGCGGGAGGACGTCTGGACGCCCGAGGAGATCTTCTGGGGACCCGAGGACACGTGGCTCGGGGACGAGCGCTACAGCGGCGACCGAGAGCTCGCCGAACCTTTCGGCGCCGTGCAGCTGGGTCTGATCTACGTGAACCCGGAGGGGCCCAACGGCAACCCGGACCCGCTCGCGTCGGCCCGTGACATCCGGGACACGTTCGGCCGGATGGCGATGAACGACGAGGAGACCGTCGCACTCATCGTCGGCGGCCACACGTTCGGCAAGTGCCACGGCGCGGTCAGTTCGGAGTACATCGGCTCGGAGCCCGAGGGCTGCCCGGTCGAGCACCAGGGCCTCGGCTGGAAGAACACGTACGGCACCGGCGTGGGCCTCCACGCGCTCACCAGCGGGCTCGAGGGCGCCTGGACCACCGAGCCGACGAAGTGGGACAACGGGTACCTGGAGAACCTCTACAAGTACGACTGGGAGCTGACGGAGAGCCCGGCAGGCGCGAAGCAGTGGACGCCGAAGAATTCCGAGGCCCAGGGCACGGTGCCGGATGCCCACGACCCGTCGAAGCGGCACGCCCCGATGATGCTGACCTCGGACATCGCGCTGAAGGTCGACCCGATCTACGGGCCGATCACCAAGCGCTTCCTCGAGAACCCGGACCAGCTCGCGGACGCGTTCGCCAAGGCCTGGTACAAGCTGCTGCACCGCGACATGGGACCCGTCTCGCGCTACCTCGGCCCGTGGGTTCCGGAGCCGCAGATCTGGCAGGACCCCGTCCCCGCGGTGGACCACGAGCTGATCGGCGACGCGGACATCGCCGCCCTCAAGGAGAGGGTCCTCGCCTCGGGACTGTCCGTCTCCCAGCTCGTCTCCACCGCCTGGGCGTCGGCGGCCAGCTTCCGCGGCACCGACAAGCGCGGCGGGGCCAACGGGGCGCGGATCCGCCTCGCGCCGCAGAAGGACTGGGAGGTCAACAACCCGGCCGAACTGGGCACGGTGCTGGAGACCCTCGAGCAGATCCAGCAGGAGTTCAACAGCTCGCAGTCCGGCGCGAAGTTGGTCTCGCTCGCCGACCTGATCGTCCTGGCCGGGTGCGCGGCCGTCGAGAAGGCGGCGAAGGACGCCGGGCACGACATCACGGTCCCGTTCACGCCGGGGCGCACCGACGCCTCGCAGGAGCAGACCGACGTGGAGTCGTTCGCCGTGCTGGAGCCGAGGGCGGACGGGTTCCGCAACTACCTGCGGGCCGGGGTGAAGCTGCCGCCGGAGACCCTGCTGGTGGATCGGGCGTACATGCTGAACCTGAGCGCTCCTGAGATGACGGTTCTGGTCGGCGGCATGCGGGCCTTGGGCACCAACTTCGGGCAGTCCCCGCACCGCGTCTTCACCGACCGGCCCGAGACGTTGACCAACGACTTCTTCACGAACCTGCTCGACATGGGCACCGAGTGGAAGGTCTCCGAGTCGGAGAACGTGTACGAGGGTCGGGACCGCGCCACGGGCGAGGTCAAGTGGACGGCGACCGCCGTCGACCTCGTCTTCGGGTCGAACTCCGTGCTGCGGGCACTCGCGGAGGTCTACGCGAGCGACGACGCGAAGGAGAAGTTCGTCCGCGACTTCGTCGCCGCCTGGAACAAGGTCATGAACCTCGACCGGTTCGACCTCGCCTGATTCCGACGTTCGGTGCCAGGACGGCCAGCCGTCCTGGCACCGGACAGCAGCACGACGGCGGGTGCCGTGATCCCGCCCCACTCGGCCGGCCGTACGGAAGCGGCGCCGGCCAGCGGCGTGGGTCAGCTCGTGAGCGCGTCCATGGCGGTGTCGGCGATGGCCTGCAGGACTGCGTGGTCGGCGCCACCCTGACCCGCGACCCGCATCCCGCCGATCACGCGTTGAGGTAGCGGGCCAGCGCGTCCGGGTCCCGACCGGACGTGATCCCGCCGTCCCGATGCCGTCGTTCGGACCTGTTCAGCGGCCGCCCGGCCCGGGAGCATCTCCGGACGTGCCATTGCCCCGGTTGGTGCCTGCCGAGGACCACGTCGCCGTTCAGTCGACGAGCTTCGCCACGGACGCGCTCGGCCGGTTCGTCGCCAACACCTGGGAGGAGGCCACGAGCAGCGGGCTGTTCTCCGCCGTCGTCATCGGCGCGGGGGCCTACGGCGCCTACTGCGCGGTGCAGATCCGCCGGGTGCACCCCGACGCGCGCGTGCTCGTCCTCGACGCCGGCAGCCTGCTCGTCGGTGAACACGTGCAGAACCTCGGGGCGATGGGGCTGAACGTGCCGTCGCCGATCATGCCCAGCGCCGACCCGGGCACAGCGCGCGAGCTCGTCTGGGGCATCCCGTGGCGGGGCAACGTGGAGTTTCCCGGGCTGGCCTACTGCCTCGGCGGCAAATCGATCTACTGGGGTGGCTGGTGCCCGCGGCTCACCGCCTCCGACCTCGCGGCCTGGCCCGCCGCCACCCGGGCCTGGCTCGCAACGCACTACAGCCTCGTCGAGAGCGAGACGGGCGTCGTCCCCGCCACCGACTTCATCTTCGGTGACCTGCAGGCCGCGCTCCTGCCGGCCGTCACGGCGGCCGCGGCGGGGGTGCCGGGACTCACCGGCGTCGAGGCTCTGCCGCTCGCGGTGCAGGGCGCCGCGCCGGTCTCGGGGCTCTTCAGCTTCGACAAGTACTCGAGCCTCCCGCTGCTCGCCGACGCCATCCGCCGCGACGTGCGCGCATCCCACCGTTCGGACACCGCTCGCAAGCTCTTCCTCGCGCCGAGAGCACACGTCGTCGCGCTCCACACCAGCGGCGGCACCGTCCACACGATCGAGCTGGATGTCGCGGGCGCCCGCAAGTTCCTCGGCATCGCCCCCGGCTGTCAGGTGGTGCTCGCCGCCAGCGCGATCGAGTCGACCCGGCTCGCGCTGCACTCGTTCCCGACACCGCTGATGGGCCGCAACCTCATGGCGCACGTCCGCACCGACTTCGCCGTGCGCATCGCCCGGTCGGCCCTGCCCAGCTCCCCGGCCCGGTGCAGACCGCCGCGATGCTCGTACGCGGCCAGGCCCCGGCCGGGCGGTTCCACCTGCAGCTCACCGCGTCAACCAGCCGGAAGGACTCCGACGACCTGCTGTTCCGCATGATCCCCGACATCGAGGAGCTCGCCGCGCACACCACCGCCGTCGACCCCGACTGGGTGCCGGTCACCCTTCGTGGCATCGGCGAGATGGTGGGCGATCGCACGACCCCGGTGCCCGACCCGGCCCGCAGCTGGATTGACCTCAGCCCCTTCGAGGACGACGAGTTCGGCGTGCCGCGCGCCTACGTGCATCTCGTCGCCCGCCCCGAGGATCTCGCGACCTGGGCGGCCATGGACGCCGCCGCGCTCCGGCTCGCCCAGGACGTCGCGGGTGCGCCGGATCGCATCCAGTACCTGTGGGACGGCCAGTGGCGCGCCGACCCGCCCCCGCTGGACCGGCCGTTCCCCGAATGGCACCGCGGGCTGGGGACGACCTACCACGAGGCCGGCACTCTCTGGATGGGCGATGACCCGAACATGTCGATCACCGACCCCACCGGCCGGTTCCACCACGTCTCCAACGCCTACGCGTGCGACCAGTCCATCTTCCCGACGGTGGGCTCGGCGAACCCGGTGCTCACGGGCCTCACCCTGGCCGCGCAGGTGGCGGCAGCGCTGCCGATATGACGACTCCGGCGTTCTGCATCACGACGACCCGGACGCGGTGCCCCGAACCCGCGAGCAGGTTCCCGCCGGGCTACTCGGCCGGAAGCACGCCCGTTCGCCGGGTCAGGAGAACGGCGGACACGCGGCCCGACACGCCGAGCTTCGGCGAGATCCACCTCGGCGGCCGTGAAGGCCTTGTCGCGACCCACACCCCTGGCCGCGAAGCTGGCCGTCTGGCAGGGGGATGACCGGGTCAGCTCCGTTGCGGGTCCGGGACGTCCCCGGCACCAGACGCGACCGGCAGGCCCTCCTGCCGCCACTCCGGGAACCCCTCCTCCAGCCGCAGGGCGTGAAAGCCCTCGCCGCGCAGCTGGCGGACGGCGTCGTCGGCGTACACGCAGTACGGGCCGCGGCAGTACGCGACGATCTCGACGTCGTCGGGCAGCGTGCGAATCCGCCTGCGCAGCTCGGTGATCGGGAGCGAGCGGGCGCCGGCGATGTGGCCTGCCGCGAACTCGGCTGCCGGCCGGACATCGAGCACGACCACGTCACCGCGGCGCATCCGCCGGAGGAGGGTGTGCCGGTCGACGGCCTCCAGCTCCGAGCGGTCGCCGAGATACGCCCGCGCGAGCCGGTCGAGGCCGCCGGCGTGCTGCTCCCCCACCGTCCGGATCGCCGCCCACAGGTGCTCGACACGCTCGCCGGCGAGCGCGTAGTAGATGCGGGTGCCGTCCCGGCGGGTGGTGACCAGCCCCGCGCGAGCGAGGGTGCGCAGGTGATGGGAGGTGTTGGCGACGGTCTGGGCGATCTGCTCGGCGATCTCCTCGACCGAACGCTCGCCCTGCGCGAGAAGATCGACGATCTCGGCGCGGCGCCCGGACCCGAGCGCCGCCGCCACCTCGGCGAACGCCGAGAACAGCGCGTCCTTCGCGGCGCGATCACCCATACGGAGATCGTTGGCAGGTGGAGATCCGCGACGGGTTTGCCGAGGCGCTCCCGGTACCCGACGGCTGGGCCGACGTCGTGATCTCCAACGGCGTGATCAACCTCTGCGCGGACAAGGCGGCCGTGTTCGCCGAGATCCGCCGCGTGCTGCGCCCCGACGGATGGTTGCAGTTCGCCGACATCGCCAACGGCAGGCCGGTCCCGGTCGAAGCGATGCGGGACATCAACCTCTGGACCGGTTGAATTGCCGGCGGGCTGCCCCGTGCGGGCTGGCAGACGATGCTCGAGCAGAGCGGGTTCATCGACATCGTGATCGGGCCCCCGTGCGACACCTTCGCCGGTGCCTCAGGCGAGGCCAAGGCGCGGACCTTCGACGTCTTCGGCTATCCGTTCCTCGCGCGGCTGTCGAGGTGAGCGACGGTTCCGGGACCCGCTCCCGTCGGGGACGCGCACCTACAGCAGCACGTCGGCGGGTGCGGCGCCGGGGCCAGCGGTCGTGATGCCGGCGTCGCCCTGCACGATCTCCGCCGAAGCAGGCGCGGCCGCGCGGGCTGGGGCGGAGCTCGACAAGCGCTGTGCGAGCGCGACGATCGGCGCGTCCGTGGTGCCCAGCGGAAAGTCCGCGCAGGTCTCCATCAGCTGCCGTTCCGGGTCTACTCTCGTCACAGGTCGGGGCCGAGCTACACGAGGGGCCGGCGGTCGGCGTGGCGCTCTATCTGACCCGATTCAGCTACACACCCGAAACCTGGGCAAGGCTGGCGCAGAAGCCGGAGGATCGACGCGACGCGGCCCGCACGTACATCGAGGCGGTCGGCGGGAAGTTGCACGGCTTCTGGTACGCGTTCGGCGAGTACGACGCCTACCGTGGACGCGAATACCGGTGGGCGCGGGATGTCGCGCCACCGGCTGGCTCGGATCCACCGGCGGGATCACCGACGACGGCCGGTTCATCGCGTTGGCCCGGTTCGAGTCCGAGGAGGCGGCCCGCCGAAACAGCGACCGGCCCGAGCAAGACCGCTGGTGGTCCGAAACCGCCAAGCTGCTCGAAGGTGAGGTCACCTTCCGCGACAGCAGCGACGTCACGGTCGACCTCAGCGGTGACCCCGACCAGGCAGGCTTCGTCCAGGTCATGCACGGCCGCAGCACCGACCCGGAACGTGCTAGCGAACTCATGTCACAGGACGGTGGGCAGAGTTCCGGCCCGACATTCTCGGCAGTGTGGCCGTAGGACACGAAGGCGGCGCCTACACCATGGCCATCTACTTCACCTCCGAGGCCGACGCCCGCGAAGGCGAACGCAAGGAAGTGCCACCTGAGCTGGCGGCACAGATGGAAGAGATGAACAAGCTCAGCATCGGAGAGCCGGAATTCTTCGACCTCAAGCAACCCTGGCTCCACGCCGCTCGCTGAGCCTGGATCGCCGATCTTCCCCAGCACCCCGAACGCGAGACCGTCCCCATTCCGGGCGCGCCGAGCCGGGGCTCGAACGCCCGGCAGGCGGGTGCGGTGGCTTGCTCTTTCGCCGGCGTCCGTACCGCGCGCCGAACAGGGCCACCAACGGGAGCCCCCACAGGGGTATCAGCACCTGTCGCCAGGGCCAGCCGTCGCCCGCCAGGGCGGCCCGCTGCGGCGCCCGTGGGTCGACGATCGCCTCTACGGTGTCCCCGACGTCGAGATCCTTCCGAGGCGTGGTCACCGGCACGGCGGGGCCACCACTCGCGACGGCGAGAGTGGCGCGGTCCGCCTTGCCCCACGAGGTCCGGGTCACCTCGACGACGGTGGCCGGGCGGGGTTCGCCCCGTCGGTGATCGCTGCCAGAGAGCAGTTCCTGCGGCCGCGAGCACGCGGACGCGCATCTCACGACGATCAGTTCGCGACGACCCGTCCCGACGGGCATGATCTTCACGAGGTTGCGGTTTCCGCGGTCCTGACTTCACGGACACACATCGCACGGCGATCACGCCGTTTGTGATCGCTGCGAGAGGGAAATTCCTGCGGCCGCGAGCACGCGGACGCACATCTCACGACGTCAGTTCGCGGGGACGCCGGACCGATGGGCACCGACGGCCTGACGTCCCGGCCGCACTACGGTTCCGGGGGTGCTGCATCTCCTGTCCGGCCAGCGCGCGGCCGCCGTGCTCGTACCGGCGGTAGCCGCCGTGTGCGGCCTGCTGCTCGGCGCACTCACCGCATACGGCCAGGAGTGGCTCCCCGACGCCCTGCGCTCGGTCGCGAACTCGGCGGGTTCGTGGAGCCTCGTGGCCTTCGCGCTCGCCACGGCGGCCCCCCGCAGAACCGCTGCGGTGGTCGTCGGCCCGCTGTCGCTGCTGGCACTCCTCGCCGGCTACGTCCTCGCCGCGGCGGTGCGCGGTGACGCCTCGTCGACGAGGATGATCGTGTTCTGGGGCCTCGCCGCGGTGGTGGTGGGCCCCTTCATCGGACTGGCGGCGCACGCCGTGCGGGCCGGCACCGCCACGGCGGCGGCCGTCGGGGCCGGCGGGATGGCCGGCCTGCTCGTCGGCGAGGGCGCCTACGGGCTCCTCTACATCGCCGACACTACGTACCCGCCGTACTGGTGGGGCTCGATCCTCGCCGGGGTGCTCGTCCTGGTGTGGGTGGGCGCGCGCCGGCTGCGCCACCTCCGGGCCGTCGCGCTGTCGGTCGCGGTCGCGGCGGTCACCGCCGCCGCGTTCGTGGTCGTCTACAGCCGGGACCTGCTCGCGTTGTTCGGCTGACCTCGAGCCGCCGCTGCTTGGCAACCGTCCGTCCCGGGGATCGAATGGCGCGGTGTCGCGTGACGGCGCCAGGTGGACGGCGGCGAGTGGGCGGCACAGCTACCCGAGGGTGTGCCGTGATTCCACGCTGCATGGGAACGATCTGACACCTCGCGGCGCGTCGCCTCGCTGACCTGCGCGGGGGCGCCGCCTCTCCTGGCACCGGCACCGGTTGCCGGCGAACTCCCCGTGCATTTTCCCGCATTCCGCACCGCGCCCACATCGCGGCCCGAAAGGCATTCCTCATGCAGCTCACGCACATTCCCGCCATGCCCGGAGAAAGCACCGCGGTGCGCAACTCCCAGATGGCGGTGTTCACGAACCCACCCGTCCTCGACGCCGACGCCGACCTGTCGACGCCCCTCGACCGCACCGGGGGCGTCCCCGGCACCTGGGTGCGCGCGCGCCCGGGACCGCGACCGGTGACCGACACCGGCGTCACGCTCTACGTCCACGGCGGCGGGTTCGCCCACAGCAACCCGCCGATGGAGCGGATCATGGCCCACCGGCTGTCGCTCGCCACCGGCCGCCCCGCCTTCGCCGTCGACTACCGGCTGGCCCCGGCGCACCCGTTCCCGGCGGCGGTCGAGGACGTCGTGGCGGTCCATCGGAGCCTTCTCGAGCAGGGCGTCCCGGCGAGCCGCATCCTGTTCGCCGGGGAGTCGGCGGGCGGCACCCTCGCGCTCTCCGCGCTGCTGGTCCTGGCCGCGGCGGGCGACCCGCTGCCGGCGGGGCCGTGGCGGTGTCGCCGGTCACCGACTTCGCCGCCGAGGCCCCGCCGGAGGCCGGCAACGACGTGATCGACCCGGCCGTGATGGGCCCCGAGCGTGCTCGGGGATGAGGCCGGCCCGCCGAAGGCGGTCGATGCAGTTTCGGGGGGCGTCGGGGCGGAGCCCCCCGACTGCGACGAGCAGTACCTCGCGGGCGCACGGCCCGACCAGGCGCCGCAGTCACCCTTCCACGGCGACCTCCGCGGCCTCCCGCCGCTCCTGCTGGCCGTGGGCGGCGACGAGGTGCTCCTCCGCGACACCCGACGGTTCGCCGAGGCCGCCGCCGCGGCGGGCGTCGCCCTGCAGCTCGACGTCTACGAGGAGATGCCGCACGCGTTCCACGCCGCCGTGCTGTTCCCCGTGGCGGACCACCTCGCCACGGCCAGCACTTTCCTGGAGCGCATTGCGGTGTGGGTCACCCACCTTCCCGGAAGTGAGGCTTGCCTTCACTCACCCAGGCGTGGCTATCCTGCGCCGTGCGCACAGCCGGTGAGACCTCCCACAGTCTGCGAGGGCTCGACCTCCGGCTGGGGTACCACGGCACCGCCGTCGTCCACGGCGCGAGCGTGGGACTGGTCCCCGGGCGCGTCACCGCGCTGATCGGGCCCAACGGGAGCGGCAAGTCCACCCTGCTGCGGGCACTCGCGCGGCTGCACCCGCCGATGGGCGGCGGGGTCCGGCTCGCCGACGGGGATGCCGACCTCGACGCCCTCGCGCTCATGAGCCGCGACTTCGCCCGCCGGGTCACGCTGCTCGCGCAGAGCAGGCCGACGCCGACGGGGCTCAGCGTCCGCGAGGTCGTCGGGTTCGGCCGCCACCCCCACCGCGGCCGCTGGCGGGGCGACGACCCGGACGGGCCCGCCGCCGTCACCACCGCGATGGTCGCCACCCGCGTGCAGGAGCTGGCCGACCGCGCCGTCGACGAGCTGTCCGGCGGCCAACTGCAGCGCGTCTGGCTCGCCACCTGCCTCGCCCAGGACACCGGCGTGCTGCTGCTGGACGAGCCGACCAACCACCTCGACCTGCGCTACCAGGTGGAGATCCTCGACCTGGTCCGTGAGCTCGCCGACGAGCGGCTGGTCGCGGTCGGCGTCGTCCTGCACGACCTCGACCACGCCGCCGCCGTTGCCGACGAGGTCGCGTTGCTGGCGGACGGGCGGGTCCGGGCGTGCGGGCGCCCCGCGGAGGTGCTGACGGCCGAGCTGCTCACCGAGGTCTACGGAATCCGCGTCGAGGTCGACCACGACCCCCACACCGGCGGCCTGCGCACACGCGCCGTCGGCAGGCACACCGTCCGTCGCTGAGACGGCACCCGAGAACCCCGACCACCAGGAGAAGCACCATGAGACGGCTCAGGATCATCGCGGCGATCGGGGTGGCGGCCGCGCTGCTGCTCGGCGCGTGCGGTACCCACCGAGCCGGCGGCCGCCCCGGAGGGCGCGGCCCCGTCCGGCGAGCAGATCACGCTCACCGACGCGCGCGGCACCGAGATCGTCCTCGACGGCGCGGCGACCCGGACGGTCGGTCTGGAGTGGAACGTCGTCGAGCACCTCGTCTCGCTCGGGGTGATGCCGGTCGGGGTCGCCGACGTCGAGGGCTACGGCAACTGGGTGCAGGCCGAGCCGCTCGACGACTCGGTCACCGACGTCGGGGTGCGCGGCGAGCCGAGCATCGACGCGATCGCCGCGCTGCGGCCCGACCTCGTGCTCGCCACCGAGGACCTGCCCGCCGCGGCGGTGTCGCAGATCGAGGCGTTCGCCCCGGTGCTGCTCGTGACACCGGCCGACACCGCGAAGGGCATGGGGCAGATGCGGGAGAACCTGCAGCTCGTCGCGACGGCCACCGGGAAGGAGGCGGAGGCGCAGGAGCAGCTCGCCGCGTTCGACGCGAAGCTCGCCGAGGGCGCGGAGGCCGTCGCCGCCGCCGACCTGGCGGGGCGCCCGTTCGCCTTCGCCGACGCCTACCTCGACGGCAGCCAGCTCTCGATCCGCCCGTTCGCCGAGGGCTCGCTGGTCTCCGACGTCACCGAGCAGCTCGGGCTTACCAACGCCTGGCCGGAGCCGGGCGACCCCGCCTACGGGCTCGCGTCCACCGACGTGGAGAGCCTGACCGTGCTGGGCGACGTCGAGTTCTTCTACTACACCAACGACGCCGAGGGCCCCGACCCGTTCGGCGACGCGTTGGCGGGCAATGCGGTGTGGCAGTCGCTGCCGTTCGTGCAGAACGGCAACGTGCACCGGCTGCCGGACGGCATCTGGATGTTCGGCGGGCCGAGCTCGATGACCCGGTACGTCGACGCCGTCGTCGCGGCGCTCACCGCGCCGCCCGCGGGATGACCCAGGTCCACCCGACCGCCCGGCAGGCGCCCCCGGTGGCGCCTGCCGTGGCATTGGCCGAACCGGTCGCCAAGGGGCGGCTCGCCCTCGTCGCGCTCGCCGGCGCACTGGCGGTCGTCCTGCTCGCCGCCGTGCACGTCACCCAGGGCACGGCCGACGTCGACGCCGCCGACCTGTGGCGGCTCGCGCTCGGCGGCGGCACCGACCAGGCCGCCGCCGTGGTGATCGCCTCCCGGATCCCGCGGCTGCTCGCCGGCGTGCTGGTCGGCGTCGCGCTGGGCGCGGCCGGGGCGGCGCTGCAGTCGATCGCGCGCAACACCCTCGCCTCCCCCGACACGCTCGGCGTGAACGCCGGTGCCTTCCTCGCGGTGGTGACGGCGGCCGCGTTCGGGATCTCGCTCCCGATCTTCGCCTCGGGCGCGCTCGCGTTCCTCGGCGGGCTGCTGGCCGCCGGGCTGGTGCTCGCGCTCTCGTCCGGGGCCGGCGCGGGGCCGACCCGGCTCGTGCTGGCCGGATCGGCGATCTCGCTGGCGCTCTACGCGCTGGTCACCGTCCTGCTGCTGCTCTTCGCCCAGGAGACCACCGGCCTCTACGCCTGGGGCAGCGGCGCACTCGGGCAGATCGGCCTGGACGCCGTGACCCGGATGGGGCCGGTCGTGCTGCTGGCCGTCGCGGGCCTGCTCCTGCTCGCCCGCCGCCTGGACATCCTCGGGCTCGGCGACGACACCGCCGCCGTGCTCGGCATGCCGGTGCGCCGCACGCGGCTGCTCGTCGTCCTGCTCGCGGTGCTGTTGTCCGCGGCGGCCGTCACCGTCGCGGGGCCGGTCGCGTTCGTCGGGCTCTGCGCACCGGCGCTGGTGCGGCTCGTCGCGTCGCGGGTGCCGGGCCTGCACCGGCACCGCGCGCTGGTGCCGGTCTCCGCGGTGGCCGGCGTGCTCGTCGTCCTCGGTGCCGACGTGCTGGTGCGGTTCGCGCTCGGGGCCAACGCCGGCGTCGAGGTCCCGACGGGCGTGATCACCACGGTGTTCGGCGCCGTCGTCCTCGTCGCGCTCGCCTACCGCTTCCGCGACTCCGGCCCCGTCCGCGAGGCGCCGGCCGCACGGCCCGGCAGGCTGCGCACCCGGCGGGCGTTCACGCTCGTCGCCTGCACCTCGCTGGCGCTGACGGTGGCCGCCGCCGTGGCCGGGATGCTGCTGGGCGACGCGCTCCTGCTCACCGGCGACGTCGCCAACTGGGTGGCGGGCCGCTCCGGCCCGGTCGTCACCTACGTGCTGGACGCCCGGTTCCCGCGGGTGCTCGCCGCGCTCCTGGCCGGCGGCGCGCTCGCCGTCGCGGGCACCGCGGTGCAGGCCGTCTGCCGCAACCCGCTGGCGGAGCCCGGCCTGCTGGGCGTGAGCGGCGGCGCGGGCATCGGCGCGGTCCTGGTCATCACGGTCGTCCCGGCGGCCGGGATCTGGATGATCACCGGGGCCGCCGGCCTCGGCGCACTGGTCGCCTGCGCACTGGTGTTCGGGCTCGCCGCCCGCGGCTGGCTGGCGTCGGACCGGCTCGTGCTGATCGGCGTCGGGGTCTCGCACGGCGCGATGGCGGTGATCACCGTGCTGATCGTGCTGACCGACCCGTGGAACTCGACGAAGGCGCTCACCTGGCTCTCCGGCTCGACATACGGGCGCACGCTGCCGCAGCTGCTGCCGGTGGCCGTCGCGCTGCTGCTCACGGTGCCGGTGCTCGTCGGGGCGCGCGGCGAGCTGGACGTGATGGCGCTCGACGAGGACACACCGCGCGTGCTCGGCATCCGGCTCGGCCCCACCCGGCTGCTGCTGCTCGGACTCGCGGCACTGCTCACCGCCACCGCGGTGGCCGCCGTCGGCGTGATCTCGTTCGTCGGGCTGGTGGCCCCGCACGCGGCGCGGGCGCTGGTCGGGAGCAGGCACGCGCGGGCGCTGCCGGTGGCGGCCCTGCTGGGCGGGCTGCTCGTCTGCCTCGCCGACATCCTCGGCCGCACCGTGATCGCCCCGGCCCAGCTGCCGGCCGGGCTGCTCACCGCCGTCGTCGGCACCCCGTACTTCGTCTGGCTGCTGTGGCGCTCGCGGACCGGGTCGCGCTGATCACCTCCTGCGCGCCGGGGTAGCCCGCGAGTTCCGCGGGACTCGTGATCGATGAGGACGACGGATGACCGCACCTGGCCAGGGGAACCACCCGTACGGCGACGGCCGGAACGCCGCCCGCCCCGGTCGTGTGCCTGGAGGATCCCGCCGCCGGGTGAGCGAGCGCGGCTCAGGCCCGTTTCGCCTTCGGTCGCTTCGGCGGCAGCGAACCGACGTGCTCGAGCGCGCGACCGACCCATGGCGCCGCCCGCTCGGGCTCCGAACGCCACGCGGGCGGAAGCGCCACGTACCCGCCCATCGGGCGTTCCGCGGGACCGAACGGGCCGGCGCCGGGCTCGGCCAGCAACTCGGCCCGCGCCGCGTCGTCGAGCTTGACCCCGACGTCGCGGCCGTAGAGGCCGAGGAACATGTTCCCGTTCACGAACGCGCCGAGGCTGCCGAACATCGGCTTCACCTCGACGCGGGCGTCATCGGGGAGGAGCGCGCGGAAGTACTCGCGGTCGCCGTCGGTGGGCTTGGGCATGGTGGGCATCGGTTCTCCTCCGCTCGTCGGTGGCGGCTCCCCGTCGCCCCGCCGGGGCGCGACCGCTCGTCGTGACGACGAACGGGCCCGTGGCGGATCGACACCGTCGGTATGGCGGTCAGACGCGGACAGCCTCGATCACGTGTTTGTTCGGCGTCGCCCGCGTCACTGCGACGAGATCGAGCCCGGCGGCCGTGAGCAACGTCGTCCACTCCGCCTCGGTGCGTTCCCGGCCGCCCACCGAGACGAGCATCATCAGGTCGAGGGACTTCGCGGCCGGGTCCTCGTTCGGCGGCCCCACCACGGCGTCGACGACGAGCACGCGGGCGCCGGGAGCCATCGCCGCGCGGACGCCGCGCAGGATGCGCGCCGCTTCCTCGTCCATCCAGTCGTGCAGGATGCGGACGAGGAGGTAGGCGTCCGCACCCTCGGGGATCGTGTCGAAGAAGTCGCCGGGCACCACGTCGACGCGGTCGGCCACACCTGCCCGGCGAAGCACGGGCCCCGCGTCCGCGACGACCTGTTCCTGGTCGAACAGGATCCCCCGGGTGGCCGGGTGGGCCGACAGCACCGCCGCGAGCACGGCTCCGGTACCGCCGCCGATGTCCGCGACCGTGCCGTACCGGCCGAAGTCGTGGGCGGCGAGCAGCCCGGCGTTGTCCGCCCGCGAGAACGTCCGCATCGTCGCGTCGAAGATCTCCCCGTGCTCGGGGTGCCGGCGCCGGTACTCCCACACGTCGGTGCCCAGGGCATGGACCGCGGCGGTCTCCCCCGTCCGTACGCTGTGCGCCAGCTCGCCCCACGCCCGCCACTCGTACTCGGCGCCGAACATGCGCGCGGCCGGGTCGACCGAGAGCGGATGGTCCCGGCGCAGGTACTCGCCCATCGCCGTCAGCGCGAAGCGCCGGTCGGCGTCCTCGGAGAAGACACCGATCGACGCCAACGCACGCAGCACGCGGTACAACGTCGGAGCGTGGGTGCCCGTGGCGGCGGCGAGGTCGTCGGCCGGCCGTGGCCCGTCGGCGAGCAGGTCGGCGATGCCGAGCTCGGCGGCCACCGTCAGTGCCCGCGACCGTTGGTACCCGCGAACGACGTCGAGCAGCTCCACGAACTCCGGCGGCGGTGTGTCGTGCATGATCCCGACCCTGCCGGTCACGACCGCGCCCGCGCCACCCCCTTCGGCCGCGTCGTTTCGACGATCGGGCAAGCGAGTGGTGCAGGACGCCCGATCGGCGAAGGATCTGCGCTCCCGAAGTGTGGAGGGAGAGACCACCGCCCGCCGCGGAGTACGTCAGCGCCCTCAAGCAGCAGAGCGGCGGTGACATCGGCGTGCACGGCAGCATCCGGCTGGCCCAGTCGCTGCTGCGCGCCGGACTCGTGGACGAGCTGCGGCTCGTCATCTCGCCGGCGATCGCCGGTCGCGGCCGACGACTCTTCGAGGACGGCACCCTCCGCAGGCTCGAACTGCTCGACGTCGAGCGCAGCGCCACGGGCATCCTCCTGCTGTCCTACCGCACCAGTAGCCCGGCGTAGGGGCTCACAGCCGGACGAGCACCTGCTCGAGCGACTTGCGGCGCAGGTCCGGCACCACGCAGTCGTCGGCGGGATAGCCGACGGGGATGACCGCGAACGCCTTCTCGTTGCGCGGCCTGCCGAGCACCTCGCGCAGGAACCCCATCGGCGACGGGGTGTGGGTGAGCGCGGCGAGCCCGGCCAGGTGCAGGGCGGTGAGCAGCATGCCGACGGCGATCCCCACCGACTCGTCCACGTAGTAGTGCTTGTGCGTGCTGCCGTCGTCGTCGAGCTGGAACCGCTGCTGGAACACCACGATCAGGTAGGGCGCCTCGGTGAGATGCGCCTTGACCGCGTCCGTCCCGAGCGGCCGCAGGGCGGCCAGCCACTCCTCCCCCAGCCGGCCGTCGTAGGAGATCTGTTCCTCCTGCTCGGCCGCGGCTCGGATCCGCTGCCGCATCTCCGCGTCCGAGACCAGCACGAACGTCCACGGCTGCTGGTGCGCGCCGCTCGGGGCGGTGGCCGCGACCGAGATCGCGTCCAGCACCACCTGCTCCGGGACGGGGTCGGTGGAGAACATCCGGACGGTGCGGCGGGTCTCCATCTGCCGGCGCAGCTCGGCCGAGCGGCGCAGGGACTCCTCCGGCGCCATCCGGGCCGGGCGGTAGGGCACGGGGCGGTACGGCCGGCCGTGGATGGGGGTCCAGGTGGCGGGGTGAGGGTCGGTCATGGAGGCATTGTCGCCAGGCGCGCTCGCCGACTGCTGCAACCGACGCCTACGGTCCACGCGCGCCGACGCAATCGCGTCCCCACGCGGCCGCGACCCCGGCGATCAAGGCGCAAACGTCCCTCCTGGATCGATCCGGGACGACATCAGCGCCTTGATCAGCGGGTTTCCACCCCGCGCCGGGCAGTCAGCGCCCTCACCCCTGCCCGGACTGCCGGTCCGACGCCTTGGCTGCCGCGCTGAAGATCCCCTTCGCCATCAGCGACCGCTCGGTGTCCTTGCGCTGCCGGTAGACGCGGGCGCGCACGCGGTGCACCTCGGGGTCGTCTGGCGCCGCCCCGGCCGCCCACTCGACCACCTGGCAGGCCAGCCGCAGGTCCCCGCCCTCGGCCAGGGCCTCGGCCCGCTCGAGCAGCGCCCCGACGCCGCCGGCGAGGGCGGCCACCTGCGCGGCGACGGCGGCGTCGGGCGGCGGGGTGGGGCGGG
>NZ_JAHKRK010000280.1 GCF_019396355.1 Pseudonocardia nigra
CGGCGGCCGCCCTCGTCCTGGTCGTGCTGGCCGCGGTCGTCGGCGGCCCGGCCGCCGCGGCGGCGATGCTGCTGACACTGCTGGTCATGGTCGGGGCGTGGTGGCTGCGCAGGCGCCGGATCGCGCGGCAGGAACAGGAGCTGGGCCTGCCCCCGGCCCTGCCGCCGACCACGTGATCAGGACCGGAGGACCCCGACGGCGACCGCGACCAGCGCGGCGCCGGTGATCCCGT
The DNA here is from genome assembly GCF_019396355.1 of Pseudonocardia nigra. Taxonomy (GTDB): domain Bacteria; phylum Actinomycetota; class Actinomycetes; order Mycobacteriales; family Pseudonocardiaceae; genus Pseudonocardia; species Pseudonocardia nigra. The sequence goes on from NZ_JAHKRK010000280.1 coordinate 233, forward strand.
CGACGGCCCGTCGGGCACCCGCGCGCCGCGGCGCCGCACGGCCCGCCACGGCGGTCCCGAGGGTGATCACCACCGCGAACCAGACCGCGGCCGCCATCACGGTCGTGCCTGCGAGCAGCAGGATCTGACCGGTCACCGCCGGCCCGGGCACCACGAACTGCGGGATCAGGCCGAGGAAGAACAACAGCGCCTTCGGATTGAGGAGGTTCCCGGCCAGGCCGTCGCGGTAGGGGCGGGCCGGGCCCACCACGTCCGCCGCGTCCGGCGCCCGGACGAGGAGCGCGGCGCGCAGGGCCTGGACCCCGAGCCAGACCAGGTAGGCCGCCCCGGCCACCCGGATCGCGGTGAGCACCTCGGGGCGGGCCGCGAGGAGCGCCGACAGGCCGAGGGCAGCGGCCGCCGTGTGCGCCGCCAGGCCCGATACGACGCCCGCGGCGGCCCGCAGCCCGGCCCGGGCCCCGGCGAGCGTGTGCCGCAGGACCACCGCGAAGTCCGGTCCCGGGGTGCACAGCACCACCAGCAGCACGCCCAGGAACGCGATCCAGCGCTCGACGGTCACGCCACCGGCTCCGGGACGGGATCGCCGAGGGCCGCGAGGTCGCACGTGAGCGAGCTTGCGAGCTCACCATTCAACACAGCAGTGGCGCGAGCGCAGCCGACGAGCGCAAGCGAGGAGGCTTCAGCGAGACGCCGGACCGCGTTCGAGGGCCCGAGCAGCGCGAGACCGTGGATGCGCACGTCCGCCGTGGGCGTGCGGCCGAGCGCCGCGGCGTAGTCGGCGTAGGTCCGCGCCGTCTGCGCGAGGTCGGGGAAGGCCAGGACGGTGACGCCGGCGTCCGCGGCGGCGGCGCGCAGCGCGGCGAGCCCGGCCGGGTCCGCGGCCAGCACCGGGACGACCACCTCGGCGATGCCCGGCCAGCGGGCACCGGCGGCGTCCGCGGTGTCGGGCCCGAGTGCGACGCGCCCGCCCGCACCGATGGAGGCGCCGAGCACGGCGGCGGCGTTGGCGATCAGCCAGCGCGGTGCGGCGGGGTCGAGGACGAGGACGCAGCGGGGAGGAGCCATGTGCACAGCCTCGTCAGCTGTCCGGCTACAGAAAAACGAGTCCGGATAGTGTCCGACTCATGGCCGAAGAACGCCCACTGGATCCGGTCGACTGGCGCATCCTGCGAGAGCTCCAGGACGACGCATCGGTCACCAACAAGGAGCTCGCCGCCCGCGTGGGCCTGCCGACGTCCTCGTGCCACGAGCGGGTGCGCAGGCTGCGGGCGCTCGGCGTGATCACGGCGGTGCGCGCCGTCGTCGATCCGGCGTCGATCGGGCGCGGTCTGCAGGCGTTCATCGCCGTGCAGCTGCGGCCGCACCGGCGGGAGCTGGTGGAGGCGTTCACCTCCGGCGTGCTGGCGCTCCCCGAGACCCTCGCGCTCTACACCGTGTCCGGCCCGGACGACTTCTTCGTCCACGTCGCCGTCTCCGACAGCGCGCACCTGCACCGGCTCGTCGTCGACCACTTCACGACCCGACCGGAGGTCGGGCACGCCCAGACCCACCTCATCTTCGACCGCCCGCTGGTCGCGCCGGTGCGGCCACGCCCGGCCGATCAGTCGGCGAGCCGGGCGGCGCGGGCCTCGAGGTAGCGCCGCTCCGGGACGCTCAGCGTGGCGTCGGCGGCCAGTTCGTAGTGCGTGCGCGCTGCCGCCGCATCGCCGGCGAGGTCGAGCAGGTGCGCGCGCACGGCGTGCACCCGGTGGTGGCCCGCCAGGGCCGGGTCGGCCGCCGCCTCGGCGAGCCGTTCCAGGCCCGCCTCCGGCCCGTGCACCATCGCGACGGCGACGACGCGGTTGAGCGTGACCATCGGGCCCGGCGCCAGCGCGGCCAGGTGGTCGTAGAGCGCGAGGATCTGCGGCCAGTCGGTGTCCTCGGCGCGCGCGGCCTCGTCGTGCACGGCCGCGATCGCGGCCTGCAGCTGGTAGGGGCCGATGGGCGCGGTGGCCAGGGTCGCCGTGATCAGGGCGACGCCCTCGGCGATCGCAGCGGCGTCCCAGCGGTCGCGGTCCTGCTCGGCGAGCGGGACGAGCGCACCGTCCGGGCGGGTCCGCGCCGGCCGCCGGGCGTCGGTGAGCAGCATCAGCGCGAGCAGCCCTGCGACCTCGCCGTCGTCGGGGAGGAGCGCACGCAGCTGCCGGGTGAGGCGGATCGCCTCGGCGGTGAGCTCCACGCGGTGCAGCGCCTCGCCGGAGCTCGCCGTGTAGCCCTCGTTGAAGATCAGGTACAGCACGTGCAGCACGGCGGCGACGCGCTCGGGCAACTGCACGGGCGGCGGCATCCGGAACGCCGCACCGCCCGCCTTGATCCGCTGCTTCGCCCGGCTGATGCGCTGCCCGACCGTGGACTCCGGCACGAGGAAGGCCCGCGCGATCTCCCCGGTGGTGAGCCCGCCGACCGCGCGCAGCGTCAGCGCCACCTGGGAGGACTCGGTGAGCGAGGGGTGGCAGCAGAGCAGGAACAGCGTGAGCGTGTCGTCGACGTCGGCGGCCGGCTCCGGGTCCGGCGGTGCGAGCGCGGCGACCGTCTCCTCCCGGCGCGCCCGTGCCGTCTCGCTGCGCCACAGCTCGATCCGCCGCCGGGACGCGGTGGTGATCAGCCAGCCCTTCGGGTTGTCCGGCAGCCCCTCGGCGGGCCACTGCAGGGCCGCGGCGAGCAGCGCCTCCTGCACGGCGTCCTCGCACGTGTCGAAACCGCCGTGGCGCCGGACGAGCGCTCCGAGGACCTGCGGGGCCAGCTCCCGCAGCAGGCTCTCGACGCTGTCCGGGCCACCCGTCACTCCGGCGCCCTCGTCATTCCGGCCAGGCGTCCATCGCGCCGAGGTCCAGCACCGGCCGTACCTCGACCAGCCCGAACTCCGCTTCGGGCACGCGCGCGGCGATCTCGACCGCGCGCTCGGAGCTCTCGCACTCGACGAGGTAGAACCCGGCCAGCTGTTCCTTCACCTCGGCGAACGGCCCGTCGGTGGTCAGCGGGCGGCCCTCGCGCACCGACACCCGCGTGGTCTGCGCCGGGTCGGCCAGCGCCTCCGAGACGACCAGCTCACCGGACGCGGCCAGATCCGCGTCCAGCGCCGCGTAGACGCGCAGGCCCTCGGACCGCTCGGCGTCGGAGAGCTCCGCCCAGGTCTGTCGCGAGACCGGGTTGCCGTAGATCAGGATCAGGTACTTCACCGGTGCCTCCTGTCGCCGAGGAGCACCGTACCGAGCGGTGTACCGCTGGCACCGCCGCCGTGGCGCAGCACGATCCGTCGAGCCGCCGGGGCCACCACGTCCGGAGGATGTGCCAGTGCACGACAGCGACCGGTTGGTGACCGCGTCGAACCGGCCGGGCTACGCGCCGAGGGTCGCGGGGTCGAACTCGCCGTTCTTGACGCCCTGCACGAAGTCGCGCCACTCCTCCGCGGTGAACGCGAGCACGGCGCTCTCCTCGTGCTTGTCGTCGCGGACCAGGACGCGCCCGTCCGGCAGCGCGGCGACGGCGACGCATCCGCCGTGGTGGCAGAAGCTGCTGGTGGCGAACCGGGGAGTGGTCACGGGCACCTCACGTTCGGTCCGGCCGCGCCCACCGGCGCGACGATGGCGAGATCGTGCGCGCGACACCTCCCGGACGCAACAAGTTACGATCGATCGGGGGACCTGCACTTACCGTGACGGCCCGGGCGCGGGATTGGACCGGTGCCCACCGGATACCCGAACGGGCGTGGACGCCGAGATCACCCTGCAGGTCGACGGGGCGCCGCAGCGGCTCACCGTCGACACCCGGACGACGTTGCTCGACGCGCTGCGCGAACGCCTGGGCGTGACCAGCCCCAAGAAGGGCTGCGACCACGGGCAGTGCGGCGCGTGCACGGTTCTGGTCGACGGCAGACGGGTGCTGAGCTGCCTCATCCTCGCCGTCACGCAGGACGGCCACGAGGTCACCACAGCCGACGGGCTCGCACCGGAGGGCGAGCTGCACCCGGTGCAGCAGGCCTTCCTCGACCACGACGCGTTCCAGTGCGGCTACTGCACGCCCGGCCAGGTCTGCTCGGCGGTGGGGATGCTCGACGAGCACGCGCGCGGCTGGCCCAGCGCGGCCACCACCGACATGGCGTCCGACCCGGAGCTCGACCACGACGAGGTCGCCGAGCGCATGAGCGGCAACCTCTGCCGGTGCGCCGCCTACGCGAACATCGTCCCCGCGGTGCAGCAGGCATCTGGCCGGCAGGCGGGGGGCCGGTCGTGAAGCCGTTCCGGTACCAGGTGCCGGGCGACGCGGTCGCCGCCGTACAGACCGTCTCCGCCGACCCCGACGCCGCCTACCTCGGCGGCGGCACGAACCTCGTCGACCACCTCAAGCTGGGCGTCGCGACGCCCGGGCTGCTCGTCGACGTCACGTCGTCGACGTCGGACGCTGTCGAGGAGGACGGGGGCGGTCTGCGGATCGGTGCCGCCGTCCGCAACAGCGACCTGGCCGCGGACCGGCGCGTCCGCGCGCGGTACCCGGTGCTCGCACAGGCGCTGCTCGCCGGGGCGTCCGGGCAGCTGCGCAACATGGCGACCACCGGCGGCAACCTGCTGCAGCGCACCGGCTGCGTGTACTTCCAGGACGTCACCACGCCGTGCAACAAGCGCTCCCCCGGCGCGGGCTGCTCGGCGATCGGCGGGTACACCCGCCAGCACGCGATCCTCGGCGCGTCCGAGCACTGCGTGGCCACCCACCCGTCGGACATGGCCGTGGCGCTGGCCGCACTCGGCGCGCAGGTCCGGGTGCTCGGCCCCGGCGGCGAGCGGCTCGTGCCGATCGGCGAGCTGTACCGCCTGCCCGGCGACGACCCGTCCCGCGACACCACGCTCGCCCACGGCGAGCTGATCCTCGGCGTCGACCTGCCGGTGTCCCCGATCGCGGCGCGCTCCCGCTACCGCAAGGTGCGCGACCGGGCGTCGTACGCGTTCGCGCTGGTGTCCGTCGCGGCCGCGCTGGAGGTCGACGGCGGGGTGGTCCGCGACGCCCGGATCGCGTTCGGCGGAGTCGCGCACGCGCCGTGGCGGGCCCGGGCCGCCGAGGACGCGCTGCGCGGCGCGACGGCGTCGGACGAGGCCTACCGGGCGGCCGCCGACGCCGAGCTCGCCGCCGCGGAACCGGTGCCCGGCCTCGACGGAGGGAACGCGTTCAAGATCCCGCTGCTGCGCCGCACGCTCGTGTCCGTGCTGCGTGAGCTCGCCGTCGAGGAGGTGTGACATGACCGAGCTGCTGGAACCTCGCGCGATCGGCCAGGCCCTCGTCCGCCGGGACGGGACCGACAAGGTCCGCGGCACCGCCGTCTACGCCTACGAGACCCCGGTGCTCGAACCGCTCTACTGCCACCCGGTGCAGGCGACGATCGCCCGCGGGCGCGTCACCGCGGTCGACACCACGGATGCCGAGACGCTCGACGGCGTCGCCACGGTGCTCACGCCGCACACCGCGGAACGCCTCGCATCCACCGAGGACGCCGAGCTGGCCGCGCTGCAGACCGACGAGGTGGCCTTCCGCGGGCAGGTGATCGGGGTGGCGATCGCCGAGACCTCGGAGCTCGCGCGGCAGGCCGCCGACCTCGTCCGCGTCACCTACGAGGAGGCCGAGCACGACGTCACCCTCTCCGCCGACCGCGACGACCTCTACGCGCCCGAGAAGGTCAACCCCGCCTTCCCGACCGACACGGACGACGGCGATGTGGACGCCGCGCTGGCCGCGGCCGCCGTGACCGTCGAGCAGACCTACTCGACGGCGATGTACCACAACAACCCGCTCGAACCGCACGCGACGACGGCGTTGTGGGACGGGTCCGGGCGCGGCTTCCTGACGCTGTGGGACTCCACGCAGGGGGTGCATCCGGCGCGCTCCACGGTGGCGGAGGTCTTCGGCTTCGACGAGGAGCAGGTCCGGGTCATCTGCCCGTATGTGGGCGGCGGGTTCGGGTCGAAGGGGACGCCGCACGTCCACGTGGTGCTCGCGGCGATGGCCGCGCGGGCCGTGCCGGGCCGGCCGGTGAAGCTGGCGCTCACCCGCCAGCAGATGTTCTCCCTCGCCGGCTACCGCACCCCCACGATCCAGCGGATGCGCCTCGGCGCCGACCGCGAGGGCCGGCTGCAGGCGATCGCCCTCGACGTGGTCGAGCAGACCTCGCGGATCAAGGAGTTCGCCGAGCAGACCGCTGTGCCGACGCGGATGATGTACGCCGCGCCCAACCGGCGCACCACGCACCGGCTGGCCGCGCTCGACGTGCCCGTGCCGTCCTGGATGCGGGCACCCGGGGAGTGCCCGGGCATGTTCGGACCCGAGGTCGCGATGGACGAGCTGGCCGAGGCCCTCGGGATCGACCCGATCGAGCTCCGCATCCGCAACGAGCCCGAGCTCGACCCGGAGTCGGGCAAGCCGTTCTCGAGCCGCAACCTGGTCGCGTGCCTGCGCGAGGGGGCGCGGCGGTTCGGCTGGGACGGCCGCGACCCGCGGCCGGGCGTGCGGAACGAGGGCGGCTGGCTGGTCGGCACGGGCGTTGCGTCGTCGGTGTACCCGACCTACCGGCAGGCCACGTCGACCGCCACGATCCGCTACGAGGCAGGCCGCTACACCGCGGCGATCGGCGCGGCCGACCTCGGCACCGGCGCCTGGACGGTGCTCCCGCAGATCACCGCCGACGCGCTCGGCGTGCCCAGCGAGGACGTCGACGTGCTGATCGGCGACACGAACCACCCCGTCGCGTCGGTGGCGGGCGGGTCGTCGGGCACCGCGACCTGGGGATCGGCGCTGGTGGAGGCCGCGCGGGCGTTCCGGGACAAGTTCGGCACCGACCCCGACGACGGCGACGAGATCGCCGGCTCCGTCGGGAAGAACGAGGCGACCGAGACCTACACGATGGCCGCGTTCGGGGCCCAGTTCGTGGAGGTGCGGGTGCACGCCGACACCGGCGAGCTGCGCGTGCCCCGGCTCTTGGGCGTGTTCGCCGCGGGGCGCATCATCAACCCCCGCACGGCCCGGTCCCAGTTCATCGGCGGCATGACGATGGGGCTGTCGATGGCGCTGCAGGAGCACAGCGTGCTCGACCCCCGGTTCGGCCACGTCGTCAACCACGACCTCGCCGAGTACCACGTGGTCGTCAACGCCGACGTGGGCGACGTGCAGGCCCACTGGATCGACGAGACCGACCCGCACGTCAACCCGATGGGGTCCAAGGGCATCGGCGAGATCGGGATCGTCGGTACCGCCGCGGCCGTGTCGAACGCGGTCCACCAGGCCACGGGCGTGCGGGTGCGGGACCTGCCGATCACGCTGGACAAGCTGCTCGACGCCCTGCCCGGCTGACTGCGGCAGGCTCAGCAGGCGGCGGCCGCGCGGGGGCAGCGGATCGACAGCGTGGCGGGCGGATCGGCAGGCGCGCGGTGGCCCCGGCGAGGGTCGGCACGTACGCCTTCGTCGCGAAGGCGGCCCTCTCAGCGGCGGAGATCGCCACGAGCCGACCTGCCCCACCGGCTGCGCCCGGACCGCCGCGATCACGGGCAGAAGGCGCCCACCCGATCTTCACGGCCGGCGCTCAGCCCGTGATCGTCCGGCGACAACGCCACGACCAGCGCAACCGCCGTGATCTGAAGGCTGATCACGGCGGGAGGGTCGTCAGGTGCTCGTCGACAACGACCCTCTGCCCGTGATCGCCGCCGACCTCCCACGACATCGCCGCGGGCCGCTCCTGCTCCTCGCGCGCTTCCACGACGTCGACCTCGCGGGAGCGGCCGAGGAGAAGTGGCTCCGCTGGCTCGACCCCGCACCTGCCCCCGACTGAGCGAACGGCCCTTTCGCACGAACCCATTGACCGAAAATGTCGCTCGCGCAACGGGGCCCGACCCCGCGCCCGACCCACGCACCCACCCGGTCATCGTGCGAACGACCCTTTCGCGCAAACCTATTGCGCGAAAGGCCCGTTCGCGCAACGGGATCGGCGTTC
>NZ_JAHKRK010000281.1 GCF_019396355.1 Pseudonocardia nigra
TCTACGCCGTACTCCGCGAACTCCAGACCCTGCTCGGCATCTGGACCGGCGCCTGCCGCACCTGCCTGCAACCCGTCCCGACGCGACGACCCCACTCACCTAACTCGACCTAACAAAGCCCTACTAGGGTGCTGCGGGATTCAACACACGGAAGCCGTTGAGGACTACCTCAAGACCATCTTCTTGTGCTCTACCCGCGGCGGTCCGGTGACGACGTCGGTGGTGGCCGGCGAGCTGGGGGTCGCGGCCCCGACTGTCTCGGCGATGTTGAAGCGGCTGGAGGTCAATGACCTGGTTCGCCGCTCGGGTGATCACCAGATCGTGCTGACCGAGCACGGGACGCGGCATGCGCTGGGCATCGTGCGGCGACACCGACTGGTCGAGGTGTTCCTCGCCGAGGTCCTCGGCGTGCCGTGGGACGAGGTGCACGCCGAGGCCGAGGTCCTCGAGCACGCCATCAGCGCCCGGCTCGAGGAGCGGATCGATGCTTTCCTGGGGCACCCAACACGGGATCCGCACGGCGGCCCGATCCCACCCCGGTCCGGGCAGCACGTCGAGGACTGGGCCAGCCCACTGGCGGACGCACCGGCGGGCAGCCGGTTTCGGGTGGAGCGGGTGAGCGACCGCGACGACGCGCTGCTGCGGCACCTCGCTGAGCTGGGGGTGCGCCCGGGCGCTGTTCTCGGCGTGGCCGAGTGGGCGCCCTTCGGTGGCCCGTTGTGGGTCGAGATCGACGGGCGTAAGCAGCCCCTGGGTTCTGGGCTGGTCCAGGCGGTGCACGGAAGGACGATCTGATGACTGCGATGACGGGCGCATCCCGGCGCGACAAGATGGCCACCTCGAAGGGCATTGTCACCGTCCGCCGTCCCGAGGTGACTATCCTGCTCGCCGCCGTTCTCGCCGCGGCCGGCGGCCTGATCCACCTGGCCGTGGTGCGCCCGCACCTTGGTGAGGGCCTCGTCCAGGGTCGGTGACGATGGCGTAGTGCAGGCCCTTGTTCTCGAGTCGGGCCCGGATCGTGGCGGCGGGTTCGTGGGGGCGCAGGGTGGACGGCCCGGGCTAATTACCTCGCCCGCTGCCGCGGCAGGTTTGCCTCGTTCGGCTGTCCACGAAGCCTTTTAGATGGCCGGCCGTCTGTTATCCGGTCAGGCGCTGGGCGAGCAGCTGCGCGGCGGTCGCCAGGATTGCGGCGGTGAGCGCGATGCCCCACTGGTGTGGGAGTAGGGGCCGGCAGCCCACGATTCGGCTTATCCCGGGCACCTGTACGGCCACGGCGAGCAGCAGCAGCGAGCCCAGCGCGGCAACCGCGACCAGCGGGGTGCGGCCCCGTACCGCGAGGGTCTGGCCGTGCTGCGCGCCGACCAACGCCACCAGACCTGTGGTGCTGGCCTGCCCGGGGGTCCCGGTGGGCCGGGCGAGCAGCCAGGCGGCGGCTGCGGCCGCGGCGGTGGCCACGGCCCGCAGGTAGATGTCGCGGGTCAGCGCCGCTCCCAGCGCGGCCTCGGGGCCACTGGCGAGGAGCTGGTCGGGGCTGACGTCCGGCGGCGGGCGCACCGCGACCGCCATCGCCGGCAGCACGTCGGTGAGCAGGTTGACCAGCAGAAGCTGTCGGGCGTTGAGCGTTTCCTCACCGCTGAGCAAACCGGTGAGCAGGGCGTAGCCGATCTCACCGAGATTGCCGCCGAGCAGGATCGACAACGCGTCGCGCACCGAGGTCCACATCGCGCGGCCCTCGATGACCGCATCGATGATGGTTTCGATGAGGTTCTCGGTGATCACGACGTCGGCGGCCTGTCGGGCCGCCGGAGTGGCGCGCGAGCCCAGCGCGATGCCGACGTCGGCGATGCGGATGGCCGGTGCGTCGTTCGTGCCGTCGCCGGTGACGGCGACCACCCGGCCAGCCTGCTGCAGCGCCCGCACGATGTGGGCCTTCTGCGCCGGGCTGACCCGGGCGAACATGCCGGTCTGCGATGCGAGGGCGGCGAGTTCCTCGTCGTTGAGACCGTCGAGCTCTGCGCCGACGACAACCCGCCGGTCGCCCAGTAGGCCGAGTTCGTCCGCGATCGCCCGCGCGGTGCCCGGATGGTCCCCGGTGATCATCATGACCTGCACTCCCGCCGCGTTCAGCGTGGTGACGGCCCGGGCGGCGGTGGGCCGGACCCGGTCGGCCAGCGCGAGCAGACCGCGGTATTCGAGGTCATGGACCCGGGCGTCAGGAATGTCGAGCGCGTCGGGAACGGGGCGTTCGGCGACCACGAGCACCCGGTGACCCTGCTGGGCCAGCCGCTCAACCTCAGCGTCGACGGCCCGCCGTGTCTGCCTGCTGAGCGTGCACCGCGGCAGCACCACCTCGGGCGCGCCCTTGACGCTAAGCAGGTGTTCGCCCCCGGACCGCGACAGCGTCGCGTGGTAGCCGCGGCCGGATTCGAACGGCCGCTCGGCGAGGGCGGCGACAGTGCCGTCGCCCTGCTCTGGTGAGACCCCGAGCCGACGCGCCTCCTGCAGCACCGCGCGGTCGGTTTGGTGGGCCACCTCGTGCTCGGGCGACTGCCATGGGCTGGCCAGCGCGGCGGCAGCGAGCACCTGCCGCAGGGGCGGGGTGAGCGCGTCGACGGGTCTGCTCTCGGCTCCGTCGGATACCACGGCCACGCTGATCCGGCCCTCGGTCAGGGTGCCCGTCTTGTCGAAGCACACCATGTCCACCCGGCCGAGCGCCTCGATCGTGGAGGGGTTGCGGGTCAGCACCCCGCGGGTGGCCAGCCGCCGGGCCGCGGCCAGCTCGGCGACGGTGGCGACGAACGGCAGGCCCTCGGGTACCGAGGCCACCGCCAGGTTGACCGCCCGGCCCAGCGCGTGCGCGACGCCCTGTCCACGCGTCAGGTCCACGGCCAGCAGTCCTAGCCCGGCCCCGATCGAGAAGCGCACGGTGCTTTTCGCGAGGACGCGCAGTCGGGTCTGCACCCCGGTGGGTGGCGCGGTGCCCTCGCTGGCCTGGGCGGTGCGCCCGCTCTCGGTGCGGTTTCCCGTGGCTACCACGACGGCCACCGCCCGGCCGGTGACGACGACTGTGCCCTCGTAGAGCATGGAATGCCGATCGCCGAGCCCAGGTGCAGCGGTGGGTTCGGTCGACTTGACCGCGAGGACGGACTCACCGGTGAGGCTGGATTCGTCGACCTCCAGCTCGGGTGCTGCGAGCAACCGGCAGTCCGCCGGTACGACGTCACCGGCCACCAACTCGACGACGTCCCCGGCCACCAGATCGTCGGCGCGGACCTGATGGTCTCTGCTGTCGCGGCGGACCCGGACGGTCCGGGCGCTGTGCGGGTCAGCCGGCGCAACTCCCGGTGCGTGCCCAGCCGCTGCGCACCGCCGATCAGGGCGTTCACCCCGGGAGCACCCGTCGCGCAGCCGGATAGTACGGCGGCCACCGCCGTGATGCCCGCGCCGACCAGCACCGTCCGACGGTTCAGCTCGCCACCAGCAGACCCCTGGTGGGGGTCCTGCACGGTTGTCCGGTCCGGATGAGCAGTCACCGGGCGGTCGACCGGCTCGGTCATCAGGCGGCGACCGCCAGCCCGGTCACGTACATGATCAGCACCCCGGCGGCCACGCCACCGATCGCCCGCAGGTCCAGGCCGCCACCGGCCCGTTCCCGCAGGCTCGGCACGATCTGGACGATCACCTGGATGATGGCGCCGACGCCGACGCCGAGCAGGAACGCCGAGAGCTCGGCGTTGTTGACCGCCGCACCGAGCAACGCGCCGAGGATCGCCGGCGCACCGGCGACCAGCCCGAGCGCCAGCAGCCGCGGCACCGACGGTCGCTGGTCGGTGAGCGGGGCGACGATGGCGATGCCTTCGGTGGTGTTGTGCAGCGCGAATCCGATCACCAGGGCGGTGCCGAGGGCAAGCTCGCCGACGGCGTAGGCCGCGCCGATCGCGAGTCCCTCGCCGAGGTTGTGCAGCCCGATCCCGACGGCGATCATCAGTGCGAGCCGCCATCCGGCCCGGGCCTGGCCGCCGGCGGCGGGCTGCCGTCGCCCGCGCAGCCAGCGGTCGATCCCGGTGAGCAGCAGGAACGCCAGCGCCGCGCCGAACACGACCAGCGCCGCACCGCCGAAGGCGCCGCCGGTGCCTTCGGCGAGTTCGACACCCTCCGCGGTGCCGTCGACGACCAGGTAGGCCAGCAGCCCGACGGTGACCGCGAGCAGCACCCTGACCACGCCACCGCCCGCGCGGCGCAGCAGCGGCAGGAACATCATGCCGAGCAGCACCGGAATGATCCCGACGTAGGTGCCCAGCAGCGCCATCGTCCCGAAGAAGCCGGGTCCGGCGCGCGGGGTGGCGACGGCCGCGGGGATCTCGTGCTCGATCACCGCCCCGCTGGAGGTGAGCAGCGCGATGACGTAGGGCTGTCCGTCCTGCCAGGGGTAGTCCAGCCGCAAGGTGGCGGTGTCCAGGCGTCCGATCGGCTCGGTCGCGCCGGCGACATCGACGTAGGCGTCGTTGACGAACACCTGCGCCACCTGCACCGGGTCCGGGCCGGTGTTGCGCACGGTCAGCTCGATCGCCCCGGGGCTGAGCACGGTGCGCTCCGCCGCGAGCTCCTCGATCGGGGGGCCGGCGCGCTCGGGCAGGCTGCGTCCACCCAGGAGGGCCAGCGCGGCCAGCGCGGCGCCCAGGAGCAGGACCGCGACCAGGCCGAGCACCCACACCGGTGCGGTCTTGGAACGGACATACATCAGTCCACCACCTCGAAAAAGCCCATCCAGCCCAGCTCGGCGAACTCGGTCTTGTGTGCGTGGAACATGAACTTCCCGGCATGGGGAAAGCGCATCTCGCAGATCCCGCGTTGGCCTTGGGCCTGCATGATGGTGTCGGTGAACTCGGCGGGTTCGAGGCGGGTGCCCGTGGGGTAGTAGTCGAAGAAGTTGCCGTGCAGGTGGAAGCTGTTGATCGGGTCGTATTCCAGGATGTTGACCAGGTAGACCCGCACCAGCTCGTTGCGCTTGACCCGCACCGGTTCGTGCATGTAATGGAACGGGATGCCGTTGACCGCGTAGAGCTGGTTGCCCTCGGCGTCGAACGTGGTGTTGTAGCCGTGCATCACCATGATCATCTCGTCGGCGGGTGGCCGGCCCTGCTTGGGGTCGATGATGAAGGTCCCGTACATGCCGCGGGCGATGTGCTCGGCCAGCGGGCTGACGTGACAGTGGTAGAGGTGCAGCCCGAACGGCGCCGCGTCGAACTCGTAGGTCACCTTCTGACCCGGCTCGATCACCCCCGGCCCCACACCGGGTATGCCGTCCATCTCGGCGGGGTGGATACCGTGGAAGTGCATGGTGTGCGGGTGTGCGGAGCCGTTGGTGAAGCTCACCCGCAGCAGGTCACCCTCTGTGCAGCGCAGCGTCGGGCCGGGAATTCGGGAGTTGAAGGTCCAGGCCGGGAACTGGACTCCGGGCGCGACCTCGATGTCCTCATCGCTGGCGAAGACGTCCCATTCCCGCAGCACCCGCCCGTCGGGCAGCGTGGAGACGGTGCCGTAGTCGAAATCGCGGAGGAGCTCGGTCGGGTTGAACCCGTTGGCGGCGTGATCCACGGTGCTGTCCTGACGGAACGTCGGGCCGCTCACCCCACCGCCGTGCCCGCCGTCGGCTCCGCCGCCGAGCTCGTGCCCGCCGGCGTACGCCGTCGGGGCCGGCAGCAGGCCCCGCGCGCCAACTGCCAGGCCCGCCGATCCGACCAGCGCACCACCGAGGAATCGGCGCCGGGATGCACCCGAGGTCGTAGCCATCAAATCGTCCTTCCGTGCACGGCCTGGACCAGCCCGGAACCCAGGGGCTGCTTACGCCCGTCGATCTCGACCCACAACGGGCCACCGAAGGGCGCCCACTCGGCCACGCCGAGCACAGCGCCCGGGCGCACCCCCAGCTCAGCGAGGTGACGCAGCAGCGCATCGTCGCGGTCGCTGACCCGTTCCACCCGGAACCGGCTGCCCGGCGGTGCGTCCGCCAGTGGGCTGGCCCAGTCCTCGACGTGCTGCCCGGACCGGGGTGGGATCGGGTCGCCGTGCGGATCCCGCGTCGGGTGCCCCAGGAAAGCGTCGATCCGCTCCTCAAGCCGGGCGCTGATGGCGTGCTCGAGGACCTCGGCCTCGGCGTGCACCTCGTCCCACGGCACGCCGAGGACCTCGACGAGGAACACCTCAACCAGCCGGTGCCGCCGCACGACGCCCAGCGCATGCCGCGTCCCGTGCGCGGTCAGCGCGATCTGGTGGTCCTCCGATCGGCGAACCAGGTCATGGGTCTCGAACCGCTTCAGCATCGCCGAGACGGTCGGGGGCGCGACCCCCAGCTCGCCGGCCACCACCGACGTCGTCACCGGGCCTCCGCGGGTAGACAGGGCGAAGATCGTCTTGAGGTAGTCCTCAACGGCCTCTGTGTGCTCTATAACGCAGCACCCGAGCCTCGTGCGAGAGTCTTCCTTAGCCGCCAGCATTGCGGGGAGGTTAGAGCACTCTAAGCCCCTCGCACAAGCCCGGCGACTCGCACGGGCAGGAACCGGTGGGCAGCACAGCTACCCCGCGGCCCACGCCCGGCCAACCGGTCGTGACGCTCGCTGAGCTGACGCTCATGCTGTCATCTGAACAGAAGCACCTCATCCGCAGGAACGACCGCGCGCGGCACCTCCGTCTCCCAGACGATCGACACGCTCCGGGCGCGCGACGCGGTGCTCGCCGGGCTGATCGCCGCTCTGGCGGTGTTCCTGCTGTACGCGATGTTCCTCGACCAGGGGGGAATCCTGGCGCCGTTCTTCGGCGTGGACGCGTCGAAGCGGACACGTGCAGTCGAGCTCACTGAAGTGATCTCAGCATGATCAGTAGGACTTGCGGGGTGACACGCCCATAACGGGCAATCCGGACAGTCGCAGCCAAGGACGTGGGGTCCTCGATAGGGAGTTCTCACCACAAGATCCATCCCTGGACGAGGACCCCACGTGATCGCTTATCGTGCCATGCTCGACGTTCCCCGTGAACTTGTACGGGAGGTGGCGAGGTTGTTGCGTGCGGAGCGACGAGCCCGCGGCACCCGCGCCGGATCCAGGGCGTTGACTTGCTGGAACGAAGCGCTGCTGGTGTTGGCCTGGTTCCGCAACCAGGGCGACATCGCCCTGGTGGGCGCCGGGTTCGGGGTGTCGCGGGCAACGGCCTACCGCTACCGCGACGAAGTCGTCACGGTGCTCGCCGAACAGGCCCCCGACCTGCACGACGCGCTTGAGGAGGTCGCCGCCCAAGGCTGGTCGCACGTCGTACTCGACGGCAAGGTCTTCCGCACCGACCGCTGCGCCGAGACCACGCTGTCCGCGAAGGGCGAGACGATCAACGCCTGGTACTCCGGAAAGCACCGCGCTCCCGGCGGCAACATACAGGCGATCGTCCGCCCGGACGGGCTGCCGATCTGGGTCTCCGACGTCGTGCCCGGACACCAGCACGACATCACCTGCGCCCGCGTCGCCGGCATGCTCGGCGCCCTGTACTGGTCGGCGTCCCAGCTCGACCTGCCCACGCTCGCCGACTCCGGCTACGACGGCCCTGGCCAGGGCATCCACACCCCGATCAAGCAGCCCGACAACGGGCAAGTCCTCGCCCCGGCCAACCAGGCCTACAACACGCTGCTGCGTTCGGTCCGCTGCCGCGGGGAACGGGGCTTCGCCCTGCTCGCCGGCCGCTGGCGAGCCCTCCGACGCATCACCGCCAGCCCGCGCAGAATCGGCGACTACGCCAGGGCCGCACTCGTCCTCACACACATCGAACAACTTCAACTACGCACTTCTTGTTGAGATCACCTCACTCCACGCTGAACCAGCGACTGTCCACGGCCACCCACTCCTTCAGGGATGACCCGCGGCACGACGCCCGCTCCGGGTCTCTTGGCTGGGCGTGGCCCGCAGCACGCATCGGGGGGGTGTCGGGAAAGGGTCGTTTTCCGACGATCACCGACGTCGACCGGATGCCGCAGGTCGGGCTTGTCGGCGAGTCGCGTCGGGAATCAACGTCGGCAAACCCTGCTGGCGCTATCCTCGATCTTTCGTAACGACCGTGCTGTGATCTTGGGTCGCTTCTGTTGATCTTCTTGGTCGTGTCGCTGGGGGCGGGCGCGTGGGATCGCCGGCTCAGCGGGGTCTGCCGGTGCTCCGGTCCCTCG
>NZ_JAHKRK010000282.1 GCF_019396355.1 Pseudonocardia nigra
ACACGCCGGCCAGGGTGGCCACCGCACTCCGCTGGGTGCCCGCAGCGACGCGAACAACGCGCGATTGTCACCCGCCCGACAGGATCGCCCCGATGCCGGCCGTTCGGACGCGGGCGCAACGGGTAGCCGAACACGATGATGGAGCGGCAGCAGACGATCGACGGCGAGCCGGTCCGCTGGCTCGAGCACGGCGAGGGGTCACCGGTGGTCCTGGTGCACGGCATCCCGACCTCACCGCAGCTGTGGCGGCACGTCATGTCGATGGTCCAGGGACGCTGCCTCGCGCTGGAGATGCGCGGGTACGGCGCGGGCATTGCGAACGGCGAGGGTCGTGACCTCGGCCTGGCGGCGCAGGCACAGCGCCTGCTGCGGTGGCTGGACGCCGTCGAGGTCGAGTCGCCGGTCCTGGTCGGCCACGACCTCGGCGGCGGCGTCGCCCAGATCGCGACCGTGCACGCGCCGCACCGGTTCGCCGGGCTCGTGCTCACCAATGCCGTCTGCTACGACTCCTGGCCCATCCCGAGCGTCAAGGCCATGCAGCGCGGCGCCCCTGTCCTGCGCCACCTGCCCGAGGTCGCGCTCTACCCGACCTTCATGCAGTTGCTGCACCGCGGCCACGACGACCGGGCCCGGGCTCTGGAGTCGATCGGGGTGCACTGGCGCCACTACGTCGCCCACGGGGCCGCGCGCAGCCTGATGCGCCAGGTGAGCGCCCTGGACATGCAGGACACCCTGGCCGTGGCCGACCGGCTGCCCACGCTTCGTCTGCCCGCCCATGTGGTGTGGGGCGCGGCCGACCGGTTCCAGAAGATCGGGTACGGCCAGCGGCTGGCCGCTGACCTCGCGGCCCGACCTGCACGGTGTCGGCGACGTCGAGGTGATGCACCGCCCGGCCCGCCGCGTCGGGTAGCAGGGGCGGCGGGCGCAGGCCGGCGTCGTAGGCGACCAGCGGACGAACCCGACCGGCGGACCCGAACCGCGGATCCGGCGGGACGACCTCCGACATCACCGCCGGGGTCAGGCCGTCGGGCAGCGAGCCAGGAGGCGACAGCAACTGGATCCGCGGACTGATCGCCCGCCGCGTTTCCACGGCTTGCCGCCGCGACGGCGGAACCAGCTGATCCGCGCCCAACTCCCCGCCCGGCCGGGCGGCGAGCCCGGCGTCCGGGGCAGGTGGTGCGGTCTGGGACCCGGTCACGGGGTGAGGCCGAGGAGTTCGTGGACCGCAGCCGCGTCATAGCCGCAGGCCAGCGTCGGCGCCGGCGCTGCAGGGCGGGCGTAGTGCTCGAGCACCTTCCCCCACGGGCACCAGCCGATGCCTATCCGCCGACTCTGTCACGGGCAGCGGCAAACCGCCGCGCCGTCCGTGTCGGCGATGCCTTCCGGCAGGTTCCGTCGTCAGGCGAGTGGGGGCGCGTCGGCCTGCCGCGCAGTCGGGGCTGAGGTCCGGGCCTGACTCACCACGTCACTTCTCGTGCATCCAGGCGAGCGTGATGTATATTTCGCTGAATCGCCAGCCCGCCGGGGTCCGCACCGCGGTGCAGGCCGCTCGCAGGCCGCTTGTCCGGTGGGGTGGTACGCCGTTGCGGTAGAAGTACACGAGCTGGTTCGCTGTGGCCTTCGCGCGGTCGCCGTCAACATGCACCAGCACGTCACCATGCACGTGTTGGGTGTGCTCTCCCTCAACCTGGCTTCGCTTCAGGTGGGCGGTCACCTCGTCGAGGCCGTGCAGCTCGCCGCGCGGCGAGCGCACCACGACGTCGTCGTGGTAGATGGTGTGGGCGTCGTCGTGGCGGCCTTCGTCCAGCAGGTTGACCAGGCAGGCGAACAGGTCGGCAATCTCGACGCGGTCGGCGATCCGGATGGCAGCGGACACGACGCCTCCTTTGAGGGTTGCTCCAACATTGGAGTGGCCAACACTATCAGCAGAGTGTTGGTCTCGCCAACACCGATAGAGTGCCCGCCATGGACGAGATCCCCGAGCGCCTGGCCGTGAAGCCGAGCTGGCTGATCACCCAGCTGGCCGTGCACGCCCGCCGGCTGGTGTCCGACGGTTTCACCGCTGCAGGGGCGCGCGGGTACCACTACCGGATCCTGGCCGCACTGCACGAGTTCGGGCCTGCGAGCCAGGCCCAGCTCGGCCGCCGGTGCCGGATCGACCGCAGCGACGTCGTGGCGGCCGTCAACGAACTGGTCGAGCAGGGCTTCGTCGACCGGACGCCGGACCCGGACCATGGACGGCGCAACAAGGTGACCCTCACCAGGGGCGGTGTCCGGCAGCTGCGCCGCATGGATGGGGTGCTCGATCAGGTGCAGGACGACCTGCTCAAACCGCTGTCGGCCGAGGACCGGCAGACTCTGACCCGCCTGCTCCGCCAAGTTCTCGCCCAGCACGAACCGGAATGACCGCCATCCTCGCTAGACCCCGCATGGCCTCCGAGACAGCCTGCTGATGGGGCATCGGATCCAGATGGCCTCGGCCCGCAGCGTAGCCGCGATCACACCAAATGAGACAGGACGGTTCACCGGCGCAGCGTCGACGCTGGTGCAGCTGTTGCTTCTCAGCTGGCAGACCTCGATCCCCCGGCCGCCCCGATCGCGAGTTGCGGACGGAGCGCAGCGGCGCGGTGACTGGCCCTGCCACGGCCTGTCCACCGGCGTCGCACCCGCTATGACCTGCGTATTGTCCACCGGTGAGCGAGTTGCCGGGCATTGCCGCGATCGAGTACCCGGTCCGACCGATGCTCGCTGGTCCCGCGCTGCATCTGCCCACCAGCCACGCCGGTGGCTGGGCCGCGGAACCGTCAGGTCCGGCCTCGTGTGCCCGGCCCGGCTCGGCTGGCGTAGGCGAGGTAGACCGCGACCTGGGAGTTCTCGATCCGGCCTGCGGTGCCGGTGTACTGGCGCTGCACCCCGACGGTGTGCTCGCCCTTCTTCAGGCTCCGGCCTCGTCGACGATCAGGACACCGTCGGATTCGCCGAGGTGCCCAACCACCTGGTCGGCCAGCGCCAGTTCAGCCACGCGTTCACGCGCGCCGTAGCTGCGCCCGAACATGCGCCGACCCGGCCCGGAGCGATGATCCCGAGCCGGGCCAGGCATTCGCCTGCCAATCAGCTCGCCGTGCTGTCGAACGTGCCGGGCTCGTAGGAACCGCCCTTGGTGCGCGTGATCACGAGGAGCCGGTTGGCGGCGTTGATCATGGCGACCAGGTAGACCAGCGCGGCGATCTGGTCGTCGTCGTAGTGCTTGCGCACCTGGGCCCAGGTCTCGTCGGACACGCCCTGGTGGGCGTCGGCGAGCCGGGTGCCCTCCTCGGTCAGCGCCAGCGCGGCCTGCTCGGCGTCGATGAACACGGTGGACTCGCGCCAGGCGGCGACCAGGTTGATCCGGACCGCGGGTTCACCGGCGGCCGCCAGCTCCTTGGCGTGGGCGTCGACGCAGAAACCGCAGCCGTTGATCTGGCTGGCGCGCAGCTCCATCAGCTCCAGCGTGGACTTCGGCAGCGTCGACTGCATGATCGCCATGCTGACGTTGGCGAACCGCTTGCCGATCTTGGCGCCAAGCTCGTTGTCGTTCAGGTTGAGACGGGGTTCCATGACTTCGTCCTCACTGATGGTGTTGCGCGCTGAACCGAACGAACACGAGATGCCGGCGCCCCGATCTTTCTGACAGCACGGTCACGTGACGTGTGCCACCAACCGCAGGTGTCAGAAAACGACGAGGCCCGGCGTCTTGTGGGCGACACAGTCGAGAGCGAACAGGAGCCACGTATGCCCAACGAGCGCGGCGGGAGCCGCTGCAGGACGTCCTCCGCGTCGGTGGCCGAGCCGAGCATCTCGTAGGCGACGGTGAACAGCAGGTTGCGGTGGGCGACGAACGCCCGGGTAGCGGGGTCTGGGTTGCCGACGGTGCGCGACCAGCGCGCATACCTTGTCCGGATCACCACCCGCCAGGCGCTCGCCCGGCTGCGGACGCTCAGCCGTCGCAAGGAGTCCTATGTCGGCCCCTGGCTGCCCGAACCGCTGCTCACCGCGCCCGACGTCGCCGAGGACATCGAGCTCGCCGACAGCGTCTCGATGGCGATGCTGCTGGTGCTCGAGACACTCACGCCGACCGAGCGGGCGGTGTTCGTGCTGCGTGAGGTGTTCGACCTCGACTACCACGAGATCGCCGAAGCCGTCGACAAGAACCCGGCCGCGGTCCACCAGATTGCTCACCGGGCACGGGTACACGTCGCCGCACGCCGACCGCGCGGGGCCGCTTCTCCGGCCGAGACCCGAGACGCGCTCGAGGCGTTCCAGCGGGCGGTCGAAACGGGCGATCTGCAGGGCCTGCTCGATATCCTCGCGCCGAATGTCGTCTTCCTGGGTGACGGTGGCGGAGTGGTGCAGGCCGCGCTGTCGCCTGTCGTGGGGGCCGACAGGGTAGCCCCCCTGCTGGCCGCTAGCCGGCTGGGCAGGGCCGCCGCCGCGGCGCCGCTGCAGCCGGCACAGGTCAACGGCTACCCGGCACTGATCCTCCGGCTCGACGGAAAGATCGACACCGTGGTGGCGGTGCGCATCGACGACGGCCTCATCACCGGCCTCTACGCCGTGCGCAATCCCGAGAAGCTGTCGCAGCTGGAGCGGGAGACCACCCTGCGCCGCTGAGTCCGGACCTATAGGAGCGGACCGGCATCTCCACCAGCGCAGCGGCGACTCCGCGCAACCGAGTGCTGACGCCCAGCCATCACTCGTTCGCGGCAGGCTGACCCAGCGACTAACGCCATATCCGCCCGAGTCCCGGCGAATACGACGGCGACCCCATCGCGCTCCTGACGCCGATCGGGCGCCGACGACGTCTTGTCTGGTCGGCCGGCCGGCCGGCCGCGAGTTCAGTCAACTAACCCTCGCCCTGGTCCGCGAGTCGGCGGGCATCTGCGCCACGTCCAGGACACCACCTGGCAGGCCGGACTCGACGCCGGCTGGACGGACGCCGAGTTCACCGAGGCGTCGCTGCGCATCACACTGAGCCCGTCGGGTTCGCCCGCCACGCGTCAACGAGGACGGCCGGCGCGGCCTCGGCACCCGCCGATGGCCTCCCGTACCCGGCGGCGGCCTCCGGATCGGACCAGATGTTGCCTTCCGCGTCGTGACCCCGCACCGCGCCGAGCCCGCCTTCAGCCGAGCGGAGTAGGCGCAGCGTGAGCGCCAGCAGGTGGGCGCGCGCCGCAGATGTCGATGTGTCCACGCCCTCCATCGCCTCGGCCTCGTCGCTTGACCTTACCCCTGGGACAGGGTCGTAGCGTCGGGACCGAGCGAGAAAGGGCAGGTCACACCCAGAAGGAGCGCGAAATGAAGAAGATCGAGCTGCAGGTCAGCAGCATGTCGTGCGCCGGCTGCGAGGAGCGGATCGGCAACGTGCTGCGCCGGGTGCAGGGCGTACGAGACGTCGACGCCGACCACACGAGCGGCCGGGTCCAGGTCCACGTCGGGCCGGGGCTCACCGACACGGCAGCGCTCGCCAGCCGGATCACCGCCGCCGGCTTCGAGGTGGCGGAGGAGGTGGAGGCTTGAGCACCGCGACCCAGGAGCGTCCGCAGCTGTGGGCGTCGGAGCCGAGCACCACGCCCGGGCACCGACGGATCCGGGCCCGGATCGCGGGACTGCACTGCTCGCTGTGCACCGGAACCATCGAGAAGGCACTGGGCCGGATGGACGGCGTCGGCACGGTATCGGTGAGCCTGACCCACGAGCAGGCCCTGGTCGACTACGACCCGGACCAGGTCACGCCCGAGGAGATCCTGGGGACGCTGCGCGACGTCGGCTACGAGTTGTATGACCCGCGGAAGCTGCGCCGGTTCGAGGAGGAAGAGGCGGACCTGGTCCGCGAGGGCGCCCGGCTGCTGGTCGCGGTCGCGGCCAGCCTGACCGCGATCGGGCTGATCGCCGAGGTCACCGGCATCTGGTCGATGCTGGTCCCGGCCTCGGTGGTGGCGCTGATGGTGCCGCTGTCGTACGCGCTGCTGCGTCCGACCGGTCGTGGCCGGGCACTGGGCGGCGCGCTGGCGATCGTCGCTCCCGGAGTGGCCGCGCTGGTCGCCCACGCCGCCGGATGGCTGGCCGAGCCGGTGATCGGGTGGCTGGCCGGGGCGCTCGCGGTCGGTGTGGTGGTCGCCGTCGCCCCGCACATCCTGCAGATGGCCTACCAGTCCGCCCGCCGCGGCATCCTCAACCAGCACGTGCTGCTCGAGGTCGGCGCCTTCGCCGGCATCGCCGGCGGGCTGATCGGGCTGGCCGACCTGCTCCCGGACTACCCGACCGCGGCGTTCTTCGCGGTTTCGGTGCTGGTGGCGAACTACCACATCTTCTCCGAGTGGCTGTCGCTGCTGGTCAAAACCCGCTCCAGCCAGTCGATCAAGAAGCTGCTGGACCTGCAGCCCGACCTCGCGCGGGTCGTCGAGGCCGACGGCACCGAGTGCGAGGTGCCGGTCGCCGACGTCACGATCGGGCAGCTGGTGCGCGTTCGTCCCGGGGAGAGCGTGCCGCTCGACGGGCGGATTCGCTCCGGGCAGTCGGCGATCGACCTGTCGCTGGTCACCGGCGAGCCGGTGCCGAGCGACCGCGGCCCCCGGCGACGAGGTCGTGGGTGGGGCGATCAACGGCCCCGGCAGCCTGACGATCGAGGTCACCGCCACCGGCGCCGAAGGCTTCCTGGCCCAAGTGGTGCGCCACGTCGAGGACGCCCGCGCACTCAAGCCCGGCATCCTGCACCTGGTCGACCGCATCCTGCGCGTCTACACCCCCACCGTGCTCACCATCTCCGCGCTCGCCCTGACCGGCTGGCTGGTCGGCAGCTGGGCGCTCGCCGGGGAGCCCGACGTGCGGCGCGCGGTGTTCGCCGCACTGTCGGTGCTGGTCATGGGCTACCCGTGCGCGGTCGGCATCGCTGCGCCACTGGCCATCGTGCGCGGCACCGGCGCCGCCGCCGACCGCGGCATCGTCATGCGCACCGGCGAGGCATTCCAGACCTTCCGACTGGTGCGCCGCATCGTGCTGGACAAAACCGGCACCCTGACCGAGGGCCGGCCCACCGTCCGCACGGTCGACGCCCCGGACGGCGACCACGACGGGCTACTCGCCCTGGCCGCGGCCGCGGAGAGCGACTCCGAACACCCGCTGGCCCGCGCCGTCGTGGACGCCGCCCGCCAGCGCGGGCTCGGCGTAGGCGAGGCCGAGAACTTCGAGTCCGTCACCGGCGCCGGGGTGCACGCAACGGTGGACGGGCGGGACGTCCTGGTGGGCCGGCCGAGGTTCCTCGCCGACGCCGATGTCGACGTGGCGGCCCTGACCGCTCCCGTCGACCAGCTGGAGGCCGCCGGGCACACCGTCATCGCCGTGGCCGTCGACCGGCGGGCACTCGGCGTGATCGCGCTGGGTGACGAGCTGCGCGCCGACGCCGCCGACGCGGTCGCCGCGATGCGCCGCGCCGGAATGGACCCGGTGCTGGTCACCGGCGACAACGAGCGCGCCGCTCACCGGGTCGCCGATCGGCTCGGCATCACCCGGATCCGGGCCGGGGTGCTCCCGGACGGCAAGGCCGAAATCGTGCGCGCGCTGCAGGCCGACGGCACCCGGGTCGCCATGGTCGGCGACGGCATCAACGACGCACCTGCGCTCATGCAGGCCGACGTCGGCCTCGCCGCAGGCGGCGGCACCGACATCGCCGTCGAGTCCGCCGACATCGTCCTGCTGCGCGACGAGGTGACCGCAGTGCTCGACGCCAGGACCATCAGCATCGACTCCTTCCGACGCACCCGCGTCAACGTCGCGCTCGCGTTCACCTTCAACGGCATCGGCGTCCCCCTCGCCACCACCGGGCTGGTCCACCCGGTCTGGGCCATGGCCGCCATGGCCGCCTCCGTCACCGCCATCTTCGCCAACTCGATCGGTACCCGACCCGCGCTGCTGCTCGACGTCATCACCAGCGTCACCCACCGCCTGAACCTGCACCCTCGACTCGAGCCGCCGGCGGTGTTGCGCAACCGGCTGTCCGATTCAGCGGACACGACGAAAGGGATGAACCTGCTGGGCGCCTCTGAAGCGTTCCCTCATCGATCAACCGCTTACCGCG
>NZ_JAHKRK010000283.1 GCF_019396355.1 Pseudonocardia nigra
GCACGAAGTACACCGTCAGCCGCGCCGGCAACAGCCGCCGCCGCAGCTCGCGGGTATCCGTCGTGGCCACCACCCGGTCCACCAACTCCGGCGGGAACGCCTTCGTCAGCGACCCCACCGACACTCGGTCGGGCAACCAGCCCTCCGGAGACACCCCCTCCGACCCGTCGTGCGCCACCCGGCGATCATCCCCAGAGGCGATCACCAGACGACACACCTCGACCGGCGTGTCGGCGCCAAGATCAACCTAACGCAAGGCCATTGGTCCCCGTGGCCGTGGCCCGCATGGCCGAGTTCGACCTGGTCCGGTGGATCGCGCAGGGATACATCGAGCTCTTCCGCTGCACGCCGATGCTCGTGCAGCTGTTCTGGATCTACTTCGCGCTGCCGGCGCTCACTGGGGTCACGATTCCCGGTTTCGCCTCGGCTGTCATCGCGCTGACCGCGAACCTGACTGCGTTCATGGCCGAGGCCTACCGCAGCGGGTTCCAGGCCGTGCCGGTGGAGCAGATCGAGGCCGGGAAGATGCTGCGCCTGACCTCGATCCAGCGGCTGCGCTACATCATCCTCCCGCAGGCGATGCGCCAGCAGATCCCGGTGATCCTGTCGCTGAACATCTCCATGTTCAAGGACACCGCACTCGTGTCGACGATCGCGGTCGCCGATCTCATGTTCCGTGCCAACACACTGGCCACCCAGTCGTACAAGGCACTCGAGGTGTTGAGCCTGGCCGCGGTCATGTACTTCGTGATCGCCTTCCCGGTTTCGCTGTTGACCAGCTATCTCGAACGCCGCTCGCAGACCGCCGCCTCCGGGCGCAGCTCCCCGAAGAAGGGGACCCGGACGAAGTCCGGCGCCGCGACCCCGATCGGAGCATCGAGTTGATGACCGACCAGACCACGACGACAGGCACGACAGGCGCGGCTACCGCGGAGTGTCGCGGCGACGACGCGGCGGAGCGCTTCCGTGGTGAGCTCGTTGTCGCCCGCGGTCTGCGCAAGACCTTCTACGACTCCCCCGTCCTCGACGGGGTCGACTTCAGCATGCAGACCGGTCAGATCACCGTGATCATCGGGCGCAGCGGATCGGGGAAGTCCACGCTGCTGAGGGTCATCGCCGGACTCACCGAGCCCGAGGACGGGGACCTCACCATCGCCGGGCACCTCGTGCGTACGGGTGGCGCCCCGACCGAGGACTACGCCAAGGGCGAGGCCCTGGTGGGCATGGTGTTCCAGAGCTACACGCTGTGGCCGCACATGAACGTGCTGGAGAACCTGACACTCGCCCCGCGCAAGGTGATGCGGATGAGTCGCAGCGAGGCCGAGGACCGGGCCGCGGCCGCACTGGACGAGGTCGGCATGGCCCATCACATCCGGTCGAGGTCGACCGGCCTGTCCGGTGGGGAGCGCCAGCGGGTGGCGATCGCGCGAGCGCTGATGATGCGTCCCCGGCTGCTGCTGTGCGACGAGATCACTTCGGCTCTCGACCCGCCGGTCGCCGCCGAGGTGCTGGGCGTCCTGGTCCGGCTGAAGAACGAGGAGGGGATCGCCGTGGCCCTGGTGACCCACGACATGGCGTTCGCGTCGAAGGCCGCCGACCGGCTGGTGTTCTTCTCGGAAGGCCGGATCGCGGTCGACGCGACGCCGGAGGAGGCCTTCCGCGGCTGCGAGAACGCCGAGCTCCGCTCGTTCGTCGAGGCGGTCACGCTGCGCTGAGATAGTCGAACGACCACCGCGGTGCGCGTCCGGGCCGCCCACCTGCCCGGGCCCGCATCGGCTGTCGACCCGCGCCGAGCGGTTGTCAGGCAATCTGACAAACGGCAGTACCGGATGTCACACTGGGCGTTGGCCGAGGCGACCCTCTCGGCCGGGCAGGAGAGATGCTGATGAGCGTTGACGAAGCGGCGGTGGCCATCAGCGGGGGTGCAGTGGTGCTGCGCACCCGCCGGGAGGAGGTCGTCACACGCATTCGGCGCGCCCTGTTGACCGGTGAGCTCAAGCCCGGACAGCGGATCAAGGAGGCTCGGCTGGCGGAGTCGTTGGGGGTCAGCCGCCCGACGCTTCGCGAGTCGCTCCAGCAGCTGGTGCACGAGGGTGCCCTCGTCCAGGTTCCGCACAAGGGGATCCACGTCGCGGCGCCGACGCCGGAGGAGCTGCTCGACGTCGCCGAGGTGCGCGTGTCGCTGGAGACCATGGCGGCTCTTCGGCTGTCGAAGGAGCCGCAGAGCGCCGCGATGGACGAGGTCCGGGCCGCGTTGGACCGCCACCTTGCCGCGATCGAATCGGGCGATGACGTCCGGACCGACATCACCCACCTCGAGCTGCACCACACGATCTGGGAGATGTCGGGAAGCGTCACCTTGCGGAAGATCTGGCCCCTGGTGGGCAGCCAGATCCAGCGGGCGCTCACTGTCGATCAGGCGACGATGCGGGATCCCGAGAGGGACGCCGAGCTGCACCGCCGGCTGATCCGGGTGATCGAGGAGGGCGACGAGGACACGATCGTCGCCGAGGTGGGTGCCCACATCCAGTACAGCGTCGACGAGGTGGTCCGCCGGCTCATGTAGCAGCGGCGGACCACCTTCGGCGGACCGTCCCTCTACAGGACGGACGTGGCGTCGAGCAGGACGTGCCGGAGAACGCGCTCGATCTCGTCGAACTCGGCCTGCCCGGCGATGAGCGGCGGGGCCAGCTGGACGACGACGTCCCCGCGGTCGTCGGGGCGGCAGTGGAGGCCGTTGTCGAACAGGGCGCCAGGCAGGAAGCCGCGGACGAGACGCTCCCGCTCGGCGGCGTCGAAGGTCTCGCGGGTGGCCTTGTCCTTGACCAGCTCGACGGCCCAGAAGTACCCGTCGCCGCGGACGTCGCCGACGATCGGCAGATCCAGCAGTTTGCGCAGGGTGTCACCGAACGCCTGCTCGTTGTCCAGGACCCGCTGGTTCAGTCCCTCGCGTTCCATCAGGTCGAGGTTGGCGAGCGCGACGGCGCCCGAGACCGGGTGGCCGCCCCAGGTGTAGCCGTGCGGGAAGGTCACACCCGGCCGCAGGAACGGCTCCATGACGCGGTCGGAGGCGATCAGCGCGCCCAGCGGGCCGTAACCGGAGGTCATGCCCTTCGCGCAGGTGATCAGGTCGGGGACGTACCCGAACTTCTCGCAGGCGAAGGTGTGGCCGTGCCGGCCGAAGGCGCAGATGATCTCATCGGACACGAGCAGGACGTCGTGGCGGTCGCAGATCTCCCGGACGCGGGCGAAGTAGCCGGGCGGCGGGGTCAGGCAGCCGCCGGAGTTCTGGACCGGCTCGAGCACGACCGCGGCCACGGTGTCGGCGCCCTCGAAGAGGATGGCCTCCTCGACGGGGTCGGCGGCCCAGCGGCCGAACGCCTCCGGGTCGTCGGCGAACTCGGGGTGCCGGTAGATGTTGGTGTTGGGCACCCGGAACCCGCCCGGAGCCAGCGGCTCGAAGTCCTTCTTCATCATCGCCAGCCCGGTGATGGCCATGGCCCCGTGCGGGGTGCCGTGGTAGGCCACCGACCGGCTGATCACCTTGTGCTTCAGCGGCTTCCCCATGAGCTTGAAATACTGCTTGGCGACCTTCCAGGCCGACTCCACCGCCTCCCCACCGCCGGAGGTGAAGAAGACGCGGTTGAGATCTCCGGGCGCGAGGTGGGCGATGCGCTCGGCCAGCTCCGCGGCGGGTGGGGTCGTGTAGCCCCAGACCGGGAAATAGGCGAGCTCGGCGGCCTGCTTCGGGCACCTCGGCGTGGGCGGTCACGAGCCCGACCGCGGTGTCCACCCGCACCGTGGTCACCGGCTCGGTCACGGGGATCGCCAGGGTCTGCACCAGGGCGGTGACGGCGCAGATCAGGTTGCTGCCCGACATCGGCCGGAACCCGCCCTGCTCGAGGATCACCAGGCCGACATCGGCGTCGGGCCGCGCGGGCGGGAGCACCAGCACGCCGCACATCCCCGGATAGCCGCGGGGCTCGCGCAGCAGCAGCCGGCGCAGCGGCTCCAGATGCTCGGTGCAGTACCGCAGCCGCTCCGCCGCCGTGGCCCCCCGCACCTGCAGGTGGCTGCCGAGCAGCACACGGCTCGGCTCACCCTCGGCGTGCAGGTCGACGGTCTGGATCCAGCCCGCGGCACTCATCGCAGCGCGCTTCCCGCCAGCTCGCCTCCGACGGGGGCCCCGGCCGCGGCGAGCAGCTCGCGGAGCTCCTCGCGTTAGTGCGGGGCGAGCGGCAGCACCGGCCGCCGCGGCGGACCGGCCGGCACGCCGACCAGCTCGAGCCCGGTCTTGATCGCGGACGCGTAGTTGTGCGACTCGAGGAACCGGCAGACGGGGAAGATCGTGGCCCACAGGGCGCGGCCCGCCTCGAGGTCGCCCCGGACGGCGAGGGCGTCATAGAGCTCGGCGCACTGGCGGGGGATCACGCTGGCGGTTCCCCACACACCCGCCTTCGCCCCGCCGGCGAGCGCGGCGAAGGTGAGGGTGTCCCAGCCGTTGAGGGCGGTGATGGCATCCGCGTGGTCGAACTGCACCGAGGTGAACTCGGGGAAGTCCCCACCGGTGTCCTTGTAGGACGTCACCCCGGCACGGCGGCCGAGTTCGCCGAACTGCTCGGGGGTCAGCTGCACGCCGGTCGCGGACGGCAGGTTGTAGTACATCACCGGCACGTCGACGGCGTCGGCCACCGCGCTGTAGTGGGTCAGCAGCTCGGCGAACGACGGAGCATCGTAGAAGGGAGGCACAACCATGACCGCGGCCGCACCGGCCTTCGCGGCGTGCACGCTCAGCTCGATCGTCTCGGCCGTGCTCAACGCGCCGGTGCCGGCGACGACGGGAACCCGGCCCGCGGCGGCCTCCAGGTAGAGCTCGGTGCCGCGCTTGCGCTCGTCGACCGTGAGCGTCGTGAACTCGCCGGTGCTGCCACCGGGCACGAGACCGTGAATGCCGCCACCGATGATGTGCTCGACCTGCCGCGCGACGCCGGGCTCGTCGATGGCGCTCCCGTCGGCGGTCAGGGGGGTGACGGCGGCGGCGAGGATGCCGGTGAACTGCGCGCTGGACATGACTCTGGCTCCTGGTGACGTGGGATCAGCGGGTGAATCGGTGGGGCGAGAAGGGCTCGGCGGCCAGCGGCATCCGCTCGCGGAGGATCATCTCGACGATGACCTCGGCGGTGCTCGGGGCGAGCGTGAGCCCGAGCATCCCGTGGCCGGAGGCGACGTAGACGTTGCGCAGCGCCGGGAGCTGCCCGATCACCGGCAGGCCGTCCGGGGTCATCGGTCGCAGACCGGCCCACGGGGCCGCGGCCTCGGGTTCGCCCCAGTCGGGGAACGCGTGAGCGGCGGCGCGCTTGATCGCCTCGACCCGGCGCTGGTCGATGCGCAGGTCCAGGCCGCCGAACTCCATGGTGCCGGCCAGGCGCACCTTCCCGTCGAGGGGGGTGACCGCGACGCGGGCGTCCTCCAAGGTCAGCGATGTCGTCAAGGACACGGGGCCGGGGGTGTAGTCGACGCTGTACCCCTTGCCGGGCCGGATCGGCAGCGGAACGCCGAGATCCCGCGAGAGGGGACCGGTCCAGACGCCCGCAGCGAGCAGGAGCACGTCGCCCGTCACGTCCCCGGTGGGGGTCCGGACGCCGGTCACCCGGTCGCCCTGGCGGAGCACCTTGCTGACGGGGGTGTGCTCGAGGACTTCGACGCCGAGCTCCTGGCAGCGCTTCACCAAGGCCCGGGTCAGCGAGTCCGGCTCGATCTGGCGGTCGTCCCGGAAGAACAGGCCGTGTCGGATCCGGGGCGACAGCGCAGGTTCCTTCTCGCGCACCGCGTCGTCGTGCAGGTGCTCGGGAACCAGCCCGAAGGCCTCGAAGATGTCCAGGGACCCGGCCTGCTCGTCGAAGCGCTCCCGTGACTCGAACGCCAGCAGCACGCCCGCCTGGTGGGACTCGAAGGACAGGCCGTCGCGGGTCCAGTCGTCGAACAGGTCGCCCGCTCCCTCGGCGAGCCGCAGCGTGACCTCCAAGCCGCGCCGGAAGTCCGCGCGCGTGCAGTGCCGCGCCATCCTCACCAGGAACCTGACGTGCGCGGGAGCCAGGGACGGGCGCACATAGAGCGGGCTGTCCGGCCTGAGCATCCACCGCAGGCCCTGCAGGATCATCCCGGGAGCCGGCACCGGCCCGCTCTCGGCGAGGGCGACCTTGGCCGCATTACCGTGCGATGCCGCCTGACCCGCCGCGCCGGCCTCGACGACCACGACGTCCGCCCCCGAGGCTGTCAGGCGGTAGGCGCTCGCCAGGCCGACGACGCCGCCTCCCACCACGATCACGCGCATGTCTACGGCATCCTTCCGCCGGCGCCAGCACTGCAGATTGCCTGACAATCTGCAGTAAACGTTAAGGCGTCGGGGAGGGAGAGTCAATGCCGTCGGGCGGCGGGCCGCGTGGGTCGCTGCGGCGCGGGCGCAAGAGGAGTGCCCCAGGGGCCATTCGGCACAGCGGCCGGGCGGCGGTGTAGCCGGTGGCGCAGAATGCTACGTCGCGCGAGAGATCTCCACGGCAGTCCTGGCCGACTTCTCCGCGGCCCAGACGACTTGACATCCATAGGAGCATCTGGCTGCTCACGCACCGCCGCCGCGCCGAGCAGGCCGCCGAGCAGGCCTGGTTGTCGTCGTGGCCACCGCCTACCTACTCGACGTCTCAACCCGGCGGATGGAGCGGCTGGCCGGGCAGCTCGGGTCAAGTCGCTGTCCCGCTCGCAGGTGTCCGAGATGGCCACTCACCTCCACGCGTAGTCAGGGCTGGCGAGCGGGGTTGCCATCACGAAGCTGAGCGGTGGTCTCCGGGTCTATCTGGCGATAGCAGGCGATCTGACGCGCTTGGTGGAGCCAGGTGTTATGGAGCGAAACTGGAGTTGCCATGAGCTCTGTGCCGGAGCGAACGGCGTTGAACTGCATCAAACTGCTCTCGCGCTGACCTGCGGAATCAACGTTCCTGCAGGTTAGCGCGCTTCTGCTGGCTACCCTGGGGGACAAGTGCTCGTCCTGAACCGACCTGAACAGCGCTGAACGGGGCTCTACCTGCGGGAACTGCACCGCTGCGAGAGGCCAAGTTGACTTGGACTTGACGAAAGGTAAAGGGGTCACGGACATTGTCAACGACCTCGAGGTCAAAATCTAGCACAATCGTCAGCGGGCCCCGGGTCCCGCCCTGTATTCGCGGGTGCTCCGTTTGGTGTTCTCGCAGAACGGCGGGTTGAATCATGAAGCCGGTGGTTGGTGTAGGTGCTGACCTGCTCATGTCGGGGCCTTCAGCACCCAGGGGCCCGGCGAAGTCGCGCCGAACGGCGTGTCGGCGCGGTGACAGGCCGGTGATGGTGTAGGGCGGACACGGCCGCTTGGGTGATCATCGCGGGTTCCGACGCCTGCTTGATCACCGAGGTGCTGCCGTGTCCGCCTGCCCATCCTCCCCGATCGCTGTGCTCGCCGGGTGCAGCGACACCGCACCCGAGCTGGCGAACGGCGTGACCGCCGACCCGGTCGTCGAGGCGGCTGCCGAGGATCTGCTGGTCGTGTTGGCGGCGGTGAGCGATCCGCGCAAGTCCCGCGGGGTGCGGCATCGGTTGGTCACGGTGCTCGCGGCGGCGGTGTGCGCGGTGCTGGCCGGGGCCCGCTCGTACGTCGCGATCGCCGAGTGGGCCCAGGACCTGCCGGTCTCAGTGCGGCTGCGGCTGGGCATGGGCCGCCGAGCGCCGAGCGAGTCGACGTTCCGCCGGGTCCTGCAGCGTGTGGACGCCGACGAGCTGGACATCGCGGTCAGCGGATGGCTCGCCCGACGAGCCGCCGTGCTGACCAGTACCGCGCTGATGTGATGAAGGAGCGGGGCCTCCGCTCCTCGTGACTCCCGGCTCATGCTCGGGGTGCTCACACCATCGATTCGAGGAGGCCCCTGTGAGCGAATCGTACGAGGGTCGGCAGATCGTCGGGATGGATCTGCATCGGCGCCGGTCGGTGCTGGTGCGGATGACCGAGTCCGGGCAGCGGCTGGAGACGGTGCGGATCTCCA
>NZ_JAHKRK010000284.1 GCF_019396355.1 Pseudonocardia nigra
GTCGCGGTGTCCGGTCGGGCAGCAACGGCTCCAGCCGTGCCCACTCCGCGTCGGTCAAGTCGTGGCGATCAAGCACAGAAGAGATCTACCGCAGCCGACCCGCATGATCCACGGGACACGCTCTAGTACTGCAACGGCAGTTGATCAGTCCGGTGGTCGTTCGCCGCGGCGGCGGTAGTGGCAGGCGCGGGCTTGGTGCTGCCGGGCTCGGCGCCACCTCGACCAGTGCATGACGTGATCTATGCAGGTCGGCGGGCTGAGCGCGAGGGCGGCAAGGAGTCGGCGGATCTCGTTGGCCGATAGGGGGATCAGCGTGCAGCCGCTGGCTGCGGATCCCCCTTTTCCGCCGGTCGTGTGTGCTCTGCAGCGCGGGTGGCGGCGAGGTAGGCGGCGGCGAGCATGGCCAGGGTGACATGCGCGTACCAGGCTCTGAAGGATCGGACCTGGTAGTGATCGAGTCCGGCTTCGTTCTTCGCGGTCTGAAAGCATTCCTCGATCGCCCAACGGGCTCCGGCGACCCGGACCAGCTCGCGCAGCGGGGTGGTCGCCGGTGCGGCGCAGCGGTAGAACGCCAACTCGCGCACCGTCGTGCCCTCGCCGGGTTCGGTCTGGCGTCTGACCAGCAGCCAGTGCCCCCACCCGGCTGGCATTCCGGCGGTGTCGAGGACGACGGCGGTCCAGTCGTAGACCCGCTCGCCGTGCGCGCCGGCGCCGATCGAGCGCCGCTCCCACCCTGCCGCCCCGGTGTCGGGGTCGCGGGCCCCGGCGATCGTGGCGAGCACCTTGGCCTGGCGGCGGTGCCCATCCGGGCTGGTCAGCATGTCGTCGTTGCGGGTGGCGAGCACGAACGGGATCCGCCGCTCGCACAGCCAGGCGCGGAAGGTCGGGTTCTGCCCGTAGGCCTCGTCCGCACTCACCCACGACCACTCGGTGAGTACCCCGGCGTCGTGGGCACGTTCAAGCATGGCGATCCCGAGCTGCGGTTTCGTCGCGAACCCGACCTCGGCAGGAATCCCGGCGCGGGCGCACCGCTCCCGGTCCTCGGTCCACGAGGTCGGCAGGTAGAGCTCGCGGTCGATCAACGCCCGGCCCCGGGACGAGGCGTAGGCGAGGAACACCCCGAGCTGACAGTTGTCGATCTTCCCGGTGGTGCCGGTGTACTGGCGCTGCACTCCGGCCGAGCGCACGCCCTTCTTCACGAACCCGGTCTCGTCGACCACGAACACCCCGGACCCGTCGTCGCCGAGCTCGTCGAGGACATAGCCGCGCAGGTCGTCCCGAACTCCATCGACATCCCAGTCCGCGGTGCGCAGCAGTCGCTGCATCCCGTCCGGTGACACCGCCCCGGCGTGCTCGGCGAGGGTCCATCCGTTCTTGCGTTCCAAGCCCGCGAGTAGCCCACGCAGGTAGGTTCCGACCCGCTGCCGCGGCTCCGACCTGCCGAAACGGCCCGCGATCAGCTCCACCACCGCGTCCAACGAGGCCACCCACCCGGCAAGATCCACCACGCGGTGATCATCACCGCCGAACAGCGGTCAGCATCCCACGACACGCCATAACTGCCGTTGCAGTAGCTAGGACGAAGGTCGGCCGACCGCTCGGGCAGGGCGCGAGCTGCGGGTGCCGGGGGCACGCTGCGTTCTGCGGTTGCCTGGATGGTGCGTCGTCCCCGGTGACCGACACAGGAGTCGAGGATGGGAGTATCGCGATGAGCAAGAACAACGAGAATTTGCTGGCCGCCCAGGGCTGTGACGGCGGTGGGGGCTGCGGTTGTGGCTGCGACGGCAGCTGCGGCTGCGGTGCGAGCCCGCGGAGCAGCTCGGACAAGGAGAAGATCGCCGAGCTCGAGGAGGCCAGGGCGCGGATCGACCGTCAACTCGCCGAGCTGCGTCGCTGACCACATCAGACTGGTTCGGGGCGGAGACGGCTCCGTGCTTCCGGAGCGGCCTTTGCCCACCGTGGTCGGCGCGCGGCCGCCAGATCGTCGATACCGGTGTCTCGACAAGCTGGCCGTGGTGTGGCGAACCCGTGGCCAAGCCAGCCATCAGGCCGGTGTCGCGATGCATTGCCAGCTATATGATGAACACATCTAGTGCGGCGCTGCGCCATCTGGAGCTGGCCGTGCGGCTCCCAGGGGTGCGACGACGCCGGATGGGGCGAGCGGCCAGTGTGGGCGCGAGCGGTCGGAACGGACGGTGTCGCGGTGACGGGTTCACGCGGGCGGATGGATGAGCACCGGCCCGACGATGGGGGCGGTGCGCCTCCCGGGCAGGGCCACAGCGAACGCCGGTGGCGGTTCACCAGGCCGGCGGTTCTGCTGCTGCTGCTCCGCTCCGGGCCCGCACACGGCTACGACTTGGCACGACGGCTCTCTGCGGTGTTTCCCGGGATGAAGACGCCGAAGGATGCGGGCCTGGTTTACCGAGCTCTGAAAGGGTTGGAAGTCGACGGCGCGGTGCGCTCACACTGGGACCACTCGGACCCTGGTCCCGCCCGCCGGGTGTACGCCCTCACAGAGGCCGGCGCGGAGCAACTCGAGGGCTGGCGGGTGCAGCTGACCCGCGAGCTCGAGGCGATTCAGGCCTTCCTCAAGGAGTACGAACGAGCCGGTAGGCGATCGCATTGAGCCTCGGGTCGCTAGCTGCCTTCCGAGGCGCCCTCCTCGTGATTGGCGGAGGAAGTCGTGGAAGCACGCGTACGGCGTGCAGGGTTGCCCCGACGGGGTGGTTTGGCAGGGCCCGGATTGGGAACGGTCTTGACCTTGCCCTATGGGGAACCTCCTAGCGTGCGCGACGCGCAGGGCTCACGGTCCGACGCAATCGCGTAGGGCCGCGGCCGCGTGTGGTTGATCCGGACAATCGGAGGTTCGTGATGGCTGTGGCGACCGTGGACGAGGCGAACAAGGCGTGTGTGGACGCGTGCGCGGAGTGCCAGCAGGCGTGTGAGGCATGCGCCTACACCTGCTGCGTCAACGATGCGGCGATGGCCGAGTGCGCGCGGCTGTGTCTGGACTGCGCGGCGATCTGCGCGCTGTGTGTGACGCTGCTGTCCCGCGGCTCGCGCTGGGCAGACCGAGTTTGCCAGCTGTGCGCGGAGATCTGCGAGGCCTGCGCGGCGGAGTGTGAGCGCTTCGACGCGGCCGCGTGTCAGACCTGCGCGCAGGCGTGCCGGCGCTGCGCCGAGCAGTGCCGGGCGATGGCCTCGGCCTGAGCGCGGCAACGGCGGGGCGGGTTGTCGAACGCCGCCTCGCCGGGCTCGTCGTCAACCGGTCTGGGCCCGGGTAGCTGTCGGTTCAGCGTGTGGTCGTGGGTGCGGTTTCGATGATCTGGCAGATCAGGGCGTCCTCGCCGCGGCGCTGGCTCTCCCTGGCAGCGCGGCGTACGGCGGTCAGGGAGCGACGCAGCGCGCGCAGGTCGGCCAGCGTGCGGTCGAGCTCGGCGAGGTGGGCGTCGAGCAGTTCGGTGACCCGCCGGCACGGGGTGGCGCCGTGGCGTTGTAGGTCGAGGATGTCCTTGATCTCGCCCAGGGACAGGTCGAGGGCCTTGGCCTGGCGGATGAACCGCAGCACGCCCACCTCCTCGTCGGTGAACAGCCGGTAGCCGGCCTCGGTGCGCTGCGCTGGGGGCAGCAGCCCCTTGGACTCCCACAGCCGCACGGCTTTCGGGCTCACTCCGGCGGCCTCGGCGGCCGCGCCGACCGTCATCCCCATCGTGTTCCTCCCGTAGGTGTGCGCTTCGCCTTGACCTTACCCCGAGGGCAAGGTTCTAACCTCGGTCCGACAGCGATAACCGCAGGTCAGAAGCAGGGAGGGTCGCGCGATGGAGACGCTGGTGATGCAGGTCGAGGGGATGTCGTGCAGCGGCTGCGAGCAGCGCATCGCGAACGTGCTGCGCCGGGTCGAGGGCGTGCGCGAAGTCGCCGCGGACCACATCAGCGGCCGGGTCCACGTCACCTTCGGCCCCGAACTGGCCGACCCGGCAGCGCTCGCCGAGCGGATTGACCTCGCTGGCTACCACGTCGTCCTTGGGAGGCGAGCTGATGACCGCCAGCACGCAGGAACGCCCGCAGTTGTGGGACACCGAGCCGAGCACGACGCCGGGGCAGCGGCGGATCCGGGCGCGGATCGCGGGGCTGCACTGCTCGTTGTGCACGGGCACGATCGAGAAGGCGTTGGGCCGGATGTCCGGGGTGGGGATGGTGTCGGTGAGCCTGACCCACGAGCAGGCCCTGGTCGACTACGACCCGGACCGGGTCAGGCCCGAGGAGATCCTGGGCACGCTGCGGGATGTCGGCTACGACCTGTATGACCCGCGGAAGCTGCGCCCGTTCGAGGACGAGGAACGTGACCTGGTCCGGGAGGGTGCCCGGCTGCTGGCCGCGGTCGCGGCCAGCCTGACCGCGATCGGGCTGATCGCCGAGGTGTCCGGGATCTGGTCGGTGCTGGTGCCGGCGTCGGTGGTGGTGCTGATGGTGCCGCTGTCGTATGCGCTGCTGCGCCCCACCGGGCGGGCCCGCGCGGTGGGTGGCGCGCTGGGCATCGTCGCCCCGGGGGTGGCCGCGCTGATCGCCCGCGCCACTGGGCTCTTGTCCGAGCCGGTGATCGGGTGGCTGGCCGGGCTGCTCGCGGTGGGTGTGGTGGTCGGGGTGGCCCCGCACATCCTGCGGATGGCGTATCAGTCCGCCCGTCGCGGGATCCTCAACCAGCACGTGCTGCTCGAGGTCGGCGCGTTCGCCGGCATCGCCGGCGGAGTGATCGGGCTGACCGATCTGCTGCCGGACTATCCGACCGCCGCGTTCTTCGCGGTGTCGGTGCTGGTCGCGAACTACCACATCTTCTCCGAGTGGCTGTCGCTGCTGGTCAAGACCCGCTCCAGCCAGTCGGTCAAGAAGCTGCTCGACCTGCAGCCCGACCTGGCCCGGGTCGTGGCCGCCGACAGGGCGGAGTCCGAGGTCCCGGTCGAGCAGGTCGCGGTCGGGCAGCTGGTGCGGGTGCGGCCCGGCGAGCGCATCCCCCTGGACGGGCGCATCCGCGACGGGCACTCGGCGATCGACCTGGCCCTGGTCACCGGGGAACCCGTGCCGGCCGAACGCGGCCCCGGCGAGGAGGTCGTAGGCGGGGCGATCAACGGCACCGGCAGCCTGACGATCGAGGTCACCGCCACCGGCGCGGAGGGGTTCCTGGCCCAGGTGGTGCGCCACGTCGAGGGCGCCCGCGCGCTCAAACCCGGCATCCTGCACCTGGTCGACCGGATCCTGCGCGTCTACACCCCGACCGTGCTCACCACCTCCGCGCTCGCCCTTATTGGCTGGCTGGTCGGCAGCTGGGGCCTGACAGGGGAGGCGGACGTGCGCCGGGCGGTGTTCGCCGCGCTGTCGGTGCTGGTGATGGGCTACCCGTGCGCGGTCGGGATCGCCGCGCCGCTGGCGATCGTGCGCGGCACCGGCGCCGCCGCCGACCGGGGAATCGTCATGCGCACCGGGGAGGCGTTCCAGACCTTCCGGCTGGTGCGGCGGATCGTGTTGGACAAGACCGGCACCCTCACCGAGGGCCGCCCCAGCGTCCGTCACCTCGACGCCCGCGACGGCGACACCGACCGGCTGCTCGCCCTCGCCGCGGCCGCGGAGCACCGCTCCGAGCACCCGCTGGCCCGCGCCGTCGTCACCGCCGCCCAGCACCTCGGCCTGGCCCTGCCGCAGGTGCAGGACTTCGCGTCCGTCACTGGCTCCGGGGTCCGGGCCACCGTGGACGGCCGGCAGGTTCTGGTGGGCCGGCCGGAGTTCCTCACCGACGCCGGGATCGACCTGACCGCGCTGACCGGCAAGGTCAACCAGCGGCAGGCCGGCGGGCACACGGTCATCGTCGTCGCCCTCGACCAGACACCGGTGGGCGCGATCGCGCTCGGCGACGAGCTGCGCCCGGACGCCGCCGACACGGTCGCGCGGATGCACCGGGCGGGGCTGGAGCCGGTGCTGGTCACCGGCGACAACGAGCGCGCCGCCCACCGGGTCGCCGACCAGCTCGGCATCACCGCCGTGCACGCCGGCGTGCGCCCGGAGGGCAAGGTAGAGATCGTGCGCCAGTTGCAGGCCGACGGGACTCGGGTGGCCATGGTCGGCGACGGCATCAACGACGCCCCCGGCCTCATGCAGGCCGACGTCGGCATCGCCGCCGGCGGCGGCACCGACATCGCCGTGGAATCGGCCGACATCGTGCTGCTGCGCAGCGAGGTCGCCGCGATCCTCGACGCCCGCGACATCAGCGCCCGCGCGTTCCGCCGTACCCAGGCCAACGTCGCGCTCGCGTTCACCTTCAACGGCATTGGCGTCCCGTTGGCCACCACCGGGCTGGTTTACCCGGTCTGGGCCATGGTCGCGATGGCCGCCTCCGTCACCGCCATCTTCATCAACTCCCTCGGCACCCGCCCCTCCCTGCTGTTCCAGACCATCAGCAGCGTCGGCCGCAACCGCCCCGACCACCACGCAGACCAGGAGACGCCCGTTCGCGCCACCGCCTGATGCCCAGCACGGCGGCAGCGGCCGGGAGCGGGACCACAACGGAGGAAGGGGTGAGGTCGTGACGCGACGCCAGACAACGTCGCCACGCTGGCTGGCCGCTGCGGCGGTCGCCGCGGCCGCCAGCATTGGAGCCCTCGGCTACCTCGCCTCCCCGGACGCCGACCTCGCCCCGATCACCGGGCTCCGGCAACTCGACCTGCTCTACCTCGACCAGCCCGCCCCCGCCCTGGACCAGCTCGGCGTCGCACCCGGCTCTCCGGCGGTGATCCTGTTCTGCGACCCCCGCTGCGCCGACCCCGACCTCGACGGCGCCCAGATCGTGCACAGCAGCAACCCCCAGCTGGCCGCCCGCTACGCCCTGCTCACCACCACCGGCCGGGTCGGCCCGGGCTACGCCCTCGTCGACGGGCGCGGGCAGCTGCGCTACCGCACCTTCGACCCCGCGCCCGCCGAGCACACCGCGGAAATCCAGGTGCTCGTCGACGCCGCCCGGGTGGCCTGAGGGCGATCCGTGCCCGAACCCGGCTGGCCGTCATCGCGGTGGTCCTCGCCGAGATCCTGCTCTACACCCAGTACGCGCGCTTCGACGGCGAGTTCCACTACTGGCTGCACGGACTCATCGGCGGCGCCCTCGGGCTGGCCGTGCTCACCCTCGCCCGGCTGACCACCCGCGCCCGCCCCGACATGATGGCGACCACCATCGGTGTCGGCACGGGGGCGGCCCCGTGGGAAGCCGGGTTCCTCGGCCACCTCTACAGTGCCTTCCCCGACATCCTCTTCCTCGCCGCCGACCAGCCGCACGACTACTGGATGGACGCGTTCGCCTTCCACATCACCGCGCACTTCATCCCCGCCCCGATCCCCGCCGCGCTCGCACTCTTCCTG
Organism: Pseudonocardia nigra; assembly: GCF_019396355.1. Classification (GTDB taxonomy): domain Bacteria; phylum Actinomycetota; class Actinomycetes; order Mycobacteriales; family Pseudonocardiaceae; genus Pseudonocardia; species Pseudonocardia nigra. The sequence goes on from NZ_JAHKRK010000284.1 coordinate 7,402, forward strand.
CTCGCCCTCGCCGGCTACACCCTCGCCACCACACCCCGCCGCGCACCGCGCACCGCCGCGGCGCTCGCGATCAGCACCGCCGCGGTCACCTCCGCGCTCGCGCTGTCGGCTGCGGCACCGATCCCCACCGACATCCAGGACCTACGAGCCCATCCCCGCCTCGCATGGCACCACCCCGACAGCCACCGCTGCGAGACCGGAAGCGACCTCCGGAGTCGCCGTGAAGGTCACGAGTAGGCACGACCGAACCGCGATGCGGACGAGTTCCGTGAACCGCCCCCGCAGCCAGCTGCGCCCGTGCCACTGTTCTGTTCCTGCCGGGCAGGTGCTGGTGAAACGCGGCGACCGAGGGAAGGGCATGCGAGCACACCGTCTGGCATCGGAACGGCGAGCTGACGCGCAGAGACAGGGCAGGATGGATGGGGCTGGTGAAGTGACCCCCGCTGGCCGGACACCTCCAGACTTGGCAGTAGCCGAGGAGGAGGACGCGCGATGGGGCGTCGAAGCAAGTACCCGAGGAGTTCCGCCGCAACGCCGCGCAGCTGGCGTTGGACGGTGGCCGCTCGATCCGAGACGTGGCCCGCGAGCTAGGGATCAACCACGAGACCCTGCGGAACTGGGTCGAGGCCCTGCGCCGGGAGCGCC
>NZ_JAHKRK010000285.1 GCF_019396355.1 Pseudonocardia nigra
ATACGCCGACTCGCGGAGATACCGGACACCCATCCCGCGAGTCGGCGTATTGGTGCGCGCGAGTCGGGGGATTCGTGCGCGCGAGTCGGGGGATTGGTGCGACCGAGTCGTCAGAGGGTGAGCTGCCGGCCCGGGAAGATGCTGTTCGGGTTCCCGGCGAGCGCGGGGTTCTTCTGCACCAGCTCCTGCCAGCCGCCGGCGATGCCGTGCCTGCTGGCGATCTTGGACAGGGTGTCACCGCGCTGCACGACGTAGCCGCCGAACGTGGTGGGAGCGCTGAGGCGCACCTGCTCGGCGGCCGGGGCCTCGCGGAGCGTCGGCGCCTCGCCGCGCGCGCCTGCCTTCCGGGAGCAGACCGGCCACGCGCCCCAGCCCTGCCCGGCCAGCACGCGCTCGGCGACGACGATCTGCTCGGCGCGGGTGGCCTGGTGGGCGACCGGGGCGAACTCGGTGCCGCCGAACCCCCGCCATGTGCTCGGGGCGAACTGCAGGCCACCGTGGTAGCCGTTGCCGGTGTTGATGTCCCACCGGCCCCCGCTCTCGCACTGCGCCACCCGGTCCCAGGTGGCGTCGGACGCCGCGTGGGCCGCCGGGGCGACGATGAGCGGGGCGCCGGCGACGGCTCCCGCGAGTGCGGTACGCGCGATCGCCTTACCGGTCGTACTGGGGGCACGGTGACGGCCGCGGTAGCGCGCCATGAGGGCAACTCCGTGCGTTGCGCGCGGACTCCGCCGGGGAGCTGGCGGGGCGGTGGGGAGCCGCCGAGGTCCGTTCCTGTCCCACGCTTCGTGAGGCAACGGGGGCCGGGACCGCCGGACAGGGGAGCGCTGCGGTTCCGGGGCCGGCCGGATCTGGGGCATCCGGCCGGACCGACAGGCACGCTACGTCCGGCCGGGCGGAAGGGAAACCCTCCGCATCACGCCGACCGCGCGGTCAGCCGTCCTCCGAACAGCCGAATGACGATCACGTTTGCCCTGCTCAGCAGATCGCGAACCGATAACGTTTGCATTATGGAAGGGTTGCGTGAATGTGGCGCAGTTCACTGCAACCCGGCCGCCTGCGGGCGTCCGCGGCACGCCGTAGGGTTCGGATCGTGGAGCTGACCCACGTCGACGCCGCGGGCTCCGCCCGCATGGTGGACGTCACCGGCAAGGAGGCGACGGCGCGCACCGCCGTCGCCAGCGGCACGCTGCGCACCACCGCCGAGGTGGTGGAGCTCCTGCGGCGGGACGGCCTGCCGAAGGGCGACGCCCTCGCCACGGCCCGGATCGCCGGGATCATGGGAGCGAAGCGCACACCCGACCTGGTGCCGCTGTGCCACCCGATCGCGATCAGCGGGGTCACCGTGGACCTCGAGCCGGACGGATCCTGCGTCCACATCCGCGCAACGGTCCGCACCACGGACCGCACGGGCGTGGAGATGGAGGCACTCACCGCGGTGGCCGTCGCCGGGCTCACGCTGCACGACATGGTCAAGGCCGTCGACCCGGCCGCCGTGCTCGACGGAGTACGCGTCGAGCGCAAGGAGGGCGGCAAGACCGGCACCTGGACCCGACCCGAGGAGGAGCGGGCGTGACGGGCCGCCGCGCCCGCGTCGTCACGGCCTCGAACCGGGCTGCGGCGGGTGTCTACGCCGACCGCGGTGGTCCGCTGATCGTCGCCTGGCTGCGCGAACGCGACTTCGAGACGCCCGATGCCGTGGTGGTTCCCGACGGTGAGCCGGTCGGGGAGGCGCTGCGGGCGGCCGTCGCGGACGGCGTCGACGTGGTGATCACGACCGGCGGCACCGGCATCTCGCCGACCGATGCCACCCCGGAGGTCACGCGGAGCGTTCTCGACTACGAGGTGCCAGGGCTCGCCGACGCGATCCGCGCCGCCGGGGCCCCGACGGTGCCGACGGCGGTGCTCTCGCGTGGCGTCACCGGCGTGGCCGGGCGCACGCTCGTGGTGAACCTACCCGGATCGACAGGAGGAGTTCGCGACGGTCTGTCGGTGCTCGCCGACGTCCTGGACCATGCAGTGGACCAGTTGCGAGGAGGCGATCACCGATGACCGACGCGAGCACCGGTGCGGCCGTGCTGCGGGCCGCGGTGGGCGAGGCGCCACTCGATGTGGCCGAGCACGCCGCGCTCGTGGAGCAGGCCGCCGCAGGCGCCGTGGTGACCTTCGCCGGCGTGGTCCGTGACCACGACGGCGGGCGGTCGGTCCGGGGCCTGGCCTACAGCGCCCATCCGACCGCGGAGAAGGTGGTGGCTCAGATCGCCGCCGAGGTCGCGGGCCGGGTCCGCGGCGTCCGGGCGATCGCGGTCAGCCACCGAGTCGGGCAGCTCGCGATCGGGGACGTCGCACTGGCCTGCGCCGTCGCGGCGGATCACCGGCGCGAGGCGTTCGAGACCTGCGCCGAACTGGTGGAGGAGGTGAAGCGCCTGCTGCCGGTCTGGAAGCACCAGGTGTTCACCGACGGCACCGACGAATGGGTCGGCTCCGCCTGACCCGGTCGTGAGTGGATACGAGTGCTGGGGCACCCGTATCCACTCACGGGCGCGTCAGCGCAGGTCGAGCTGCTGCCCGACGCGGATCACGTTCGGGTTGCTCAGGACGTCGCGGTTGCGCTCGAAGATCGCCTGCCAGCCGCCGGCCACGTTGTGGGCGGCTGCGATCTTGCTCAGGGTGTCGCCCGAGCGGACGGTGTAGTCGGCACCATTCTTCGCCCGGGCGGCCGGGGCCGGAGCGGCGACGGGCGCGGAGGCGCGCACCTTCGTCGGCTCGGCCGAGTAGCCACGCAGGCCCATCTTGCGGGAGCAGGCCGGCCAGGCGTTCCAACCCTGCTTCGCCAGCGTCCGCTCGGCGACCGCGATCTGCTCGGCACGGCTGGCCTGGTGGGGCATGCCGCTGCCGCCGAAGGCGCGCCAGGTGCGGGGGTTGAACTGCAGACCGCCGTAGTAACCGTTTCCGGTGTTGATCTGCCAGTTGCCGCCGCTCTCGCACTGGGCAAGCTTGTCCCAGACGGAATCGGGGGCGGCGTTGGCGGTACCGGCGACGGCGAAGGGAGCGCCGACCGCAACTGCTCCGGCCACGGCCAGACGCAGCAGACTTCGCCCCTTGCGGGAATCCGGTCGAGAAGTCATTTCGGTGTTCTCCAGTTCGCGCCTCGAGGTGAAGCTGCTCGTCAGCGGGCTGGGAGTGCCCCGGCGAACAACCTTGCCGTTCGGGTCGAAGCCGTGGGGCGACTTCTCCGAATGGCGATCTCGGCCCTGTCCCGTCTCCAGCTCGACGGACCGGAACCGCGGGACAAGGCCTGGCGCGACGGCTCCGGATGTATTTCCGGTCGATCCGTTCGGAACGACCGGCCAACGACGCTACGAGCCGGATCCCGCAAACCGTCAATCCAGTGCCCCGTGACGATCGTCACTGTAACGAGCAGATTAACCTGACGATAGCTGGGTCTCCGCAGGTCAGCACGTCACGATCACGACTTGATCACGGCGAATGAAATACATTCAAAACGGAAGTATTACCGACTACGTCACACTTTCGGCGACCACAGCGCGTTGTCACACGTCACACAGCGCTGTGCACTCGCGCACCTGTGGTGGCTGCGCACCCGCGCTTCCGTCATGCTGGATGCGTGACCGATCGCTCCCAGGCAGCGGGCTCGCCGTCCGAACTGGCGGCCGCGCTGCGCACCCGCGGCTACCTCGCCGACGACGGCCTGGCTACCGCCGCGTTCCTCGCCATGCGGATGAACCGGCCGCTGTTCTGCGAGGGCGAGCCGGGCACCGGTAAGACCGCGCTCGCGCAGGCGCTCGCCGAGGTCCTCGGCGCCGACCTCATCCGGCTGCAGTGCCACGACGGCATCGACGCCGCCCAGGCCCTCTACGACTGGGACTTCCCGCGCCAGCTGCTCCACCTCCGCGCCCTCGAGGCGGCCGCGAGCGCAGGCGGTGAGCACCTCGACGCCGACGCCGTCGAGGCCTCCCTCTACGACCGCAGGTTCCTGCTCGCCCGGCCGATCCTCCGAGCCCTGCAGTCCACGCCGAGTGTGCTGTTGATCGACGAGATCGACCGCGCCGACGACGAGTTCGAGGCCTTCCTGCTCGAGGTCCTCACCGAGCACGCCGTCACCATCCCCGAGCTCGGGGAGGTGCGGGCCGCGACGCCACCGGTTGTGGTGCTGACGAGCAACCGCACCCGCGAGGTCCACGACGCCCTCAAGCGCCGCTGTCTCTACCTCTGGCTCGACCACCCCGACCTGCACCGCGAGATCGAGATCCTGCACTCGCGCGTGCCGGGGCTGCCCGAGCGGCTCGCCGCGCAGGTGGCGGGGGCCGTCCGCGCGCTGCGCCAGGCCGACCTGCTCAAGCCGCCCGGCGTCGCCGAGACGATCGACTGGGCCAGGGCGCTGCAGCTCGTCGGCGCCCGGCACCTCGACGTCGACTCCGCCGCGGCCACGCTCGGTGCCGTCCTGAAGTACCGGGAGGACGCCGACCGCGTCCGCAAGCAGCTCGACACCCTCCTGGCGTCCTGACCGCGCAGATGACCAACGGCGCCCCGGCGACGACCGCCGACGACCCGATCCCCGGCCTGGTCGGGTTCACCGTCGTGCTCCGGCACGCGGGCCTCGCGATCACCACCGACCGCGTCACCGCGTTCCTGACCGCGCTCGACGCGCTCGACGTCACGAGCCGGATGCAGACCTACTGGGCAGGACGCCTGACGCTGTGCTCCGACCCCGACGACCTCCCCCGCTACGACCGCGCGTTCGAGGACTGGTTCACCCCCCGGCAGGGCGGGCGCACGCGCATCACCGACGAGCGGCCGCCCCCGCCGCCGAAGCTCGCCGCGCTCATCCCGTCGGGCGAGCAGGGCGAGTCGGAGGACGACGGCAGGCAGGCGCCGGAGGTGCACGCCAGGGCCACCGGCACGGAGGTGCTGCGCAACCGGGACCTGGCCGAGCTCACCGCGGCCGAGCGGGAGCACCTGCGCAGCCTCCTCGCGCTGCTGCGCCCGCAGCCGCCCACCCGCGTGTCGCGGCGGCTGCGGCCGTCCCGCCACGGCGGCACCGACCCGGGACGCACGCTGCGCGCGGCCCTGCGCAACCAGGGCGAGCTGCGGGAGCTGCGCCGCCGTGACCGGTCGCGGCGACCGCGCAAGGTGGTGCTGCTCATCGACGTCTCGGGCTCGATGGAGCCCTACGCCGACGCGCTGCTGCGCTTCGCCCACGTCGTCGTGCGCCGGTCCCCCGGCGCGGTGGAGGCGTTCACGCTCGGCACCCGGCTCACCCGCGTCACGCGCGAGCTGCGGATGCGCGACGCCGAGCGGGCGCTGGCGGCGGCGGGCAAGGCGATTCCCGACTGGTCGGGCGGCACCCGGCTGGGCGAGGTGATGCGCGCGTTCGTCGACCGGTGGGGGCAGCGCGGCGCCGCCCGGCGCGCGGTCGTCGTGGTGTTCTCCGACGGCTGGGAACGCGGCGAGCCCGACCTGCTCGGCCAGCAGATGGCGCGGCTGCGCAGGCTCGCCCACCGGCTGGTGTGGGTGAACCCGCACGCCGGCAAGGACGGCTACGCGCCGGTGCAGGGCGGAATAGTCGCGGTACTGCCGTACTTGGACGACTTGTTGGCGGGCCACAGCCTGGCCACGCTCGAAACGCTGCTCAAGGTGGTGCGCAATGCGTGACGTGCTCGACCAGCTGACCGGCTGGTGGAAGAACGGCGAGACGGCGGCGCTGGCCACAGTGGTCGGGACGTTCCGCTCGGCGCCGCGCCAGCCCGGGGCGTCGATGCTGGTCGGGCCCGGCGGGGAGGCCGTCGGGAGCGTCTCCGGCGGCTGCGTCGAGGGCGCGGTGTACGAGCTCGGCCAGCAGGTGCTCGGCGACGGACGGCCGGTGCTCCAGCGCTACGGGGTGTCCGACGACGATGCGTTCGCGGTCGGGCTCACGTGCGGCGGGATCCTCGACATCTTCGTCGAGAAGGTCGACTCCGAGACCTTCGCACAGCTCGGGCAGGTGGCCGAGGCGGTGCGCGCGGAGTCGCCGGTGGCGGTCGCCACGGTCGTCTCCGGACCCGCGGAGCGGCTGGGCAAGCGACTGATCATCTGGCCCGACCACACCGACGGCGGCACCGGCTCCGAGCGGCTCGACGACGCCATCCGCGACGACGCCCGCGGCCTGCTCGACGCCGGGCGCAACGCCATGCTCACCTACGGCGTCGACGGCCAGCGCCGCGGCGAAGGGCTCTCGGTCTTCGTCGAGTCGTTCGCCCCGCCGCCCCGGATGATCGTCTTCGGGGCGATCGACTTCGCCGCGGCGGTCGCGCAGATCGGCAACTTCCTCGGCTACCGCGTCACGGTGTGCGACGCGCGGCCGGTGTTCGCCACCGCGTCGCGGTTCCCCGGGGCGAACGAGGTGGTGGTCGAGTGGCCGCACCGCTACCTCGCGGCCGAGGCCGAAGCCGGCCGGGTCGACGGGCGCACCGTGCTCTGCGTGCTTACCCACGACCCGAAGTTCGACGTACCGCTGCTCGAGGTGGCGCTGCGGCTGCCGGAGGTGGCCTACATCGGCGCGATGGGGTCGCGCCGCACCCACGACGACCGGCTGGAACGGCTGCGCGAGCGCGGGCTGACCGATGCGGAGATCTCCCGGATGTCGAGCCCGATCGGGCTCGACCTCGGGGCCCGGACCCCGGAGGAGACCGCCGTCTCGATCGCCGCGGAGATGATCGCGCTGCACTGGGGCGGGGCCGGCACCCGGCTGGCCGAGCGCGAGGGCCCGATCCACACCGGCTGACGGGCGGGCGACTCGCCGGTCGGAATCGGGCGACTCGCGGGTCCAAAACGGGCGACTCGCCGGTCCAAAACGGGCGACTCGCGCGGCGAGGACGGGCGACTCGCGCAAGATGCCTATGCCCCGCGAATCGCCCGATTCCGACACGCGAGTCGCCCGGATTCGACATCCGAATCGCCCGGATTCGACACGCGAACCGCCCTCTCGGGGGTGATGCCGAGGAGGTCTTGCAGGGCAGCCGCGCCCGCGGGGGTGACCCGCACGGCTCGCGCCCCGCGGCGCCGGGCGATCCAGCCGTTGGCCTCCAACCGCTCGCACAGGTGCGCGCCGGCCTGCCCGGCGAGGTGGGAGCGCCGCTCGGTCCAGTCCAGGCACGCCCGCGCGACGGGGCGGCGGGACCGGGCCGGCACGAAACCCAGCTCGGCCCGGAACCAGGTGAGCCCCGCCGGGGTGAGGGCGAAGCCGCCGGCCCGGTCGAGCAGACCGCGCTCGCCGAGCGCGTCGGTGATCGCGATGCCGAGCCGCCCGGCGAGGTGGTCGTAACAGGTCCGGGCGTCCGCGAGGGCGGCCGCGGCCGTCACCGCCCGCAGCCCGACGGGTGCGGTCGGCCGCGCGTGCGCGGCACCGGGGGATGGCAGCCGGCGGAGCTTGCGGAGCCGGCGGGGTGGGTGGACCAGGTTCTCCACGAGCTGCGCCACCTCCGGCGAGGCGAGCTGCACGTACCGGTGCCTGCCCTGGCGGCGCTCGACGAGCAGCCCGCCCGCCACGAGCCGCCCGAGGTGCTCGCTCGCCGTCGACGGTGCCACGCCGGCGAGCGCGGCGAGCTCCCCCGCCGTCCACGCCCGCCCGTCCAGCAGCGCGACGCAGATCTGCGCGCGCGTCCGGTCCGCGAGCAGGGCGGCGAGTTCGGCGAGGGCGGCGGCGGTCATCGGTCGATCCTGCCGCGTTGTCGTTTCGGTGTCCGCCGAAGCGTCCTCGGCCTACCGTCCCACCCATGCCCACGATCACCGGCCCTGCGGCCGTGCGTGCCGCGCTCGACTCCCCGGTCCCGGCCGTCCCCGGCGCGGCCACCGGCGTAGCCTGGCTCCGGTCGCACGTCGCCCGGTTCAGCAACGGCGCGGACCACCGGCGCCGCCGCGCGCTCGCCTTCGCGGAGCTCGACCGCATCCCGCCCGACGACCTCCGCCGCCGGGCGGCCGAGTGCGGCGGTCACCCCGTCGCCGT
>NZ_JAHKRK010000286.1 GCF_019396355.1 Pseudonocardia nigra
GGCCCGCCCGCGGGATCGTGGTGGCGGCCGCCGCGGCGGGCGGTGGCACGGTCGCGCAGGCCGCGGCCGCCCCGTCCGCCGCGACGACCGCCCGCTCGTGGCGATGATCGCTGCGAGATGCGGTTACGCGTTCCGCGGACCACCGCAACCGCCACCTCGCGGCGATCACCCGACCGACATCGCCGCGGGACGTCGGTCAGGCGCGTGGCTCCGCCCGGTCCCGGCTGCGCCACAGCCGCCACGCCCGCGGCTCGTGCGGGTCGGCGTGCTCCACCCCGACCTCGGCGAAACGCAGCCGGATCCGGGCCCCGCCGAGCGCGGACCGCTCGATGTGGATGGTCCCGCCGGTCGCCTCGACGGCGTCGCGGGCGATGTCGAGCCCCAGACCGGTCGACCCGGAGCCGCTGACGCCCCGGCGCAGGGCGGCGACGGGGTCGGGGACGCCCGGGCCGGCGTCGTCGACGACGAGGCTGATCCACCCGGCGTGCCGGACCACGGACACGGCGAACCGGGTGCCGTCGGGGGTGTAGCGGAAGATGTTGCCGAGCAGGGCGTCGACCACGGCGGCGAGGTCGTCGCCGGCGAGCGCGATCACCGCGGGCGCGTCCGGCGTGCGCACCGTGCAGCCGCGGCCGCTGTGCTGCCCCAGCGCCGACCAGAACGCCATCCGCCGCTGCACCACCTCCACCACGTCGCAGCGGATCGGGCCGGCGGACTCCTGGGGCACGGCGCGGATCAGCGCGTCCACGTCCTTGTCGAGCGACTCCACGGCGCTGCGCACCCGCCGCGCGGCCGGCCCGTCGCCGATGGCCTCCGCGTCCAGGGCGAGCGCGGTGAGCGGGGTGCGCAGCCGGTGGGAGAGGTCGGCGACCATCCGCCGTTCCCGCGAGCGGGCGTCCTCGATCCGGTCGGCGACGGTCCCGAGCGCCGCCGCGAGCGCGGCCGTCTCCGGGGTCCGCATCGTCCGCGGCACCGGCAGGGGGCCGCCCTCGCCGACGACCCGCGCCGTGGCGGTGAGCGTGGCGAGGTCGGCGGTCACCGGGCGCAGCCGCCGCCTGCTCACGGCGAGCCCGGCCCCGGCGCCGAGCAGCCCGGCCGCAGCCAGCAGCCCCGCGAGCACCAGGTGGGAGGCGTCGGGCCGCCAGTCCGGGACGAACGCCTCGGCCACCGCGGGCGCGACCCCGCCGGTGACCGGCCGCACCAGGACCGTGCCGCCGTCGACGACGATCTCCCCGGCGGACCCCGCGACGGCGGCGTGCGACCGCCCGATCGTCCGGCCGTCGAGGTGGAGCGCCAGCCCGCCGGCGCGGCCGGTGGCCGTCCGCCCGATGGCGCGCAGCAGCGCCTCCTCGTCGGTGGTCACCTCGGCGACCGTGACGAGGGCGGCCAGGTCGGCCTCGACCTGGGCCCGCGCCGCGGCGCGGTCACCCGCCATGTCCAGCAGTACGGCGGCCGCGACCACCGCCCCGGCGGCGACGGCGGCCGTCGCGAGGATCAGACGGACGACGAGCTGTCGCACGGGTCCACCAGCTTCACCCCGACGCCGCGCACGGTGTGCAGGAACCGCGGCGCCGACGCGCTCTCGCCGAGCTTGCGGCGCAGCCACGACAGGTGCACGTCGATCGTCTGGTCCAGCTTGAGGTGCGGCTGCTGCCAGACCTCGCGGCACAGCTCCGCCTTCGTGACGACGGTGCCGACGTGGGCGGCCAGGTAGGCGAGCAGGTCGAACTCGAGCCGGGTCAGCGTCAGCGGCACACCCCCGAGCGCCGCCTCGCGCCGGGCGGTGTCGACGACGAGGTCGCCCACCGCGATCGGCCCGGTGCCGCCCGGATCGGTGGGCCGGGCCCGGCGCAGCACGGCGGCGATCCGCGCGCCGAGGTGCGCGCTCGAGAACGGTTTGACGAGGTAGTCGTCGGCGCCCGCGTTGAGCAGCCGCACGATGGTGGGCTCGTCGCCGCGCGCCGTCGCGACGATCACCGGTACCTGGCTGACCCCGCGCAGCAGCCGCAGCGCCTCGAAGCCGTCGAGGTCGGGCAGCCCGAGGTCGAGCACGACGAGGTCGATCTGGGCGTCGGACGCGGCGCGCAGGGCGTCGAGCGCGGTACCGACCGGCTGCACCACGTGCCCGGCGTCCCGCAGGGCCCCCGTCATCGCCGCCCGGACCGCGGGGTCGTCCTCGACCAGGAGCACCATCGACACAGCAGAAAGGTAGTGGCTGCCGTGCCGTGCGGGAACAGTGATCGACACCCGGGCGGCGAAACTTTCAGCTCGATCTGCCGCGCGTTTAAGGTCCCGTTCGGATCCTCGTCCCTACCATTCCGCAGACACGGCGCGTGATCGCCATCACGCAGCTTGGCGGAGCGGACGGGGAGGGTCGTGGCGGGCATCGAGATCGACCGGGTCGGCAAGGTCTACGCCGACGGCACGCGCGCCGTGACCGACCTCAGCATTGAGGTCATGGACGGGGAGTTCCTCGTGCTCGTCGGGCCGTCCGGGTGCGGCAAGACCACCGCGCTGCGCATGGTCGCGGGCCTGGAGGAGATCAGCGAGGGCGAGGTCCGCATCGACGGCCGCGTCGTCAACCGCGTTCCCGCCCGGGACCGGGACGTCGCCATGGTCTTCCAGTCCTACGCGCTCTACCCGCACCTCACCGTGTTCGACAACATCGCCTTCGGCCTGACCCTGCGGAAGATGCCCAAGCCGCAGATCGAGCGCCGCGTCCGCGAGGTCGCCGACGTCCTCGAGCTCGCCGACCACCTTCACCGCAAGCCGCGTCACCTCTCCGGGGGCCAGCGGCAGCGGGTGGCGATGGGCCGCGCGATCGTGCGCGAGCCGCGCGCGTTCCTCATGGACGAGCCGCTGTCGAACCTCGACGCCAAGCTGCGGATGCAGATGCGGGCCCAGATCGCCCGGATCCAGCGCGACCTCGGCGTCACCACCGTCTACGTCACCCACGACCAGACGGAGGCGATGACGCTGGGCGACCGGGTGGCGGTGATGCGCGGCGGGGTGCTGCAGCAGATCGCGCCGCCGCAGGATCTCTACGACCGCCCGGTGAACATGCTCGTCGCCGGGTTCATCGGCTCGCCGGGGATGAACATGTTCGCCGCGGACCTCGTGTTCGCCCCCGACGGGCACGTCTCGATCGGCGTCGGCGACCAGCGGCTCACCGTGCCGCCCGGGGTGCTGCACGCCCGGCCCGCCCTGCGCGAGTTCGACGGGCGACGGGTCGTGGTGGGGATCCGGCCGGAGGACCTCGACGACGCCGAGATCGTCGGCCGCGCCGACGGTGCCACGCTCGTGGCGGTCGCCGACCTCGTGGAGGCCATGGGCTCGGACGTGATGGTGCACTTCCCGGTCGACGTCGAGCCGGTGCGTACGGAGGACCGGGAGAAGCTCGACCGGGAGGCGGGCGGGATCGGCGCGCGGGCCGGCAGCAGCGTCCTGGTCGGCCGGTTCAGCCCGCGCACGCGCGTCTTCGAGGGTGAGCCCATCGCGGTCCGCGTCGACGTCGACAACCTGCACTTCTTCGACCCGGCCGACGGCCGGTCGATCTGGCACTGAGTTGATCTGCACCGAGTTGATCTGCACCGGGTCGGTCCGGCACTGAGTTGGTCCGGCACGGAGACGGCGGCCGAGGGGGCGAGGACGTGCACGTACGCAGGGCGTTCCGGTGGCCGCGGCGGCCGCCGTGGCGCTCGCCGGGTGCGCCGGCGGGGCGGGGGGTCCCGCCGGCGCACCCGGGGGTGACCTCGGCGACGAAAGGATCGAGGTCGCAGCGGTGTGGTCGGACGAGGAGCAGGCGTCCTTCGAGATGGTGCTCGACGCCTTCGAGGAACGGACCGGCGCGACGGTCACCTACACCTCGGCGGGCGACGAGCTGCCGACCGTGCTGTCCACGCGCCTGGCCGGCGGGTCGCCCCCGGACGTCGCGGTGATCCCGCAGCCCGGGCTGGTGCGCACGCTGGCGGAGGCCGGCTTGCTGGTCCCGCTGAGCGACGCGGCCGAAGCCGTGATCGACACACAGTACGCGCCCGTCTGGAAGGACCTGGGCACCGTCGACGGCGAGCTGTACGGGTTCGTCTTCAAGGCCGCCAACAAGTCCCTCGTCTGGTACGACGCGGAGACGCTGGGACCGGACTTCACCCCGCCCGCCACGTGGGCCGAGTTCGTCGACACGCTCCGGGTGCGCTCCGACATCGGCGGCACGCCGCTGTCGGTCGGGGGTGCCGACGGCTGGACGCTCACCGACTGGTTCGAGAACGTCTACCTGCAGACCGCGGGCGCCGAGATGTACGACCGGCTCGCCGCCCACGAGATCCCCTGGACCGACCCGTCGGTCCGCACCGCGCTGGAGACGCTCGCGCAGGCCTTCAAGCCCCAGTTCCTCCCCGGCGGTGTCGACACGGCGCTGCAGACCGAGTTCACCGACTCCGTGGTGAACGTCTTCGGCGACGACCCGAGCGCGGAGTTCGTCTTCGAGGCCGACTTCGTGGCGGGCGTCGTCTCCGTCAGCACCTCCGCCGTGATCGGCGAGGACGCACTGTTCTTCCCGTTCCCGGCGCTCGGCACGACCTCCGCCGTGGTGAGCGGCGGCGACACCGTCGTGGCGCTCACCGACACGCCGGTCACGACGGCGCTGGTGGACTTCCTGGCCAGCGCGGAGGCCGCGTCGATCTGGGCGGCCGAGGGCGGGTTCATCTCGCCGAACCGCGAGGTCGAACCCGCGGAGTACCCGGACGAGACGACCCGGTCCATCGCCGAGCGGCTCGTCGGTGCCCAGAACGTGCGGTTCGACATGTCGGACCTGATGCCGACCGCGCTCGGCGGCACGAAGGGCGACGGGTTCTGGAAGGCCATGCAGGACTACCTGGCCGATCCGGGACGGGTCGACGCGATCCTGGCCGAGCTGGAGGCCAAGGCCGCCGCGACCTACGCGGGGAGCTGAGCCGTGGTCACGTCACCGACCCGGCCCGGGAGCAGCGCGCCCGTCCCCGACGGGGGGCGGCGGACGGGCGCGCTGTCCGGTGGCAGCCCACGCCTGGCGTGGGTCTTCCTCGCCCCGGCCCTGCTGCTGCTCCTGGTCTTCCTGGTCTACCCGACGGCCTGGTCGCTGGTGCGGAGCCTCTTCGACGCCCGCGGCGAGGAGTTCGTCGGCCTCGGGAACTACGTCACGGCGTTCACCGACGAGCGCACGCTCGTGGCGCTGCGCAACAACATCATCTGGGTGGTGGTCGCACCGACGCTGGTCACCTCGATCGGTCTCGTCCTCGCGGTGCTCACCGAGAAGATCCGCTGGGCGGCGGCGTTCCGGCTGGTGCTGTTCATGCCGCTCGCGATCTCCCTCGTGGCGTCCGGGATCGTGTTCCGCCTCGTCTACGACGAGGACCCGGACCGCGGGGTCGCCAACGCGATCGCCGTCGCCGCCCACGACATGGTGGCCGCCCCCTCGCCCTACCCCGGCGCGCGGCCGCGCGAGGGCGGTGGGCTCACGGCCGTCGAGGGTGGCGCGCTGGTCACGGCACTGCCCGTGGGCGAGCAGGAGGTCGTCAGCCTCGCGATCACCGGGTTCCCGCCCGACGCGCTGCCGGCGGCCGCGACCGACGCCGCGGTGCCCGAGCCGGGGCCGGGCCTGCGCGGCCTCGTCTGGCTCGACGTCGCGGGCGTGCAGGACCGGCCGGGCGAGGTCGACGCGGGGGAGCGCGGCATGCCCGGGCTGACCGTGGAGGTGCTCGCGGGCGACCGCGTGGTGACCACGGTGACCACCGGCGACGACGGGCGGTTCACCGTGCCCGACCTCGCCCCCGGCTCGTACACGCTGCGCCTGCCCGAGAGCGGCTTCACCCCGCCGTTCCGCGGGCTGACCTGGCTCGGCCCCGGCCTCGTGACCCCGGTGATCATCTCGGCCTGGCTGTGGATCATGTCGGGCTTCGCGATGACGCTCATCGCCGCGGGGCTCGCCGCGATCCCGCGCGACGCGCTCGAGGCCGCGCGTGTCGACGGCGCCACCGAGTGGCAGGTGTTCCGGCGCGTCACCGTGCCGCTGCTGTCGCCGGTGCTGCTCGTGGTGGTCGTGACCCTGGTGATCAACGTGCTGAAGGTGTTCGACCTCGTGTTCGTCATCGCGCCCGGATCGGTCCAGGAGGAGGCGAACGTGCTGGCGCTGCAGATGTGGCAGGTGTCGTTCGGCGCGGGTGGCGGCGACCAGGGCCTGGGCAGCGCGCTCGCCGTGCTGCTGTTCCTGCTCGTCCTGCCCGCCATGGTGTTCAACATCCGGCGGTTCAAGGGGGATCGGGCATGACGTCGGTGCTGGAACGGGCCCCCGCGGCCCACGTCGAGGCCCTGCCACCGGGACCGCCGCGCCGGTCCGTCGCCGCCCGGATCGTCGGCCGCCTCGCGGGGCCCGCCGTGCGGATCGCGCTGGTGCTGATCGCGATCTTCTGGCTCGTGCCGGTGGTCGGGCTGCTCGCGGCGTCGCTGCGCCCCGAGTCGCGCAACACCGGCAGCGCGTGGTGGTCGGTGTTCACCGCGCCCACCGAGCTCACGCTGGCCAACTACGCCGAGCTGCTCGCCGACAGCACGGTCCTGCGCTCGTTCGGGAACACCGTGCTGATCGCCGTGCCGTCCACGGTGCTGGTGGTGGTGATCGGCTCGCTCGCCGCCTACGCGCTGGCCTGGATCGAGTTCCCCGGCCGGGACTGGGTGATGATCGGCGTCGTCGCCCTGCTCGTGGTGCCGATCCAGGTGGCGCTCATCCCGGTGGCGGGCATCTTCGGCGCCACCGGGCTGTACGGCTCGATCGCCGGCGTGGTCCTGTTCCACGTCGCCTTCGGGCTGCCGTTCGCGGTGTTCCTGCTGCGCAACTTCTTCGTCGGCATCCCGCGCGACCTGCTCGAGGCCGCCCGCATGGACGGCGGCCGCGAACTGATGATCTTCTGGCGGCTGGTGCTGCCGATCGCGCTGCCCGCCATCGCGTCGCTGGCGATCTTCCAGTTCCTCTGGGTGTGGAACGACCTGCTCGTGGCGCTCGTCTTCGCCGACCAGAGCTCGGCGCCGATCACCGTGGCGCTGCGCAGCCAGCTGCGCCAGTTCGGCAGCAACGTCGACCTCCTCGCGAGCGGTGCGTTCCTGTCGATGATCGTGCCGCTGGTCGTCTTCTTCGCCTTCCAGCGGTACTTCGTGCAGGGCGTCCTCGCGGGGTCGACGAAGTGATGCCGCCGACCGCCCCCGTCATCGACGCGCCCCCCGCACCAGCCGCGGTGACCCGCCCCGTCGCGCTCGTCGCGGCCGTCCTGCGCCGCATCGCGGCCGACCTGCCCGACCCGCAGCCCGCGACCTGGCGCGGCCGGGCGGCCGACGAGGCCGTGCTGCTCGTCGAGCTGTGCCGCCGGGCGGAGGTGTGCTCCCACGGCGGGTCCGACGCGGACCCCGACGTCGGGCAGTTCGCCGCGCTCTTCGCCGACATGGCGCTGCGCGGGGCCCCGCTCCGGGCGGTGCGGTGGTTCCTGCGCTCCGCGGCCGCACACGTCTTCGCCGGCCTCTGGGACAGTTCTGGCGCCGGCGACGCCACCCTGCTGCTGCGGGTATCCCGCCTGCTCAACCGCCACCGGGGCGCGCTCGACCAGGTGCTGGAGCACACCTACCGCGACCTGGCCGACCACCCGGGCGCAGCGATGCCGTTGCTCGCCGGGCTCACCGGGGACGCCGGCGACGCCGGCGACGCCGGGGACGGGACGGCCTACCTGGTGGTCGTGCTCGCCGGCCCGATCGGTGCGCCGGAGGGCCTTCCGCCCGCGACGGCGACGGCGACCGTGCAGGGCCGGCCGCACCTGGTGGTGCCCATCGGCGCGGGCGAGCCGCGCGAGGGCGCCTGGGCCGAGGTCGCGCGCTGGGCGGCCGCCCGCGGGGGGCTGCGGGCCGCGGGGGCGTTCGCCGACGGGCCCGGGCAGGTGGCTTCGGCCGCCGCGGCGGCACGGCGGCTGCTCGCG
>NZ_JAHKRK010000287.1 GCF_019396355.1 Pseudonocardia nigra
GTCGCGGTGTCCGGTCGGGCAGCAACGGCTCCAGCCGTGCCCACTCCGCGTCGGTCAAGTCGTGGCGATCAAGCACAGAAGAGATCTACCGCAGCCGACCCGCATGATCCACGGGACACGCTCTAACCCTTGAGCGGGGGTCCGCATGAACACGGAGATTCAGTTCAGCCGGAGATCGACTGGGCTGACTGGCTGCAGCGCTGGGGATGCAGAGCAAGAGGGCTACGTTCCCGGGCGGGAAGCGCGGTTCACGGCGGCCGAGGCCATGCTCGCCGGCCGCGGCATCTCCGTGATCCCCGACTTCGTGGCGAACGCGGGCGCCGCTGCGTGAGCCTGGTGGCTGCTGCTCGGCCGGGTCGGTACCGCTCCCGCCGACTCGTTCGGCAAGCTCCGCACCGAGATGCGGGCGAAGGTGGCGCTGCTGCTCGAGCGGTGGATCACCAACGGCGTGCCGCCACGGCGGACCGCTGGGAGCTCGCCGGAACCCACGGCGACATCGGTCACGCGCCGCCCCGGTTCCTGTGACCGTTCATTCCCGGTGGTCCGGGCTCTCACGCCGGTCGCTGATCACTACCGTGGCGGGATGGCACCGGACGTTCCACCGACACCGGCCCGCCGGGGTGTCGGCGGGCGGGGCGACGTGGCCGCCGTGCTCGGCGTCGTCGTGCTGGTCGTCGCGGCGGCCGTCGTCGGTCGGGGGCTGATCCGCGACGGGGTGCAGATCCTCCTGCCGTTCCCGCCGCTGCTGGCGAGCTGGGAGCCGCACCTCGGGTGGGGCACGCCCGTGGCGCTGGTCGTGGCGGTGCTGGTTGTGGCGCGGGGGCCGGAGTTGGCCGCACGGATGAGGTGGGGTGGGCTGATGGCGGCCGCCGGGGCGGCGGCGCTGGCGTGGACCGTGTCGCTCGCGCTCGTCGACGGCTGGCAGCGCGGCGTGGTCGAGCGGCTGGCCAGCGAGGAGGAGTACCTCCACGACGTGCCGCGGGTCGCAGGCGTCCTGGAGATGCTCCGCACGTTCTCCGACCACATCCTCACCGATCAACCCGTGCACTGGACGACACACGTGGGCGCCCACCCACCCGGGGTGTTCCTGCTGTTCGTGTGGCTGGACCGGATCGGCCTGGGCGGGGGTGAGCCGGCCGGACTGTTCGTGATGCTGGTCGGCTCGTCGGCGTGTGTCGCCGTGGCGGTCGGGCTGCAGGCGCTCGGGGCGGAGGACGTCGCCCGCCGCGCGCTGCCGTTCGGCGTGCTGCTGCCCGGGGCCGTGTGGATCGGGGTCTCCGCGGACGGGATGTTCGCGGGTGTGCTCGCGTGGGGGGTGGCGCTGCTGGCTGTGGCGACCCGGGGATCGGCGGGTAGCGCCGTGGCGGCGGTGACGGGCGGCGTGTTGCTCGGGTACGCGCTGTACCTGTCCTACGGGCTGGTGCTGGGTGGGTTGTTGCCGCTCGCCGTGCTCGCCGTAACCAGGGCGTGGCGGGTGGCGGGCCTGGCCGTGTTGGGCGCCGCCGCGGTCGTGGCGGCCTTCACCGCGGCCGGCTTCTGGTGGTTCACCGGGTTCGCCCACGTACGCGTGATCTATGCCGCCAGCATCGCGGAGACGCGGCCTTACTCGTTCTTCGTGTGGGCCAACCTGGCCGCGCTGGCGTTCGCGATCGGCCCGGCGGTGGTGGCCGGGCTGCGCCGGGCCGCGAGCGACGCCGCCGGGCCGCGGGAGCTGCCGGCCGCGGCGGTGCTGCTCACGGTCGCGGGGCTGGCGGCGATCGTCCTCGCCGACCTGTCCGGGATGTCGAAGGCCGAGGTCGAGCGGATCTGGCTGCCGTTCGCGCTGTGGCTGGTGCTGCCGTGTGCGCTGCTGCCGCGCGAGCACGTGCGGTACTGGTTGGCCGCCCAGGCGTCACTGGCGCTCGCGGTGAACCACCTGCTGCTCACCGTGTGGTGAACCGGCGCGCAGCACGCGTAGCCCGTACACCACCGCGGAGACCGCCGCCATCGCCGCGACGAGCAGGAGCCAGCGTTCGAGGTAGGGATCCTGGTCGAGGCCGGACGCGGCGCGCAGCGCGGGCTCGCCCTGCCCCACGATCCCGGGGAAGAAGAGCAGGAAGGTCAGACCGGCGCCGAGCGCGGGCACCCGGATGTGGTTGACGACGGGCACCCGCCGCGGCCGGGCGGCGGTCGTGCCGAGGAACCGGTCGGCGGCGGCGTAGGCCGGGAACAGCACCAGGTCGTGCAGGACGACCGCGGCGAGGAACCAGACGAGCATCCGCGGCCAGGCCGGGTCGTTCGCGACGAGGCGGGCCGCGAGGGCGGCGACGACCAGGCAGAGCAGCAGCACGAGCAGGTGCCCGGTCCCGGCCCCGTAGACGCGGCGCATCAGGCGCTCCGGAACTCGATCGTGCGCACCCACTTCGTGCAGTGCACGCCGGGGAGGGCCGGCACGATCACGCGGGCCGGGAAGCCGTGGTCGGGGGACAGGTCGGCGCCGTTCACGTGCAGTGCGAGCAACGAGTCCGGATCGAGGACCTGCCCGCTGGTCAGGGCGGCCTGTGCGAACGGACCCTGCTCGATCGAACGCACCAGCGCGGCCGCCGGCTCGGGCACCCCGGCCAGCGCCGCGAGGTCACGCAGACGCACCCCGGACCACGTCTGGACGGTCGACCAGCCCTCGACGCAGGCGATCGGCAGCACCGCGGTGTGCTGGGCCATGCCGGCGAGCGCGGCCCGGTCGAGCCGGACGGGACGGCCGCCGGCCAGCTCCAACCACCACCCGTCCCCGGTGGCGGCGGGATCGATGCCGGATGCCGCGAACGTGCGGTTGACCGGGAAGTCGTTCGGCCCGCCGTCACCCCCTGCGATCGTCCGGCCGCGGGGGAGCAGGAAGGACGTGGGCCGCAGGACCCCCCCGACCGACTGCCCACTCACCAGCGCGGCGACGAGCAGCGCACCTCCGCCGACGACGGCGAGCAGGCCGCGGCGGCTCAGCGTCGGCGGTACCGGGTCCGGGGCGACCAAGTCGTTGCCGTCGTCGTGCTCGGGGCGGGTCCGCGCGAGCGGGGTGCGCAGCTCGGCGCGCAGCGACCGCGACCGGAGGCCGCGGAGCATGATCGGCAGCTTGATCGCGACGTGCGCGACGAAGGCGCCGATGAAGATCCACGCACCCGTGTAGTGCGCCGCGTAGAAGCTGAACCCGAAGACGTAGTCGTACTGGATGTTGAGGACGCCGGTGACGATCTGGAACAGGATGCTGCCGACGAGCAGCAGCAACGAGACCCGTTCGAGCGCTTCGGCGAGCGAGCGCACCGGCGGCCACGCGAACAGCTTGGGGATCACCGACCACAGCTTCGCCAGCACGATCGGGACGAGCACCAGCCCGAGCCCGACGTGCAGGCCCTGGGTGAGCCGGTAGAGCCAGACCGGCCGGGTGGGCCAGTCGAACACCGGCAGCTTCAGCACGCCGACGTCCGGCGGTATGGCGTAGCCGAGCTGTGGGCCGTAGGCGATGTAGCTCAGCAACCCGGTGATGATCACGATGGGCAGGCCGACCAGCAGCGCCAGACCGAGGACGGACGTGAGCCACGGTCCGCGCAGCGGGCTGCGCCAGCGCGGCAGCGGCGGTCGGGCCCGGCCGATGAACCGCCACAGCGGGGCCGGGAAGCCGTAGTCCTGCTCACTGCGCGACATGGTTCGACGGTAGAAGCCCGCGGACGCCTTCGTGGTCGCCCGGACGGGTCGGTCACCAACCCTTAAGAATTCGCCTCACCGATCTGTGACGTGCGCGATGGAGGGCGGTGGCGGGGCTACCCTCGTCCGGTGACCGCCAGCGTGCTCGTGGTCGACGACGACGCCACCGTGCGCGACGTGGTCGCCCGTTACCTCGGCGCGGCCGGGTACCGGGTCGCGCAGGCCGCCGATGGCCCCGCTGGCTTGCGCATCGCGAACGAGTCGGAGCCGGACGTCGTGGTGCTGGATCTGATGCTGCCCGGCCTCGGCGGCCTCGAGCTGTGCCGCAGCCTGCGCGGGCGCGACCGGGCCCCCGCCGTCGTCATGCTCACCGCGCTCGGTGAGGAGGACGACCGCGTCCTCGGCCTGGAGCTCGGTGCGGACGACTACGTGACGAAGCCGTTCAGCCCGCGCGAGCTGGTGCTGCGGGTCGGTTCGGTGCTGCGGCGCTCGGTGCCCCCCGAGGCTCCGTCCGGGGCCCTGCCCGATGTCGCGGGGATCCTCGTCGACGGCGACCTGCGGGTGGACCGGGCAGGGCGCCGTGCCGAACTGGCCGGCGGCGAGCTGGCGCTCACCACCCGCGAGTTCGACCTGCTGGCGTTCCTCGTGGCCAACCCCGGACGGGCGTTCACCCGCACCGAGCTGCTGGCGCGGGTGTGGGGTTGGGACTTCGGGGATCAGTCGACCGTCACCGTGCACGTGCGCAGGCTGCGCGAGAAGCTCGAAGCCGACCCCACCCGGCCGCGGCGAATCGCGACGATCTGGGGCACCGGCTACCGCTACGACCCCCGGAACCGACATGGCAGGAACAGCTGAGAGGGCAGGACGACCGACATGACCGTGGTCGCCGAGCTGGCCAGGGCTGCGCCGTTGGCCCTGGTGTTCGCGCTGCCGGTGATGGCGGTCGGCGGGCTCGTGATGCACCGGATGCGCCGCCGCTCGATCACGGCCGCCATGACCGCGCTGGCCCTGCTGCCACTGATGGCAGCCCTCGTCGGGGTGGTGGCCGTGAGCGGGTTCATGTACACGCCACAGCTGATCGGGACGATTGCGGTGGTGGTCGTCGTCGCGGCCGTCACCGTGCCGGCGGCGCTGCTGCTGAGCAGCGGGCTGGCCCGCGACGCGCTCTGGCAACGCGAGGCCGTGGAGTCCGAACGCCGCGCCGAGGCCGCCCGCCGCGAGCTGGTCAGCTGGATGAGCCACGACCTGCGCTCGCCGTTGGCCGGCATCCGCGGCATGACCGACGCCATCGTCGACGGCGTAGTCCGCGAGCCCGGCGACGTGTCCGACTACCTGGGCCGGATCCGGCGCGAGGCGATACGGATGACCGCGATGGTCGAGGACCTGTTCCACCTGTCCCGCGCGACCTCCGCGGCCCTGCGCCTGGACATCGCCCCGCTCGCTCTCGGCGAGGTCGTCTCCGACGCGGTTGCGGCGGAGGCGCCTGCGGCGGCGGCCGCGGGCGTGGAGATCAGCGCGGCCGACCCGGAGGACTGGCCGACGGTGGCGGGAAGCGACGTGGAGCTCACCCGTGTGGTGCACAACCTGCTGACCAACGCGCTACAGCACACGCCGCGCGGTGGGCGGGTCCGGCTCACCGCAGGCGTCGCCGAAGACACCGCCTGGCTACACGTCCAGGACGCGTGCGGCGGCATCCCGGGCGCCGACCTCGACCGGATCTTCGAGGTGGGCTTCCGCGGCGCGACGGCGCGCACTCCGGGATCGGGATCCGGGGCCGGGCTCGGGCTCGCGATAGCGAGGGCACTCACCGACGCCCACGGTGGGGAATTGACCGTCACCAACGACCCGCCGGGGTGCCGCTTCACGCTGAGGCTGCCCCTGAACCGGTCGGGGCTGAACCGGTCTGGGCTGCGGATGGAACCCGCGCGTCGACGGTGAGCTCCACGAAGCTGCGCCTGCCCGTGTGGTCCGCGGTCCGGCGCAGACCGACGGTCGCGGCGAGCCGGGCGAGCGTGGCGGCGCCTGCCCGCGCCCACGGCATCGGGGCACCCCGGCCCGCGCCCGTCCGCACCTGGACCGTGTCGTGCCACAGCGCATCGGGGTTGTCGTCGGTCTCGACGAGCACCGTCCCGCCGGGGCGCACCAGCTCGGCCGCGCGGCGCAGCAGCTGCTGCGGGTCACCGCCGATGCCGATGTTGCCGTCGGCGAGCAGGGCGTGCGCCCAGCGCCCTTCGCACGGGAGCGGCGCGAACAGGTCGCCGCGCACCATCGTGACCCGGCGGCACCGGCAGGCCCGCTGCGCCACGGCCGACACGTCCACGCCCAGTGCCGGCACACCGCGGGCGGCGAGCGCCTCGAGCAGCCTGCCGGGGCCGCAGCCCAGGTCGATTGCCGAGCCGGAGCAGCGGTCGAGCAGCCAGCGATCCTCCCCGGTCGCCCGGCCCCACCAGCGGTGCACGGCCAGGTCGATCTCGACGCCGTCGCTGCGCACGAGCTGCGCCGGGGCACCGGCCAGCGCCGGGTCGAAGCCTGCGGTCAGCACCCGCGCGCCCACACGGCCGGCGTCGCGTCGACCGCCGCGGCGAAGCGGGTGCCCGGGGCGGCCCGACGCACGGCCTGCACGTCCGCCGCGGTATCGATGTCGGTCAGCTCCGTCAGCAGCCCCACGCGCAGGCCGGCCCCCCGCAGCGCGCGAAGGGTGCGCTCGCCGGTGTCGGACCGGGAGGTCGGCACGTCGGCCACCAGGGCGGCGTCCGCCGGATCGCGGAGGCCGAGCACCCACCAGCCGCCGTCGGCGGCCGGGCCGAGCACGGCATCCAGGGCGTCGCGGCGGTCGTCGCCCAGCAGCGGCGCGGCGCCCGCGGCGAGAAGGTCCGCGTTCACCTGCGGGGTGTCCATGCCCAGCTGCAGCGTGGGCCGCCCGGGCAGCAGGGCGGCGGCGTCGACGTGGGCGGCGGCGATGCGCTGACCCAGGTCGGTGCCGCGCTGCGCCGGGGTCGGGATACCGCGCAACGCGGCGACGAGCTCGCCGGACCGGGCCGCGCGCGACAGGCAGCCGGCGAGTGCGACGACGGGCTGGCCCGCGGGGAACGCGGCCACCGCGTCGATCGTGTCCAGCAGTGCCGCAGCGGCGAGGTCGGCGGCCTGCTCCGCGGTGGCCGGTGGGCAGAGCCGCGTCTTGACCCGTCCTGGCTCGGGCGACTTGGCCATCACCAGCAGCGTGAGCCGCGCGCTCGCCTGCGCGCTCATCGCAGCAACCCGGCCATGTCCCGAGCGGCGCGCAGCGTGCCGCGGACGGATCCGGAGACCTTCGACCGGCCCCCGGCCCGCGCGCGATACGGCACCGGGACCTCGGCGATCCGCCAACCCGCCGCGCCCGCGCGCAGCAGCAGTTCGAGCGGGTAGCCGAATGCCCGGTCGGCGATCCGCAGGTCGAGCAGGTCCAGTCGGCGCGCCATCCGCACCGGGGCGATGTCGTGGACCGGCAGGCCCCGGCGGCGCAGCAGCGCGGCGATGACCGCGTTGCCCGCGCGGGCGTGCCACGGCCAGACACCTGCCGCGGTAGGTGTCCTGCGCCCGACGACGAGGTCGGCCGACTCCCTGCGCAGCGTATCGGCCATTCCGGGCAGCACCGCAGGGTCGAGCGAGCCGTCGCCGTCGAGCACGACGATCAGGTCCGCATGTGCGGCGACGAGCCCCGCGTGGACCGCGGCGCCGTAACCGCGGCGGGGTTCGGCCACGACGCGCGCACCGTGGGCGGCCGCGACGTCGGCGGTGCGGTCGGAGGATCCGTTGTCGACCACGAGCACGGGCCAGCCGGGTGGGAGCTCGGCGAACACCGCCGGGAGAGCGGCGGCCTCGTCCAAGCAGGGCAGGATGATCTCGGGTGTGCCGTCCACACCCTGATCTTCGGCCGTCGGGCCAGTGTCAAACGGCGATTCGGCTTACCGATCGGTGACGTTCGCTCCGGCCGGCGCCCGCAGGGGGTCGGTCGCGAACCGCGTCACGCCCTCGGTGAACGCGGTGGCCGCGCGGAACTCCAGCACTTCGGTGGCCCGCGCCGGATCGGCCACGACGTGGCGGACGTCGCCGGGCCGTGCCCCGCCCACCACCGTCGGCTCCGGGCCACCGATCGCGGCGGCCAGTGCCGCGGCGAGCTCGCCGATCGTGTGCGGTTCCCCGGAGCAGACGTTGACCGCGGTGAGGCCGGGGCCGGGCGGATCCGCGGCCAACGCCAGGGCGTTGGCCGCGGCGAC
>NZ_JAHKRK010000288.1 GCF_019396355.1 Pseudonocardia nigra
GGCCACCGCGCGGTCGCCACCCGCTACGACAAGCGCGACTACATGTTCCGCGGAACCATCGACGTCGCCTCGATCAGGATCTGGCTCCGCGACCCCGTCCCATGATCCAAGGGACACGCTCTAGTGCGGTCACCTCCGCGGCTGACCTCTCAGGAGTTCTACAACTTTGTCTAAACCTTTCGGGGGAGGACCTCCTGTTGTCAAGTGTTCGCTGTGGATCAGCTGGGAACCACGCGCACGGGGTTCGTGTAACGGTCTGCGGCGGTGTCAGTAGGGCGGAGCTGACCTCGCTGCCCACCATCTCGAGGTGCGCGCATCGGATCGACGACCCGCCGCTCGGGCGAGCCCACATCCACCAGCACGGGCGCGGCATCGCTTGCGCCAGCGCGGTCAGCGGGACTCAGAACGTCGGCGTTCGTGCCGACCAGTACGACTGGCCGCCGCCAGGAAATTCAGGGGTCACGTCGAGAGGCGGGCACCGCGCCGCCCACGTCAAGTCCCTTCGATGACACTCCCCATGACCACTGCACCGTGTTCGACACGCGTTCTGTCCGGATCACCATAGGGTCACCGGTGATGCTCGCGCGGTCGAACACGATCGGGCTGTCGTCGATACCGAGCGTAACCCGCTCTCTGACGAACACGGGGCTGCCCTGGGTGATTCGCAGGTAACGGGCCGCCTCGCAGGTCACTAGCGCGGGCCTGATGGTCTCCGAGCCCCGGGAGACGGCCACACCGGCGTGTTCGGCGAGCGCCGCGTACAGCGTCATTTCCGTGAAGTCCATCTGCCGAATGCTCTCGGCGAACGGTTCGGGCACCCAGGAGACCTGGTGCACGGCGGGCTTGCCGTCGACGATGCGCAGCCGTTCGATCCGCAGTGCGCGTTGCCTCCTGGAGATGGCCAGCACCGCACACACCGAGGCAGGGGGTTGCCGGTTACCCAACCGGACGACCTTGGTCTCCACGTCGATGCCCTGACTGCGCAACTCGTCAGACATGCTGCGCAGCGTCTCGCGCTGGTAGGCCAGCTTAGGTGGGGTGACGAACGTGCCACGACCGGGCTGCTGCACCACCAGCCCTTCGTCGCTGAGCAGCCGCAGCGCCTGCCGTAGCGTCATCAGTGTGACGCCGTAGGAGGCGCTGAGTTCGCGCTGGGAGGGCAAGGCCTCACCGGGGCGATAGTTACCCGCCCGGATCGCTGACGCCAGGTCCTTCCGGATCTGCTCATACTTGGGTGTGCCGCGTCCGCCGGTCTCAGCCGTTGGAGCCCTGTAGTCTTGCACGGAGTTCGTCGCCCCGGTCCTCTCGTACCTGGCTGCCGCGCTGCTGGCTCGCCGCGGCAGTTGTCCGATGGACCATATACGTCTACGCAACGATACCGACGTGTGGACCAGAGCCCTATCCGCTGTTTGGGTGATCGGGCGTATCCGGCCTCTCTCAATGCTTACGCCGGTTCCGCCCTGGTCCAATGCATGCGCGGTCGTCGCCAATCTCGCCGAGGGCTCCAGCACCGGACAGATCGGCCAGGCCGGGAAGCTGGTGGTGATGACGTGGCCCGGGTGCGGCTGGAACGCCTCGGTGGTGGCCTCGGCGAGCATCGGCAGCGCTCGGCAGCGGCGAGCGTGGGCGCCAACGCGAGGACCACACCGGCTCCATATCGCTGCCGCCAGGTGTCCACTGGGGACAGAATGCTCCAGCAGACCTGCACAACCGCGCTGCGAGTAGGTGTGCGAGCTGGGCGAGTGGGTCGGGCCGCAACCGGTCGTAATGTGCGGCGGCCATCTCGTGGACATCGATCTCCCGGGTGACGAAGGGGCGCCAGGCTTCGGGGCGTAGGTGCGGGACATCGGGGCGTCCGTATGCCCGCGCAAACAGCAGTGGACTGCGGAACACCCCTGGCCCGTAGGTGGACGCCAGCCGAGTGTGCAGCACGATTTCGCGAGTGCCCGGCAAGCCTGCGTCGTCAGCCTGGCCATAGCGCCGCAGCCGAGAAAGCGCTCGCGCACCTCGTCGAGCGGGACCTCCTCGATTCTGCCGAGATTTCCGACGTATGGGTATCCGTTCAGCACAGCCAGCAACGAAACCGGCTCTTCCGGATTCAGAGTGCGAGGTGGCCGCAGTGGAGCAGCGCGCGGAGTCGGTAGTTGATCAGGTTGCGGAAGCCCAGCGCGTTGCGTCGTAGCGCTTCGAGGCGGCCGTTGATGGCTTCGGTGGGTCCGTTCGAGGCGCGGTTGGTGAAGTAGGCCAGCACGTCGTCACGGCGACGGTGCAGGGTGCGCCCGAGCGTGGCCAGCTCCTCGAGCCCGGCCGGGACTCCGGCGCGGATGGAGTCGATGACCCTGGTCAGCAGCGTCTTGCCCTGGCGGGGGTCGGGGTGGCCGTAGGCGGCGATGATGTCCTGGTAGACCCGGTAGGTGACCTCGACCGGGACGTGGTCGTCAGTGGCGAACACCGCGTCGAGCCGGGCCTGCTGGCGTGCGGTGAGCAGCTCGGTGCGGGTGCGCAGGACGCGGCGGACGCGGTAGAGCGGGTCGCCGGTCCGGCCGCGATGCCCGAGCGTGGTCTGCTGCACGCGTTGGCGGCATAGGTCGAGCTTCGTGCCGGCCAGGGCGACGACGTGGAAGGGATCCATGACGGTGACCGCGTCGGGGACCGCGCTGGTGGCGGCGTTCTTGTAGCCGCCGAATCCGTCCATCGCCACGACCTGCACCTGCTGGCGGAACTCGGGGGTGCGGGCGGCGAGCCAGCCGGTCAGGGCGGCCGCTGAACGGCCCGCGACCAGGTCGAGCAGCCGCGCCCGCCCGGTCTGCTCCACGACGGGGGTGAGGTCGACGATCACGGTGACGTAGCCGTCGCCGTCGGCGTGGCGGGTGTGGGCCCAGCGGTGCTCGTCGACCCCGATCACCCGCACCCCGTCCAGGCGGGCAGGGCCGGCGGCGGCCAGCAGCTCGGTGGTCGCCTCGACCGCGATCGTGTTGATCGTGTCCCAGGATCGGCCCAGCTCGCGGGCGACCGCGGCGACGGTGACCCGGTCGCCGATCAAGCGGCGCAGGACGTAGCGTGCGCAGCGCCGGGTGGTCGACGTCCCGGACCGGGCCAGCCCGGAGGTGTCATGGTTGAAGATCACCCGCTCACACGGCGACGCCGGGCAGCGGTAGCGCGGGACGCGCACCAGCAGGACCAGCGGGTGCCCAGCCACGGGCAGGTCGGTCAGCCGGCGCTCGACGCTGTCGCGGTAGATCCCGACCGTCCCGCAGCCCGGGCAGCGGGCTGGATCGCGGGCGGTGAGGTCGCACCACACCACCGTCGTCTCCGCGTCGATGGCGGCGTCGGTGATCGTGACGCCGAGTTCGACCGTGCGGACGATCGTGTCGGCCAGGACCTGGGCGGGCGAGAACGTAGGCTGCGACACAGGGCCCCCGGGTGGCGGTGATCATGGCGTGAGAACCTGCATCATCAGCCACCCGGGGCCCGTCTCCCCGCACCGACACGACCGCTCCTGGCGCCGGGACGTCACGGGCTTACGTGCACTTCATTTTCGGGGGGCGTGTCACGCGAACGGTGTAAGCCGCGGGTGGACCAAGATCGACCGCAGTGATCGACATGGCGGTCGGGAAGGACACCCACGTGAGCAAGAACCAGCCGGATCCCGACGCTGAGACCGCGGCTGCCCGCCGGCTCGCCGAGGCCCTCGAGCCGTCGGCGATCGACGCACTGCTGGCCGACGCGAAGGCCGCCGGCACCCCGATCGACGGCGTCGACGGACTGCTCAACCAGATGACCAAGGCGGTGCTCGAGCGCGCACTCCAGACCGAAATGACCCACCATCTGGGCTACGAACGTGACGACCCTGCCGGGCACGGGAGCGGCAATTCCCGTAATGGCAGTTCGGCGAAGACGGTGTCGACCACGAACGGGCCGGTCACGATCAGCGTGCCGCGCGACCGGAACGGCGAGTTCGAACCGCGGATCGTGCCGAAACGGGCGCGGCGGGTCGGACAGATCGACGAGCTGGTGCTGTCCTGCTACGCACGCGGGATGTCGACCCGCGACATCGAGGCGCACCTGTTCGAAGTATATGGGGTGCAAGCATCCCGGGAAATGATCTCGAACATCACCGATGTGGTCACCGATGAAATCGAGATCTGGCGGAATCGCCCGGTCGACGAGGTGTACCCGATCGTCTATATCGACGGCATCCGGATCAAGGTGCGAGACAAGGGCGCAGTCACGATCAAGGTCGCGCACCTGGTCATCGGGGTGGACGTCGATGGGCGCAAGCACGCGCTGGGCTGCTGGATCGCCGAGGCCGAGGGCGCGAAGTTCTGGCACTCGGTGCTCACCCAGCTGCGCAACCGCGGACTGCGCGACATCCTGATCGCCTGCTGTGACGGCCTAACCGGGCTGCCCGACGCCATCACCTCGGTGTTTCCCGACACGGTCGTGCAGACCTGCGTCGTGCACGTCATCCGCAGCGCCATGCGGTTCGTGTCCTATCAAGATAGAAAGAAGATCACGAAGTCGATGCGGACGATCTACACCGCGCCCACTGTGGAGGCTGCCGAGCTCGCGCTCAAGGAGCTTGACACCGACTGGGGGCGGCAGTACCCAGGCGTGATCGACGTGTGGCGCCGCGCCTGGAGTGAGTTCATCCCATTCCTGGACTATCCGGCCGAGCTGCGCCGGGTCGTCTACACCACCAACGCCATCGAATCCATCAACTTCCAACTCCGCAAGATCACCAAGACTCGCGGCCACTTCCCATCCGACGAAGCGGCAATGAAGCTGCTCTACCTCGGGCTTCGCAACATTTCCAGCAAGAGAGGAGGCGAATCAGGAACCGGAACCCATGGATGGAAGACCGCATTGAACACGCTCGTCGTTCTCTTCCCCGGACGACTCCCTCTGTGATAGTTTAACGACATCAGTCACCTGTGGCTTACACGGGAATCGTGACAAGCCCTTTTCGGGAAGAGCCCGTAAACCTGGTGGTGCTCAGTGCCTTCTGAATGACCTCACGCTACTTCTCAAGGCGAGATTGCGAGGTCCTGAGGGACTTCCGAGACACCATCCCCGCGCAGTCGAACCGCGCACGTCGCGGTGTTCACCGTGCTCGCCCAATGACCTCGGCGCGCGCCTGGGTCGAGCTGGCCTGCTCACCAGCCCGGAACAGGTTCTGCACGTTCCACATGTCGACCCGCACCACCAAAATCCGATCATCCGCCACCGGGCCGATCTGCGACACCGCCACGACGCGCGATGCAAGATCCTAGGTGCGAGCTGCTGGCGGCTTATTACTTCCGGTGGTCCGGCAGCTGGGAGGTCATCCTGTGTGTTTCGGCGAGCAGCTCGTTCAACGCGGCTGCGGCTGCGCGGACGCCCTCGACCGTTTCGCCAGCGTCGACGACGTAATCCGCAGCGGGGACAGGTGCTCCGGTGAGCCGTTCGCGTAGCTCGGACTCCTTGCGCCGGCTGCTCTCCTCGTCGCGACGAGCCTGCTCACGGGCGTCCAGCTCGCGGGACGGACCAATCATCTGCTCGAGCCGGTGGCGCACCGCGTCCAGCTCCCCTCGAATCGTCGCGATCTGCTGACTCTTCTGCTCGACCACATCGGCCAAGCCGGGACGAGCCCGGGCCTCGGCGAGGTCAGCCTCCAGCGGCTCCAACTCACGATATGCGGTGACGACCCACCACAGCAGCGGAGGCACCACACGATCGTGGTCAACCAACCCAGACGTCCACGCCTGGGTAGCGGCGAGCCGGCCCACAACTTCGCAAAACGACCACACCTCGGGCTCCTGCGGGTCGATCCTGAGCACCTTACCCGCCGCTCGAGACCGACGTTGCTCCGCCCGCAAATATCGGATAGCAACGACCGCAGCCACGCCGACAATCATCCCGACGACGGCGAGACCAATCACTCCCGCGACTCCGCCGACGGCGTAGCCGAGGAGGACTCCGACGACGAGGCCGACCGCTACGCCCCCAAGGACACCGGCGCAGCCTTCCACCGCCTCGATCGTCAAAGTGTCCGCGACGCGTTCCCCGGGCCGCAGGACCTTCGGGTCCCCCACGACGTAGTAGCGATCCCGCATCCCGCGACAACGCGCGAACGACGGGAACAGGTGATGCGTGCCGAGTTCGGGAACCGTACCCATAGTGCACAGCAGTCTCCTACGGCAAGACACTGTAACCAAGTACCGATCCCGACCTACTACTCACAGCCTCCGTGTCCGCGGGCACGAGCAGCGGCACCGCGACGCATGCTGAGTGAGGGTTGAGCGTGCGTACGGCTGTCACTGCGCCATTCGCAGTAGCGGGTCGATCATATGGTTCGTTCGTGCTCGGTGTGCAGCAGGACAAGTGCGGCGGTGACCGCGCCGATCCGCCACGGGCACAGGCTGACCCGGCGCAGGGCTTTGAAGGTGGTCTTGAGCAGGGAGTTCCCGCGCTCGGCCAGCGCGCGGGTGGCGGAGTGCAGCATGTTGACGGTGCGCTGGGTGGCGGTGAGTCGGGCGGGTTTGGCGGGCTTCTTGATCGGGCAGATGAGCCGATCGGCCTCGCCGAGGTAGCCCAGGTCGGCCAGCACCACACGGTCGGTGTCGGTCCAGGCGTCGAGCGCGGAGAACAGGCCGGGGTGGGCCCGGGCGCAGGTCAGGTCGTGTTCGCGGCCGGGACGAACCTGCGAGGTCCACAGCGGCCAGCCGTCCGGGGCGGTCACGACCTGCACGTTCCCGCCGTGGTGATGGTGCTTGCCCGACCACCACAGGTCCACCGGCTTGCCGTTGACGACGGTCGGGCCGGCGGCCTTGTTGCGGTCGGTGCGCACCAACGTGTCGTCGAGTTGGACGTGGGTGTGCCCGGCGAGCTGCGCGGCGAGCAGTGCCCCGTGCAGGCCCGGCGCTGCCGCGGCGAGGACGTCGATGCCCTCGTGCAGGTAGCGGTAGGCCGTCCACAGGCCGATACCGTTGTCGACGGCGAGCTGAGCGACCCGGGTCGCGTCGAGGAACCAGCGCAGCACCAGCACCGCGTGCCTCCACGGCCCCAGCGCGCCGCGTCCTTGCCGGGTGCCGCGTTCGCAGCGCTCACCAGCCAGAAGCTGGGACAGGCGGACCGCGGGGTGCTCCCCGGTCGGGAGCACACCGGTGTAGGTGACAGGATCGGACACGCGGGACCTCGGTGTGGGCAGTCGATCTTTAGGCGGACCGGCTCTTCTACCGGGGTCCCGCACCCGTTCGTGATCATCTCCGCCTGCTCGGCGTGTCGCGGTCCCAGCTCATCGCACTACTGAGAAAGCCTCACTGAGGCCTCCGCGCGTAGTGCCATTCGATAGTCACGGTGGCTGGGTCGAAGGTCCGCGCTCCCTGCCGGGTTCGGTGCACCTTGACGGTGCACAACACCCGTATCACCTCGCGTCGCTGGGGCAGGGTCAGCGCTACCCACCGTTCCCGCGCGCTCGGGCCCGCCAGGTCGGCAACCAGCGGTGGGACAGCTATCGGGAGTGCTCGTTGCTGGGCCACGTCGATCCTGGCAAGCAAGTCCGGCTCGAACTCGAGGAATGACCCTAGCGAGATCCATCCAGCTCGCTTGGCTGCCCGCAGCTCGGTCAACTCCGCCTGCAGCCCTGCGAGCTCCCGCTGGGCCGCTTGCACGTCATCGCTGTCGTCGACGTTGAACACGTCGAGCGCGTCCGGCTGAGACAGGCGTTCGATCAGCACGTCGGTGACGTAGGTGTCCACCCAGGGGGTCGGCAAAGTCAGATGATCTTGAGTAGTTGGAGCGGTCGACGGGCGTCGCGGGCGTGATGGCGTAGGGCCTTGGCGATGTTGGTGGCGCCCGCGAGGCGGTGCAGGCTGATCACGAGG
>NZ_JAHKRK010000289.1 GCF_019396355.1 Pseudonocardia nigra
CCACCGGGCCCCGCGAAACTCATGCTGGACGTCGCAGCGTCGAGCGAGCAGGGCGGTGACCCAGGGGCACCTCGGGTGCATCAGCAGCCTGGCGGCTACCGACACAAGGATGGTGCACCAGTGAGCGACCAGCGCATCGCCGTGATCCCCGGCGACGGGATCGGTTCGGACGTGATCGACTCCGCGCGTGCGGTACTCGACGCCGTGTGTGCGCGGCACGGCATCGGCCTGGAGTACACGGAGTTCGACTGGTCGTGCCAGCGGTACGCGCGTGAGGGCGCGATGATGCCGCCCGACGGCATCGACACGCTCCGCGGCTTCGACGCGATCCTGCTCGGCGCCGTGGGCTGGCCGGGGGTGCCCGACCACGTGTCGCTGTGGGGACTGCTCATCCCCATCCGCCGGGCGTTCCGCCAGTACGTGAACCTGCGCCCGATCCGGGTCTTCGACGGCGTGCAGAGCCCGCTGCGCGGCGCGGAGAACGTCGACTTCGTGGTCGTACGCGAGAACGTGGAGGGCGAGTACAGCGAGGTCGGCGGCCGGATGAACCGCGGGTTCCCGGACGAGATGGCCGTGCAGGAGTCGATCTTCACGCGGGTCGGGGTGAGCCGCATCGCCGACTTCGCCTTCGAGCTCGCGCAGACCCGTCGCGGGTACGTCACCTCCGCCACCAAGTCGAACGGCATCGTGCACACCCTCCCGTTCTGGGACGAGGTCGTGGCCGAGCGGGCGGCCCAGTACCCGGACGTGCGGTGGGACAGCGAGCACATCGACGCCCTCGCGGCGAAGTTCGTGCTGCAGCCGGGCCGCTTCGACGTGGTGGTCGGGTCGAACCTGTTCGGCGACATCCTGTCCGACCTCGCCGCGGCGGTGGCCGGCTCGATCGGGATCGCGCCGTCGGCGAACCTGGACCCGACGAAGCAGTACCCGTCGATGTTCGAGCCGGTGCACGGCTCGGCGCCCGACATCGCCGGCCAGGGCATCGCCAACCCGGTGGGCGCGGTGTGGTCGGCGGCGATGATGCTCGAGCACCTCGGGCACCCGGCCGCCGCCGCCGACGTGCTGGCGGCGATGGAGACCACGCTCGCGAAGCCCGAGACCCGCACCGCCGACCTCGGGGGCACGGCGAGCACGCGCGAGGTGACCGACGCCCTGGTGACCCACCTCGGCTAGGCGAACCCGGATTGCAGCAAAGCCACTTTCACGCAACCACGTGGCATGAAAGTGGCTTTGCTGCAACGGGGTGAGGGGCGTCAGGCGGGGGGCGCCAGGACCTTGCCCGGGTTGAGGATCCCCTGCGGGTCGAACGCCGCTTTGATCTTGCGGTGCAGGCCGGCGCTCAGCTCGCCGAGCTCCGTGGCGAGCCAGTCGCGCTTCAGCACGCCGACGCCGTGCTCGCCCGTGATCGTCCCGCCCAGCCCCAGGCCGAGTTGCATGATCGCGTCGAATGCGCGCTGGGCCCCCTCGACGGCGGCCGCATCGCCGCGGTCGAAGATCACCGTGGGATGCATGTTGCCGTCGCCGACGTGCCCGGGGCAGGACACGAGCACGTCGTGCTCCACCGAGATCGCGGCGATCCCGTCGAGCAGGTCCACCAGGCGCGACCGCGGCACGGCGACGTCGTCGATGAGCGTGGAGCCCAGCTTCTCGATGGCGAAGTGCACGATCCGGCGGGCCTCCATGAGCATCGCCGACTCCGCGGCGTCGGAGGCCACGGCCACGTCGAGTGCGCCCAGCTCGTCGCAGATTCGGCCCATCTCCGCGACGTCCTCGGCCGCGCGCGGGCCGCGGTCGGACTGCGTGATCACCAGTGCCCCGACGCCTGCGGGCAGGCCCATGTCGCGGTAGTCCTGGATGGCCCGCACGGTGAGCCCGTCGAGGAACTCGCACATCGACGGCTGCAGCCCCGCGGCCATGATCCGGGTGACGGCCGACAGCGCGTCGGCGGCCGAGCCGAACGCTGCGGCCATCGTCAGCGCGGCCTCGGGTGCGGGCCGCAGCCCGAGCGTCGCCTGGGTGATCACGCCGAGGGTGCCCTCGGACCCGACGATCAGCTTGGTGAGGTCGTAGCCCGCCACGCCCTTGGCGGTGCGGCGGCCGGTGCGCAGCAGCTCCCCGTCCGCGGTGACGACCTCGAGGCCGCGGACGAAGTCGGCGGTGACGCCGTACTTCACGCAGCACAGCCCGCCCGCGTTCGTGGCGAGGTTGCCGCCGATGGTCGACAGCTCCCAGGACGACGGGTCCGGCGGGTAGTAGAGGCCCTGCTCGAGCACGGCCCGGGACAGCACGGCGTTGAGCACGCCCGGCTCGACGACGGCGACCTGGTCGACGGGGTCGATCTGCAGGATCCGGTCCATCCGGGTGAGCGAGAGCACGATGCCGCCGTCCACGGCGTTCGCGGCGCCGGACAGCCCCGACCGGGCGCCCTGCGGCACCACCGGTACGCCGTGCGCGGACGCCACCCGCAGCACGTGCTGCACCTGCTCGGTCGCGGTCGGCCGCACCACCGCAAGGGGCGCCCCCGACGGGCAGAAGCTCGCCTCGTCGTGCCGGTAGGCCTCGGTGCTCGCCGGGTCGGTGAGCAGCGCGTCGGCGGGAAGGCCCGCGGCGAGTTCGCTGAGCACGGTCATGCGGACGTCGTCCTCCTGGTGGGTCACGGTCGGGCCCGATCGCCGTAGACGGGGCGCAGCCGCTCGTAGTAGGCGGTCTCGAGGTGGTCGCGCATCGCCCGCTCGGCGGCGTCGGCGTCGCCGGCGAGGAGTGCCTCGGTGATGCGGCGGTGCTCGGCCACGGTCTGGCGGCCGATGCCGCGGTCGTAGTACAGCCGGAACACGTGCAGGTGGCAATGCGTCCGCTCGAGCGCGAGCCGCACCTGGTCGCTGCCGGCCAGCTCCGCCACCAGCGCGTGGAAGCGGGCGTCGTGCGCGGTGAGCGCCTTGTAGGCGTCGTAGGTCTCCGACTCCGGTTCGTCGCAGGAGGCCATCTCGGCGAGCACGCGCTCGCGGGCCGTCGGGTCGATCAGCTCCGCCGCCCGGCCCGCCGCCCAGGGCTCGATGAGCAGCCGGAACCGGTAGAGGTCGTCCAGCTGCGGGAGCGTGAGCAGCGGCGTGGTGCGGTAGCCCCGCAGCGGCTCCTTGACGACGAGCTCGGCCGACTCGAGCCGGGCCAGCGCCTCCCGCACGGGCGTGGGCGAGACGCCGAGCTGGCGGGCCAGCCCGTCGATCGAGACGCGGGCGCCCGGGGCGATCGCGTTGTCCATGATGAGCGCCTTGATCGCCTCGTACACGTCGTCGGCGAGCACCTGCCGGCGGGGCAGCGGAGTCACGGGGGGCTCCTCACGAGCGGCGCCCGTGCTCGTCGATCTGGTCATGGCTCTCCCTCGAGACCGTTCCCCACCTCTTGACCACGGCCCCGGTGACTCCAATAATCCCCGCGGCTATCGGAAATATCCCATAGGATCCCCGAGGGATCCAGCACACGTCCGCGCGCAGAGGTGCGTGCGGAGACGGGCAGGTGGACCTTGACAGCATTGGAGACCAGCGGCGCACTGACGCTGCCCGAGGCACCTGCGTCCCTGCGGCGCAAGCGTGTGAGCTTCGCGACGATCCTGAAGTTCTTCGGGCCCGGCGCGATCATCGCGTCGCTGACGATCGGCAGCGGCGAGTCCATCCTCGCCTCGCGCGAGGGCGCCGTGTTCGGCTACGCCGTCCTCTGGGCCGTCGTCGTCGGCACGGTCGCGAAGGGCGCGCTGGTGTACGCCTCGAACCGGCACATCACGCTCACCGGCGAACACCCGATGACCCGCTTCGCGCGGGTGCTGCCCGGGCCGCGCGGCTGGTTCCCACTGGTCATCCTGCTGATCTGCCTGGCGTCCTTCCCCGGGTGGGCGAGCGGCGTGACCGTCGCGCTCGGTGACTACCTCGAGTCGCTCGGCGCGGGCGACGCCACGCTGTACGCACTCGGCGTCCTCGCGTTCTCGGCGGTGCTGTCCTACATCGGCGGCTACCGCGTGCTGGAGAAGGTGCAGGTCGTCATCGCGGGGCTGATGGTCCTGCTGGTCCTCGTCGCCGTGTTCGTGGCGAGCCCCGACTGGCTCGGCGCGCTGGGCGGGCTCGTGCCCGGCGACTTCGACTACGCGCCGTTCGTCGCCGAGCGCTACCCCGACATCGTGGAGACGTCGGTGTGGGTCGAGCTCGTGGTGTTCATGGGCGGCCTCGGCGGCGGGATGTACGACTACGTCGGCTACACCGGCATGCTGCGCGAGAAGAAGTGGGGGATGCTCGGCCACCCCGAGGCGCAGGCGATCGGCAGGCGCATGGCCGCGATGGACGGCCGGGCCCGGATCCCGCTGTCCACCGACCCGGCGGACGTCGCGCAGGCCAAGGCGTGGAGCCGGGCCCCGCTGTTCGACATGCTCGCGGCCTTCCTGGCCATGGCGATCATCGCCGCGGCATTCATGATCAACGGTGCGGCGATCCTCGGTGAGCAGCAGCAGGTGCCCGCGGGCAACGACGTCCTCACCTACCAGTCGCAGTTCCTCGGCGTCGTGGCCCCGGTCTTCGAGTACTTCTACATCGTCGCGATCGTCATGGTGCTGTTCGGCACCGCGTACGCGCTGTGGGAGGCCTACACGTGGACCACCTACGAGAGCCTCGCCGCCGTGTCGAAGAAGGTCCGTGAGCGCGGCCAGCGCGGCATCCGCCCGTACGTCTACGCCTGGGTGGGCATCGGCAGCGTGCTGGCGATCCTGTCCGGCGCGAGCTTCGTCGCGCTGATCACACCCGCGTCCATCGTCGGCGGCGTGTTCGCCTGCGGCATCTACGGCGCCGGGCTGCTCTACGTCGACCGCAAGAACATGCCCGGCCCGTACCGGATGGGCCGCGTGCTGCGGGTGCTCGTCACGCTCGGCTCGGTGTTCCTCACCGTCTCCGGGATCGTCGCGATCCTCGCCTACGTCGGCGTGATCTCATGACGTCGGTCCCGATCCGCTGGCGCTACCTCCTGCTCGGCCTGGGCTTCCTCGCCCTCGCCGGCATCCGGGCGGTGGACGGCGCGGCGGTCTGGGCCGCGGTGTTCGGGCTCGCCGCCGTAGCGAACGGGTGGCTGGCCTGGCACGAGGGTGCCCGCGCCCCGGAACGCGCCAGGGTGAACCCGGCGTCGGGCCGCCAGTGGCAGGTGCTCGCAGTTGCCTGCCTGGTCGTCGGCGGCGGGCTGCTCCTGCTCGAGCCGTCGCTCGCGGTGATCGCCGCCGCCGCGGCGCTGTTCTGCCTGCACCGCGCCCGGCAGGCGGCGCGCACACTGCAACCGGTATCAGGGCACCCCGTATCAGCACAGGAGTAGGGAGAAGCATGGAGATCGTCCGCTATCTCGAGGCAGGAGCGGCAACCCCGCGCGTCGGGCTGCGCCGGGACGGCAGGGTGGCGCCGCTGCCCTGGAACAGCATCGGCGAGCTGCTGCGCGAGTCCGCGGACACGCTCCGCGAGCGGCTCACACCCAGCGGCCCGGAGGTCGACGCCGCCGCGGTGACGTTCCTTCCGCCGGTGGACGGGCGCACGGAGGTGTGGGCCGCCGGCGTCACCTACGAACGCTCGCGCAGCGGGCGCGTCGAGGAGAGCACCGAGGCGTCGGTGTACGAGAAGGTCTACGACGCCGAGCGCCCGGAGATCTTCCTCAAGGCGGTGGCCTGGCGGGTCGTCACCGACGGCGAGCCGGTCGCGGTGCGCGCCGACTCCCGGGTGGACGTCCCCGAGGCGGAGCTCGCGGTCGTCGCGAACCGGTTCGGCGAGATCGTCGGCTACACGGTGTGCAACGACATGAGCTCGCGCAACATCGAGGGCGAGAACCCCCTCTACATCCCGCAGGCCAAGATCTACAGCGGCAGCTGCGCGATCGCCACCGGCATCCGGCCGGCCTGGGAGGTGCCGGACGCCGGCGACCTCGCCATCACGATCAAGGTCGTGCGCGACGGTGCCGTCGCCTTCGAGGGCGAGACGAGCACGTCGCGCCTGCACCGCAGCCTCGAGGAGCTCGTGGCGGCCCTGTTCGAGCCGACGGACTTCCCCGACGGCGCGATACTGTCGACGGGAACCGGGATCGTCCCGGAACTGAGTTTCACACTGGTCGAGGGTGACCGCGTCGAGATCGACATCGCGCAGGTCGGCACGCTCGCCAACCCGGTCGTGCGGGGCCGCGAGGCGATGTTGTGGCTCGTCGAGGCCGCCGACCGACCCGACGCCCGGAAGGTGCTTTCGTGACCGTCTCCGACACCACCAGCCAGGAGCTCGACGCGGTGCTCGCCGCGGCCACGGCCGCGGCGGGTCCGCTCGCGGCCCTGCGCCCGGCAGAGCGCGCACGGCAGCTGCGCGCCGCCGCCGACGCCCTCGACGCCGCGGCAGGCGAGCTGGTGCCGCTGGCGATCGAGGAGTCGTCGCTACCCGAGCAGCGGCTCACCGGCGAGGTGGCCCGCTCCAGCGGCCAGCTGCGGCTGTTCGCCGACGCGCTCGAGGAGGGCTCCTACCTCGAGGTGATCATCGACACCGCCGATGCGGACGCGAAGCCGGTGCCGCGTCCGGACCTGCGCCGGATGCTGGTGCCGCTCGGCCCGGTGCTGGTCTTTGCCGCCAGCAACTTCCCGTTCGCGTTCAGCGTGCCCGGCGGTGACACCGCGTCCGCGCTCGCGGCCGGGGCGCCCGTGGTCCTCAAGGCGCACCCGGGGCACCCGAAGCTGTCGGAGCGCACCGGCGAGATCCTCGTCGAGGCGCTGCGCGCCGCGGGCGCTCCGGACGGCACGTTCGCCGTCATCCACGGCATGGAGGCCGGTACCACCGCGCTGACCGACCCGCGGATCAAGGCAGGCGCCTTCACCGGGTCGGAGCGCGGCGGGCGGGCGCTGCTCGACATCGCCACCTCGCGAGCCGAGCCCATCCCGTTCTACGGGGAGCTGGGCAGCCTCAACCCGGTGTTCGTCACGCCGGCTGCGGTCTCCGCGCGCGGCGAGGCGATCGCCGACGGTTACGTCGCGTCGTTCACGCTCGGCACCGGCCAGTTCTGCACCAAGCCCGGGCTGCTGTTCCTGCCGGAGGGCCACGGGCTGGAGTACCGGCTGGTCGAGGCCGTGCGCGGCACGTCGCCCGCCGGGATGCTCAACGACCGCATCCGCGGCGGGCACGCCGAGGTGCGCGACAAGCTGGCGGGCCTCGGCACGGTGCGCACCCTCGTCCACGGTGCCGACGGCGACGCGGGCGTGGCCCCGACGTTGCTGGCCACCACGGCCAAGCAGCTGCTCGCCGACCCGGACGCGCTGCTCGAGGAGTGCTTCGGCCCCACGTCGATCGTGGTCGAGTACTCCGACCCGGACGAGCTGCTCGCGGCCGCCGAGGCGTTCGGCGGCAACCTCACCGCCACCGTCCACGCCGAGGACGCCGACACGCCGACGCTGGCGCCGCTGCTCGACCGGCTGCGCGACCGCGCCGGACGGCTGCTCTACAACGGCTGGCCCACGGGTGTGTCCGTGGCGTGGGCGATGCACCACGGCGGGCCCTACCCGGCCACCACCGCGTCGGTGCACACCAGCGTGGGGACCACAGCCATCCGCCGGTTCCTGCGTCCGGTGTGCTACCAGAACACGCCCCAGGCGCTGCTGCCCGAGGCCCTGCGCGACGAGAACACTCTGGGCCTGCCGCGCCGCGTCAACGGGACGGTGACGACGGCCGACGTGGCCTGACGCACCCCCACCGATTGCAGCAAAGTCCCCCATGGCCTTCGGCCGCCACGAGGTATGAGAATCGGGTCGGGTCCGGCTGAGCTCGGTTGGCATTGGTGCGTCTAGCCCGAAGCAAAGTCTGAGGCCTGGGGGCCTTC
>NZ_JAHKRK010000029.1 GCF_019396355.1 Pseudonocardia nigra
GCGACGGTCCGTTCACGTGGGCTTGTGTTGGCAAACCCATTCTCGCGTGAATCGGACCGTCACTCGCTTGTCGACACGCGCAAGTTGATCTCAGAACCGTAACGAAACGCTTCGCTGAATAACCCTCCCTGGAGAAACACCCGTGAGCGTTCTGCAGAACAACAAGAAGGCGGCCGCAGGTATCGGAGTCGCCGCCGTCGCCGCCGCCGTCGTCGCGCTGGGTGCGGGCACCTATGCGGCCTTCACCGACACCGAGGACACGCAGGCCACCTTCGCCGCCGGCTCCCTCGACCTCGAGGTCGGCGGCTTCGGCGACGCCGGCACGCTCCAGTTCGCCGACCTCGCGCCGGGCTGGTCGGAGGAGCACGTCGTGTCGATCGACAACGTCGGCACGATCGACGGCGTCCTGAAGTTCACCGTCGACGTGACGGGCAGCGACAACACCTGCACCGAGCCCGAGGAGACGGACGGCCGCTGCTCCACCAACGGCGACCTCGCCGAGGCGATCACCGTTAGCGTCCCCGGCGCCGGCACCTACACGCTGGCGCAGCTCGACGACGAGGGTCTCGGCGGCATCCCGCTCGCGGCCGAGGGTGG
This sequence comes from Pseudonocardia nigra, assembly GCF_019396355.1. Lineage (GTDB taxonomy): Bacteria > Actinomycetota > Actinomycetes > Mycobacteriales > Pseudonocardiaceae > Pseudonocardia > Pseudonocardia nigra. The sequence goes on from NZ_JAHKRK010000029.1 coordinate 598, forward strand.
CGCGCAGTCGTACACGCTGACGTTCGCGATTCCCGACACGGTCGGCAACGAGATCCAGAGCGACTCGGCGGTCGTCGCCATCGAGGCGATCCTCGAGCAGGCCGGCTCCTGATCCCGCGGGGCGGCGGGCACATCGTCCGCCGCTCCGTTCCCGTGCGAGGAGACACGATGCGCAAGAAGCTGCTGGCCGGCGGGCTCGGCCTGCTCGGCTGCGCGGCGCTCGGAATGGGGGCGACCGGCACGTACGCAGGGTTCGTCGACACCGAGCAGGCGCCGCAGGTACTCGTCCGGGCCGGCACCCTGGACCTGCGGCTCACCACGGCCGACGGCGCCGAGACCGAGCCGGTCACGTTCGCGAACCTCTCCCCGGAGGCCGCCCCGGTCGCAGGCACCTACCGCCCGTCGGCGCACCACTACTTCATCCGGCTCACGAACGACGGAAGCCTGCCCGGGCGCGCGAAGTGGGCGACGAGCGGTGTGGCCGAGCGCGAGAACGCGTGCAACGCCCCGGAGCGGACCGCAGGGGACCGGTCCTGCGGCGACGGCGACGACCAGGGCGAGCTCGGTGACCAGTTGCTCGTGTCGTTCTCGCTGATGCCCGGCGCGGACTGCGCGGGCGAACCCGGCGTGGTGCCGCCGCCCCGGCAGTACCCCGCGACCGCCGAGCGCGACTACCGCGACATCCTCCCCGGCGGGGCGGGCGACCCGCTCGTCCTCGCCCCCGGCGAGGCGCGGTGCGTCCGCGTGGACGTCCATTTCCCGCTCGTCCCCGAGAACAACCTGGCACAGGGCGATTCCTCGACGTTCCGGCTGGGTTTCCGGCTCGAACAGATCGGCTGAGCGCATTTCCGTGAACAGGCCCAGAACGAGCCGCCGGGTCGCGGCGGCATTCGCGATCTGCACCCTGGTGGTGGTTGCCGGTGGGGTACTGGCCGTCGCGCGGTGGGCGGCACGGCCGCGGCCCTGTCGGACACCGACCCCGCCACGCCGTCCGTCGTCGGGGCCGCGGAGGTCGTGCTCGGCCGCGACGGCGCCGCGCCTGAGCTCGTCTACGACGGCCTCGAGACCGGCAGGCCGCAGACCGTCGAACTCACCGTCGAGTACCTCGGGACCGTTCCCGCAGACCTGACTCTCGCGGTCGGGCCGGCGGGCCGTTCGGCGTTGTGCCGGCAGCAGGACGGGCAGTGGCGGCCGCAGCCGAACCGGGAGGTCACCGTCACGGTCGACGCCGGACCGCCGCTGGCCTTCTGCGACCTCTACAACGGCCACGAGCTGTCGCTCGCCCGCGTCGAGCCGGCGACGAGCCCGCGGTTCGCCGTGACGGTCGCCCGGGTCGGGGCCACGCCGGCCGAGGTCCCGTTCGCGGAGGACGCCGTCGTCGAGATCGTCGCGACCGGTGGCTTCGCCGACCGCGCCGAGGGCCGGATGAGCGTCCGCGCCTCGCCACGGACCGGACCGCCCGGCGCCGACGTGCCCGTCCTGCCCGCCGCGCCCGCGCCGCCCGGTCCACCGTCCGGGCGCGCCGTCACGGCCCCGGAAGCCCAGGTTTTGCCGAGTCCCACGGCCGTCGTGCCGCCGGTGCCCGAGGTCGACGAGGTGCCGGTCGACGTCCCTGCGGCGTGCCGTGACGCCGGGATGGTCGCCGCCGACTTCGTCGACGTGATCGTGCTCGACCCCGCCGACCCGGTCTGGGACGCGAGGGCGGAACCGGGGCCGTTCCTCGTCCTCGGCACCGACGGCGACGACACGGTGGCCGGCTCGGCGGAGGGCGACTGCGTCGTCGGCGGCGCGGGAGCCGACCGGCTGTCCGGCGGCGCGGGTAACGACGTCGTGGTGGGCGAGGCCGGTACCGACGTGCTGACGGGGGGTGACGGCGACGATCTCCTCGACGGCGGCGCCGACCTCGACGACCTGACCGGCGGCGACGGCCCGGACCGCTTCGACGGCGGGCCCGCGGAGGCAACCTGTGATGCGGGACCGCAGGAACAGGCCGTTCGATGCGCGGCGGCACCGGTTGCGGCCGAGCCTGAGCCGACGCCACTCGCGACCGTGGATCCGACGACGACCGCGCCGGAACCGGCCACGGAGGGCGCCCCCGTGACGGCCGAGCCTCCCGCGGTCACGCAACCGGCATCGACGACGGTTCCGAACCCGCCGGAGCCGGACCAGGGCGTTACCGACGGGGCGGGCTAGCTGTACTGCTCCTCGTGCACACAGTCGTGCGCCGCTCGTGAAGGAAGCGTGAGGGCTAACGGACTTTGTCCCGTTCGGCGCGAAGCAGTGCGCCCGTGCCGAGCCTGGTCACTGAACGGATCCGGAACGCCCTCGGCATAACGTCGCGTGTCCCGGTGGTCGACGGCAACGGTGGAACCGGCCGGTCCGCGGGTGCGCCGAGGAACACAGCGAGGTCATCGACGAGCTGCCGGGCGAGGAACTGTTCAGCGAACTCGGGTCCGCCGTTGAGGAGGAGGGACCGGACGCCTCCCGCGTACAGCTCGGCCAGGGCATCGGCCGGCTCGGCGGTGAGGACCGAGTCGGGGAGGGCGAACGAGTCGGCCCCGTGAACACCGGGGCGTCCTTCCTCGATACGGCCGTCCGCGCGCAACACAGCGTCGACACCGAATCGGAGTCCGGCGTGAGCGAGTACTTCGGCGGGGAGTGCACGTGGCCCGTCCGCTCTGGCTTCATACGCCCACACAACGAACGGACGCCCGGACTTCAGCGCTTGCAGCCACGGTCCGAGGACGACTAATGCCTCGTCGGCAAGGACTCCGACCTCGACCTCGATGCCGGCCTGCCGGAGCCGGGCGGCGCCGCCCTCGCCCCTCGAGGTCGGGTCGATGACCGCGATCAACACCCGCGACACACTGGCGTCGATGAGGGCCTGATGGCACGGGGGAGTGCGCCCGTGGTGGTTGCACGGTTCGAGGGTGACCACGGCTGTTCCGCCGGCGGCTCGCGCTCCGGCCGCCGTCAGGGCCTTCACCTCGGCGTGCGGTTCGCCTTTGCGTCGGTGGTAGCCCTCGCCAACAGGACGTCCGGCACGATCGAGGATGACGCAACCGACGGGCGGGTTGGGGCTGGTCGACCCGAGGCCGAGAGCGGAGATGGTGATGGCGCGCCGCATCGCGTCGGCCTCGGTGCCGCTGACGCTCATGCGGGAGCGCCCAGCTCGTTGAGCAGCGCTCCGACCGCGGGGACCCGTTGGTGCCGCGCGAGGAACCGGCCGAGGCGGCTCACCATTTGCTCGGTCTGCAGGGAACCGGAGCTGCGGGCAATCGCAAGCGCCTCGCGTCCGACCTGCGCGGCGGAGTCGACCTCGCCCGTGGCCGCGTACGCCTGTGCCAGTTGACCGCAGGCGACGCCGCGGTCCCGGCGGTACACCGCAGGGAGGGTGGGCAGCACGACCTCGAAGAGCTGAATGGCCTGTTTCGGCCTGCCGAGCGTCGCCCAGCACGCAGCGCGCTGCAGCTCCAGGTACGGGCCGGTGCAGAAGGAACCGTGGCCGCTGCGGGCGTCGCCTGCGGTGTCTGGCGCTGCCCACCCGAGTGCGCGGTCCAGTGCGCGGTGGGTCATCAGCTCGTCTCCTTCCAGGGCGTATCTATGGGCTTCCTGGTGGACGATTGCGGCACGCATCGGGTCGGGTAGCTGGTCACCGTCCCGCGCCGCGGCGCGCGCCAGGCTCAGCGTCCCCTGCGCGTCACGTTCCCGAGCAGCGTGCTGGCTGCGGCGGAACAACGTCCACGCGAGGAGCCTCCGGTCGCCGGCCTCGTGCGCCCACTCCATCGCCGAGCTCACCCACTGTGCCGCCGCAGGCATTTGGCCGGCGTCCTCGTGCAGCCAGGCTGCCGATTCGGCATACGTCGCGGCCAGCCTCACCAGCTCCGCGCGGTGCGTGCCGGACGTAATGGGCAGGAGTTCCTCGATGACGGAGATCTGGTCCAGGACGCCGGCCAGGGCGAATCGCGGCCCGAGCAGGTTGTCGGTTCGAACCAGCGCGTGCCATTGCTCGCGCAGGTGCACCAGGAGTTCTGCGATGTGGTCCGCGGAGCCCAGCGGCAGCCCGAAACTGGAGCTGCTCGGACGGGCGAACACGCGCTCGCGGTCGTCTCGACCAGGGTGATCGCCGGCGCGAGAGAGCAGGACGAACCGCTGCTGGGTCGCCGGATCGGCCCGGCTGAGTGCCGTGTCGAGGATGGCCTGGGTGTCCGGGCGCGGCACCGTGACGACGCCACCGGCCTCCCACTTCGACACCGTGCGCGCCGCGACACCGAGGTGCTCGGCGAAGGCGCGCACGCTGAGCCGGAGCGCGATCCGGAGTGCGCGGGCCTCGCGCCCGGTCCAGCGCCGGACCGCAGTCATGGTTGAACGGCGCCTTCCCCCTCGTACCTGCCTCAGCTGATCGTCGCCAGCTGAGCATCACATCTCCTCTGATACTCCCAGGTCCAGTCGAGCGGGTGCGGCGCAAGTGCCACAGGCGTTCCACAGCAGCTCGTTCCCGGCCCGGGCCTGGACGCCGAGCATTTGGTGATCTGCGGGACCGAACCCGCACTCGAACGGCCGGTCGGCGCGGGGAACTGCCAGCCCGATGCGCTCGCGGCGACCGGCGTCCACCTCACGGATGGAGCGGCTGTGACCTCGACGTACGAATCCCTCTGGCCGGTCGTCCGCCGGTTCTGGCGTGAGCGGCGCCGTCGCCGGCTCGGAGCCCGGTTGGAGCGGGTGACCTGTCGCGAGTACCTCGAGTTCCAGCGGGCCCGCTGGCGATCGCGATCGGGACGAGGACGAGGCAGGTGAGATGAACCCGCTCGTCGCACTGATCGTGTCGCAGCCCGGCATGGTCGACCGGCTCCTCGAACAGCACGTCGACGACGGGACCGGCCGTTGCCTGGTCTGTTCCGGTGGCGCTCAATCCGGCCGGCACGCGTGGCCGTGCACGATCCACGAGTACGCACGCCGGGCGTTCGAGGCGCAGTGCGGTCCTTCCCCCACTCGCGTGCCCCGCCGCGACGCTAAGTGAGCCGCTCGGCCAGGTGGACGGTGACGGTCGCGCCGGCGTTCTTGCCGATGACCTTGCGGACGTCGGCCTTCACCGGCAGCTTGTGGGTGCCGTCCCCGAGGGCCACGAACGAGCTCTGGAAGGGGTGGCCGTCGATGGTGCCGCGCACCTTGACCAGGCCGCGGGTGCCGAAGAACTCGGCGGAGCCGGGCATCACCACGTAGGTCCAGCCGCCCGGGTTCGGGCTCTTCTGCAGCACGGCGGTGAAGTCGTGGTTCAAGGCCTGCGGGTCGTTCTGGCTCATCATGGTGTCCTCTCTGGTGCCTACGGTGGAGTGTCGAGACCGAGGAGCTGGTTTCGACACTCCTGCAGCGAGAAACCGGCTGTCGGAACCGATCCGATGCCCCGTCCGTTGGCCGGGCGAAGCCAGGGGAAGGATCACCACCGATGTCTGCACGCCGCACCGCGGCCCGTTGTCGTCGGCTCGGGGCTGCGGCGGCGCTGGGCGGCATGGCAGCGGCTCTCGTCGTGCCCGATCGGCTGCGCCTCGACCACCGGTTCCCCGGCGTCGACGTCGTGGCCTGGCGCCCGCACACCACCGCGGCCACGTTGGCCGCCGCCGCGTTCCTCGCGACGAGGCGGCGTTCGCGTCCCGGGGCCGCACTGGTGGGAGCCGTGGGGCTGGGCGGGGCCGCCGCGGTCGCCGGCCGGGCGATCACGCGGCGAGCGCCCGAGCAGGGCCCGGAAGACCTCAGGATCCTCTCGCTCAACGCGCTCCACGGGCGGGCCGACACCGGCGAGCTGGCCACCGTCATCGAGCGGGAGGTCCCCGATTTCGTGGTGCTCCCCGAAGCCGGGTGCGACTTCCGCGACAAGCTCCTGCCGCTCGTCGAGGTGCTGGGCTACCGGGCGTGGACGTCGACCGAGCCCGGCGTCAGGGACGGGCACAGCGTCACCCTGCTGGCCGGCGGCCGGGCCGGCGACGTCCGCGTTCGCATCGGCACCGGGATGCGGTACCCGCACCTGGAGGTGACGGGCGGCATCCTCGGCAGGCGCACCCTCTACGCCGTCCACCCCACCGCCCCGATGGGACCGCGGCGCACCGCGCTCTGGCGCAAGGACCTCGCGCTGATCGCGCAGTGGTGCCGGGCCCCGATCGCGCCGATCGTCGCGGGCGACTTCAACTCCACCCTCGACCACAGCGTGTTCCGCGCCGCGATGGCCGGGTGCCGCAGCGCCGCGGCCGGTAGCGGGCAGGGCCTGGTCGCCACCTACCCGTCGGCGCTGCCGCGGTGGCTCGGCATCCAGATCGACCACGTGCTGGTCCCGCCGCGCACGGTCACAACCCGGTTCGACGTCGTCGACGTCGCGGGCACCGACCACCGCGCGGTGCTCGCTGGGGTGCGTCTGGGCAGCTGACGAACGGCGCCTCATCGTCCTACCCCGGCGCGCGGCGGCCCCTCGGCAGAAGGAGGATTCCCCCAGGCATCGGCAAGGGCCTGTCGTTCCGGGCGGCGAGGCGTCGGATGAGCGCCGCGGCCCGATTCCCGTGGGGACGGAAACGATTTGAATGCGATGGCGCATGCCGACCCGCGCCTACGGCGCCAGCACTCCTCGGTCGGTCAGCGGCGGCCGAGGGAGTAGCACGTGAAGCCGGCGCGGCGCAGCACGTCGGGGTCGAGCAGGTTGCGAGTGTCGATGACGATGGCACGCGAGGTCGCCTCGGCAAGCGCGGACCAGTCCAGTAAACGGAACTCCGGCCACTCGGTGAGGATGACCAGCGCCTCGGCGCCCTTCGCTGCGGCGACGGCGCTGTCGACGACGTCGATCCCGGCGAGGCCACCGTGGGTTGATCCAGTCGGTACTGACGGGTCGTAGGCGGCCAGCTCGGCGCCCGCCTGACGGAGCAGGGCGGCCACCGCAATCGACGGCGAGTCGCGGATGTCGTCGGTGCCCGCTTTGAACGTCAGACCCAGCACCCCGATCCGGCGGCCCGAGAGCGAACCGGTGCGCGAGCCGGTCACCGCCACCCGGACCTTGTCGACCATGCGCTGACGCTGCCGGGTGTTGGTATCGATGGTGGCTCGCAGCAGCCGGAACTCGAAGTCGGCCGAGTCCGACACCTGCAGCATCGCTTCGGTGTCCTTGGGCAGACAGGATCCGCCCCAGCCGGGGCCGGGAGACAGGAACGATTGGCCGATGCGGCGGTCGTAGCCCATTCCCTCGGTGACGTCACCGATGTCGGCCCCGAGCCGTTCGCACAATTCGGCAAGGGAGTTCACGTAGGACAGTTTCATCGCCAGAAAGCAGTTGGCGGCGTACTTGACCATTTCGGCGCTCGCCGAGTCGGTCAGCACGGTCGACGCGCCCAAACGCGAGTACAGTGCCGCGACGCGCTCGGCGGCGTCCTGCTGCTCGCACCCGACGACGATGCGATCCGGGTTGAGGAAATCCTGCACCGCGGAACCCTCGCGTAGGAACTCCGGGTTGCTGACCACGGCGACGTCGTCGCGCCCGAGCAGCTCGCTGGTGTGCCGCGTGGTTCCCACGGGCACCGTCGACTTGTTGACCACCACGCACCCTGGAGCGAGCAGCGACGAGATCTCGCGGGCGACGGCGCGTACCGCACTGAGGTCGGCGACGCCCCCGACGCCCATCGGGGTGGGCACACAGAGGAAGACGACCTCGGCGTCGCCATCCGGCCCCTGTACGGCGTTCGCCGCGCCGACCACGAAGTTCAACCGGCCGGCCGCGATACCCTCACCGACCAGCTCAGCCAGCCCGGGTTCCAGGATGTCGACCTCACCGCGGCGCAGCCGCTCAACCTTCTCGGCGTCGATGTCGCCGCAGGTCACCAAGTGGCCGAGCGATGCCAGACAGGCACCGGTAGTCAAGCCCACATAACCGGTTCCGATGACGGATATCCGTCGAGCGAACATGGCACCGCCTCATTCCTCGCATCACCCCACGTGGCCTCAGCATCCCATCACCCGGGTGTCCGGCCCAGGCCGGGCGGGTCCGGCTCAGCCGATCCGAAGGATCGTCGGGTGCGCGCTGACCGGCACGGTGAAACTGTCATCCTCGGCCAGCATGATCCGCTCGGGAAGTTCACGGCCATCGATCCGGACATACGACCCGGACGTCACGTCTGGTACGGCTACCGTCACGTCGGCATCGGGGTTGGGCAGGTCCTCGCGGACCTCCGGGTCCCAGATCTCCTGCGCCCGCCAGAGCGCGACGTCAACGCTGCCGTCCGAGCGTGTGAACGCCTGCACCCGCAGCTCCTTCCCTGCGCCGGAGACGACCATCCGCACTCATGTGGCCTGTGCAGGCCCTCCCTCGTCCCTCAGGGCCGAGGTCAGCGCGGCGAGAGACGCTCCACTGGGTTTGATCGAGCCGTCGGCCCGGAACAACCCGAAGTTGTGCTCCCGCTGGGTGCGGCCGGGGTCGTCGTGCTGGTCGATCAGCTCATAGGCGTGGGTAAGCGCGATGCCCTGGGCGGCGTACTCAAGGAACATCTGTGGTAGGTACGCCGACTGGGCCATCTCGGATGTGGGCTTGTGCTCGTTGTCCTTGTTCACGGCGCCGTGGAAGCCGCCTTCAGTGATCACCGGGGTTGCGTCAGGAGCCGCCTCGCGAGCTGCTGCGAGCAGCTCGGCGATCTTCTTCTCGGGCAGCTCGCCGCCGGTGTAGGGGTGCATGTTGAACCGCTCGCTGACGCCATCGTCCCCATAGGTGGTGAAGGAAGACTTGTTGTTGCGACAGAAGGACGGCGTGGTCAGCGGTACATCGTGCAGCTCGGGCAGCGAGTCCATCTGCGCGCGTAGGTCTCGGGCGAGGTCGTGGTAGCTCTCCACCTCGCCGGCACCCCAGCCGTCGCAGTCGGGCTCGTTGTCGGACTCGATCTGACTCGCGGTGCCGGGAGCCTGCTCGGCAATCAGCCGGAGCTGGTCCTGCACGCTCATCGGTTCGCCGTCGTTGAGAATGTAGGAGACCCCAGCGCCGGGGCCTACCTGCTCGACGAACTGCTTGTAGAACTCCATTGACTGCGGGGTGACTGCATCGCGGATGTGGCGCACGCCGAGACGCTCCAGCATCGCCAGCAGATCGTGCTCGCCATACGCGGTGTCGGAGTAGTGGTGGTGCATCGCTACTCCGATCGTGTCAACGACCGCGTCGGCCGGTTTCGCGTGGTACTCGGGCCACGTCGCGTGGTCGGTCTGCTGCTCGTCTGGGTCCGCGTGGTCTGGCCGCGCCGCGGGCGGCGTCGCTTCACCGAGTCGCACGGTCGGCTGAGTCTGGGCCGCGTCGTCTTGAGACGTGTTGGCCGATGGCGGGGCGCCCTGCGAGCTATCTTCGGCCGAAGCGGGCACGGCGGCATCCATTGTGCTGGCGTTCGCGCTGATCAATACCGCCGGAACCACGGTGGCGAGCAGCGCCACCCGCACAGGGCGGCCGCGCGCACCGCGGGTCGCGCCACGTCGTGGCGCCGAGACTCGAGGCGCCCTGTCGGCACGGCGGTGACGCGGGTGGACGCTATGCCGGGGAGCGGAAAGCCTGGACATGGCGGCGCACGCTACGAGCTACACCACGTGGATCAGGCGAACCTGAGAGCAGCAGATACGGCGCTGCGCTGAACGAGCAGTATCACGCGATGGCGAGCGCGGTCCGCCGGGCAGGTCGGCGCCGCGCTACACCAGATGAACCAGTGACGTTCTCAGCTTCGCGGACGACGACACTCATTACTTCTTGCCACGCCTGCGGACCGTGCCGACCAGCGCGCGCAGGTCGGCGGGTCGGGGTAGCAGCAGCGTGGTCGGCCCGACGCCGGTGGTCCGCCAGAACGCGTAGGCCAGCACCCCGTTGACCGCCACGGCGGCGGCGAGAGTGGTCCAGGCCGCGCCCATTCCACCGAGCAGCGGAGCGAGCACGATCAGTCCTGTCACGACCACAACGACCCCGATGGCGCAAGCCCACGACTGGATCCCCGGCCTGCCGAGGGCGCTGATCGATCCGGCGATGAAGATGTTGACGCCGCTGGGAATCGTGCCGAGTAACAGCACCTCGGCCATCGGCACGGCGGGCCGGAACGCCTCGGTGAACAGCAGCGGGAGGACGAACGGGGTGACCACCATGAACGCGAGCACTGGCACGGTCAGGGCGATCACGGACATCCGGCAGGCGCGTGCCGCCGCCTGGGTGTCACGGGTGGCCGCCACTTCGGAGAGCAGAATGGCGCGCAGATCGCTTACCAGCATTCGGGGCACCTCGGCCAGCGAAACGGCCACGGCGTAATAGCCCAGCTGCGCGGCGCCGGCCAGCGGAAGCAGCACCACCTGGTCGAGACGCCAGATGAGGACGTTCGACAGCTCGCCGCCCCAGGACCGGAAGCCGTAGGCGTAGGCGGCGCCACCGAGCGCACGCAACCGGCGCCACTGCAGCCTGGGGCGGGACAGCCCGGTGAGAAGCACCAGCTGGGCGGCCACGAGCATGCCCACCTGTGCAAACGTGGCGGTGGCAACGGTCAGGACGCCACCGATGGCCAGCAGGACCAGCAGCACGAGCCTGCCAAGTCCCACCATCCACCGCTCCCGCACGAGCAAGTCGTAGCGGCCCTCCCCCATACGGGCTCCACTCACCGCCCGCAGGGCCATCGTCGGGATCAGCGTCAGGGCGGCCAGCCGCAGGAGCAGCACCCCCGGCTCGTAGTCACCCATGATGTACGGCGCCAGCACCCACAACATCCCCGCACCGAGCAGACCGGTCACGGCCTGGCTCGATCCGAGGGTGAACGCGACCGTGGAGACGTGTTGCCTGCGCCGGGCGACGAGGTAGGTCGCCGCATCGGTTAGGCCGATTGCCAGTACGAAGGGCATCAGCAACACCGCGGCGAGGATCGCCGAGAGATACCCGCGGCCCTCCGGACCAAGGAAGGCGGCTAGAAGCGGTCCGGTGGCGAGCGATACCAGAGGCAGGACCCCGCCCGCGACGACGAGCTGCAGCGCATTCCGCCGCACGTTGCGCCGCTGCGCGCCCGACTTCACCCGCGCCTGCTTGATCTCGGCCAGGGAGAGCCTGTCGGTCGCCAGATCGTCGCTCAGGGCATCCGTGCCCACGGTCGACACGTCGAGCCGAGCGGTCGGGTTGTCCTGGTGATTGGACTGGTCGTTTGGATTGGGCTCGCCGCCGGTATCGAGATGGAGCTTCCCGTCGAAGTCGGGCTCGGCCGCCGGCCCCGCGTTCCCGGTGGGCTCGGGATCGGCGTGACCACGGGTATCGGCGGTTCCCGGGTTGGGTCTGGCCGGATTGCCTGGTCGCGGTATCGGCGTGGTCGCGGGGTCGTCAGGGGACGATTGCGGCGCCGTGCTGCTGGAAACGGCATCGGACGGGTGGTCGGCCGAGGGCGCCGGCGCGGTTGCAGCCTCAGGAGCCACCGGGATCGGGGTCGCCGGCTTCTCAACACCGAAGCAGGGGGAGCGGGAATCACGCTGGGTCACCGATACACCTGCTGGCGGCCGGCGGCTCTCGACGCGCGGGAGCCACGACAGATCGATCTGATCATCAGAGGCCTCCCGGGTCGAGATCGGGTGGACGTCGCGACGCTACCGCAACGTCCTGCCCCGCGAGGGACGCCGGGACGACGAGCCGGGCAGTGATCGCAACGGATGACACGGCCGCAGCCGCGATGGACGAGCCATGCGGCGATTCGCAGAAGTGAAATTGTGCTGCGGGCAAGCGGATCCGGTGACGGGATCCGCTCGTCGCCGCGGGCGTCGTAGCGGGGCCGGTGAGGACGCCTACGTGCAATGTATCCGGCGTGAAGCCCACAAACCGGGCACACACGTTCGGCTACGAGTTGTGCGGATCGGCCCCGCGGACGGCGTCGTCAGAGGTTAACTCGCGACGCTGAACCTCGTCCCCGCGACCGAGACGTCCACGAGGCGGTGACCATCAGATGGGTCCCAGGCTGCCCTTCCGGCCTCGCCGGCATCAGGCACTCTGGCCGATCCCGGCATGGCTGACGGCGGCCTGCCTGCTCGCGGCCGCGCCTGTGCTCGGGCACGACCAACAACACCCATCCGCGCCGGAGGCCGCATTCATCTCGGATGTCGCATCCGCTTCGGAACACGGGTGGCAGACCTACCTGGCGCCTCCCGCAGACGGCTTCGTCGACACGGTCGGCGTGGTGACCCACCACCACTACTCCAACACCTCCTACGGCGAGCACGACCTGCTGAAGATGCTCGACCGACTCAACATCAGGCACATCCGCGACGCGATCACTCCGCAGTCGATGGAGTTCTACGCCGACTTCGTCGAGCAGGCCGGCCCCGGAGCCGGCGTCTCCTACGTCCTCAACGACGGCGAGGACATTCCGTGGGAGGACCAGATCCGAATGGTCGCCGGGCAGGCGCCCGCCACCGCGAGCCAGATCGAGTCGGACAACGAACCGGACTGCGACGGCTGGCAGGACGGCGAGATCGAGGGTTATCACGAGCTGGCCCGCGACATGCGCGAGCTGATGGACTCGCTGCCCGAGCTACGCGAAGTGCCGCTGGCGACGCCGTCCTTCTGCCGCACCACGGAGGAGCACTACTCCGCTTACGGCGACGACGGGGTGAGCGACAGGTTCAACATCCACCCCTACGTGGCCGGACTGCTGCCCGAGGAGGAGATCGGACGGACGCTGGAGTGGGTGCGCAACGCCGCGCCGGGCGCCGTGCCCGTGGTGACCGAGGGCGGGTTCCACAATGCGGTGAAGACCAAGAGTGGCCACCTTCCGACATCGGAGCGAGCAGAAGGCGCTTACCTGCCGCAGATGTTCCTGGAGTATCAGCGCCGGGGTATTGCGCTGACCCACAGCTACGAGCTGATCAACATCCGGGACGATCCCAGCGAAACCAAGCGGGAGGAGCACTTCGGGCTCTATCGCTTCGACGGCAGTCTGAAACCGGCCGGGGCGTCGCTTGCGGCGCTGCTGGCGACGATGACCGACTCGCGGGGGGCGGGTGCCGAACCGCAGACTGTCCGCCTGGCCGCCGAGGGTGGAGGCGACAAGCTGCGTGTCCAGCCCTACATCCGCTCAGACGGCTCGATCGATGTCGTGCTATGGATGGCGCAGCGGATCTGGGATCGCGACGAGCGTCGTGATCTGCCCAACAAGATCTCGCAGATCACGGTGTCGGTGCCCGAGATCAGCGGGGGCAGCTACGTCCGTATCGACGGCACCGAGAAGCCCGAACGCATCCGTATGGGTGACGCCTCGCGTTTCACCGTGCCGGTCAACGCGCACCCAACCGTGCTGCGGCTGGATCCCGGGGCTTCGGGACACGTGCAGCCAGACTCCGGCGACCGGCTTTGCGACTCCGAGCGGCCCGACGGCGGCGCATGTGTGAGGGACCGGCGCAGTAATGCCGAACCGTCTGCCGTCTCCTCCAGCACCCGCCCTCAATCAGGCAACGGTGGGTCGGCCCGTGGAGGCGTTGCGCGCCTCCGCGAAGGGACGCAGGGATCAGTAGGCCCCGCCCCCACGGCAGACCGCCCCGAGTGTCTTCCAGAGGATCATGACGTCGAGTGCGATTGACCAGTTCTCGACATAGCGCAGGTCCAGGCGCACGGTCTCGTCCCAGGAGAGGTCGCTGCGCCCGCTGACCTGCCACAAGCCGGTCATGCCCGGACGCACGAGGAGTCTGCGTTGGGCCTCGGCGGTGTACGCGGCGACCTCCCGGGGCAGCGGTGGCCGGGGCCCCACCAGCGACATCGACCCGGTCAGGACGTTGAACAGCTGTGGTAGCTCGTCGAGGGAGTACTTGCGCAGAACCGCGCCGATCCGTGTGATTCGTGGGTCCGCTCGCATCTTGAACATCGGACCGGCGGCCTCGTTCCGCACCTCCAGGTCGGCGAGCCTGGCTTCGGCGCCCACCACCATCGAGCGGAACTTGACCATGCGGAAGGTCTGGCCTTTCGCCCCGACCCGCTCCTGGCGGAAGAACGCCGGCCCGCCGTCGCGACGCACACAGACAACAATGACCAGCAGCATCGGGGCGAGCAACAGCAACAAGATCGCCGCGCCGAGGCGGTCGATCGTTGCCTTCACCAGGCGTCCGGCGCCACTGAACCGGGGCTGGGTCAGGCGCAGCAGCGGCAGGCCGTCGACCGGCGTGATGTGCAGGCGCGGACCCGCCACCTCCATGAGCCCGGGGTCGACGACCACCTCTGTGGGCGTGCCCTCGAGCTGCCACGCGAGCTGGTGCAGCCGGGCGGGGCCCCATCCGGCCGTCGGGCCGACGGCCACGACGTCGCAACCCACTGAGCGCACCGACCGACCGACCGCGTCGAGATCGCCGACAACCGGCACCCCCTCCATTTCGGCGGCGCCGCCGGGTCCAGCTCCGGTTGGCGTGCAGATCGCGGTGATCGTCCACCCGAAATGCAGGTCACGGCGAGTGCGGCGGACCAGGTCGAGGACGGCGTCGTGGTTGCCCACCGCGAGCACCGTCTGCATGCACCGGTTGCTCTCCCGCCGCCGGTGCAGCATCTTGCGCAAGGTTCGACGCGAGATCAGGCACACCACGCCGTACAGCGGCAGCACGCCGAATACCCACGGGCGCACAGATTCGATCTTGAAAGCCAATCCGGCCAGCCCGAGGATCACGACGCTGCCCGCCACCGCGCGGTAGACGCGTTTGAACTCCTCGCTGCCGGTTCCCAGGATCCGCTCGTCCCACACCCGACAGAGAGTCAGGCTGACGGGCAGGAGGGCCAATGCGACAACGCCGCAGGCGACGTTGGCGCGCACGGCCTCGGCGCCCTCGCCGATCCCGAGAGTCATTGCGCAGGCGACGACGAGGACGAGCAGGACCAGGTCAGCGGTTCGGACGACGGCAGCGAAGCGGTGCTGCCAGATCCCCGCCGGTACCGCGGCGTGCTTCGCCACCCGATACGGCGGCAGGTGAGCCGGCGTGAACCTGGCGCTTGCGCTCGCCATGTCCGTGACTTCACGAGATGCGCTCATCGGAAGCTTCTCCCGGCGATCGAGTGTGCCGGTGCCGCCCACGTCGGCTCCCCGTGCCTTGCAGCCGCACCCTTCTCCTTCCTTCTTTCGATGCGGCCGGTGCACTCGTTACGCAGGCGTGGAGCTGCGATCTCCCGCGACGGCTGCCGGGAGGGTCACCGTCGGGGGCCGTAGCATCCGCTGGAACGCTCCTCGACGCGGGCAGCAGCTCGGCGCGCGAGGTCGAGAACGCAGCGAAGGGCGTGTAGCGGATGCGGAGCCAGGGCGATCGGAGACCGGCTCCGCGGGTCGTGCTGGCCCACGACTACCTGACCCAGCGCGGTGGCGCCGAGCGGGTGGTGCTCGAGCTGGCCCGGCAGTTCCCCTCAGCGCCGGTGCTCACCAGCTTCTACGAACCAAGCGGGACGTTTCCCGGTTTCGCCGAGGTGGACGTGCGGCCGAGCAGGTTGTCGCGGCTACGCGTGCTGCGCGCGGACCCACGCCGGGCGTTCCCCCTGCTGGCGCCCATGTTCTCGATGCGGTCCGCGCCACGTGATGTGCTACTGGCCAGCTCATCGGGGTGGGCGCACGGGCTGCGCAGCTCCGGGGCGAAGGTCGTCTACTGCCACAACCCGGCGCGCTGGCTCTACCAGCCCGACGACTACTTCGCCGGATTCCCGCGGCCTGTGCGAGTGGTGCTCAGCCGTATGCTTGCACCGCTTCGGGCGTGGGACCGGAGGGCGGCCCGCTCAGCCAACACCTACCTGGCCAACTCCAGCTCGGTTGCCGAGCGCATCCAGGACGTCTACGGAATCGCGGCACGGGTGGTCCACCCACCCAGCGGCTTACACCCCAGCGAACCGCGCGAGCCCGTCGCGGGTGTCGAGCCGGGTTTCCTGCTCACCGTCGGTCGTCGCCGGGGCTACAAGAACAACGCCCTGGTGTGCGAGGCCGCCGAGCTGTCGGGCAGGCGGTTGGTGGTGGTGGGAGGGCTACCGGAGCGCGCGAAGCCGTGGCCCGAGCACATCCTGGGCGTCCGGGACATCAGCGACGGCGCTCTACGCTGGCTCTACGCGAACTGCAGCGCGGTGGTCGCGATGGGCCACGAGGACTTCGGTCTCACTCCGATCGAAGGTTTCGTCTTCGGCAAACCGTGCATCGCGCTGCGGGCCGGTGGTTACCTGGACAGCTGCGACGAGGAGATCACCGGCCCACTGGTCGACGCGGCCACGGCGCCGCAGCTCGCCGCAGTGCTGGCCGCCTTCGACGAGCGAGACTTTGATGCGGCCCGCATAAGGGCTCACGCCACCCGGTTCAGCCCGGAGGCGTTCGGTGACCAGGTGCTCGCTGCGTTGGAGGAGGTTGCAGGTGTCTCGCTGGGCCACGAGCGGGCGAGCCGGTAGCCCGAAGTCGGTCTGGCGTCGAGCCGACTTCGCGCTCGTCGGCCGGACGCCCGACAGGATATGAAGTCAGTCGCCGCTACTGCCGGCCAGCGCGGAGCGACCCTGGCGCCGGGCCGGGGTGGATGTCGGGGCGTCGTGCGGCCAGGGCAGCCGTCCGAGCAGCGTGCGCACCCGGGGAGCCAACAGGACCCCGAGATATGAGGCATCCCAGCGCTCGATCGTGGCGCGCGCGTCCAGCAGCTCCTCGGCCCGTGCCTCCCCGCGCGCGGCGACGACCAGCACCGCGTCGGCCACCGTGGCGAGCACCGCGGCGCCGGCAGGTGCGGACAGGTCCGGGGCTTCGATGATGACGACGTCGGCGAGCTGATTGAGTTCGCCCAGCAGGGCCGCGATTTCGCGGTCGGACGCGGTGCTCAGCCGCAGCGGCTGGGTACCGGCACCGAGCGTCACCCGGCCGGAGCTGTTGTGTTTGGTGACTGCGGTCACTGGGTGGGTGCCGGCGAGCAGGTCGCTGAGTCCCGGCCCGGCGCGGCTGGCTCCGCGGGACTGCATCACGACCAGAGCCATGCTACGTCCACCCTCGCTCAGGGTGTCGGCGAGGTCTTCGGCGACCTGGGACGCCGAGGCTGCGTGCGATGGCGTCGGTGCGGTGAGCATCAGGATTGCACCGCGTGAGCGGGGCAATACGGTGAACTCGTGGTGCAGGGCCGCCAGCCGCAGCCGGTAATCCTCACGGCGCGGCCCGGACGAGGCACCCCCCCACCGGCGGGGCGGCAACCAGAAGACCGGGCCGACCCGATCTGCCAGGTCACCCAGGTCGTCGGGGTTGCGCAGCCGGTCGTCGACGCGAGCGGCCAGTGATGCGGCAGCCAGCCCCAGCCCCATCCCGCCCGCCAAACCCACGGCGAGGAACAGCGGTACGACCGGTGAGGTGGGGGAGCTCGGCAGGTTCGGCGACTCGGAAACCGTCAGCCGCACCGGCGCGATCGGCGGGGTCCCTGGCGGCGCGTCGGTGTCGACGATTCCGTCGAGTGGGAGGGCGACCGCCTCCAGGCGAGCCGTCGCGGCGGCGGCCGCTTGCTGCGCGAGCTGGGGGGTGGGGCCGGTGGCATTGAGTGTCAGCAGTGCGGTGTCCGGGTCGACGTTCGCGCTGATCTCGAGCTCAGCCTCCGCCGCGCCCACGTCCGCGGCCACCGCATCCTGGAAGGATTTGTTGTCCACCAGGCTGGAATAGGTGGCTGCCCTGCCCTCGACGAACGACAAGCTGCCGAAGACGTTGCGGTCCGCCGCGACCTCGGGGACGACCGACACGTAGAGCTGCGTCGACGAGGTATAGGTGGTGTCGGAGATCGCAAGGACGGTGATGCTGGCTCCGACTCCTGCGACGGTCGAGATCAGGACGAGACCGAGCCGCCGTCGGGCCGCCGCGAACAGCGTTACCTCTCGACCGTACACGGAGGCAAGGCTACCGCCCGACGATCGGTCGGAGCGATGATCGCGCGGGGAGCAGCCGGTATCGGGTGCGGGCCGCGGGCACTCGCACAACCGGGATCTGCGTGGTCGGCGCCTCCGTGTCGACGTACCTGGCGCGTCTACCTGCTGGGACGAGGGAGGCCGTGTCCTGTCCAGAAGTACCACGGATCGCCACACCCAGGAAAATCCAGAACACGATGGACAACGAGTTCGAGATGACGTCGGCCGAGGTCTGCAGCAGGCCGAAGTAGAGCAGAGCCGTGATTCCGAGCAGCGCAGTTGGGTCACGCGGGTTGCGCCGGGCCGTTCTGGCCGCACGCACGATCGCGATGCCGATCAGGCCGAGGAACAGCACCAGCCGGATCAGTCCGCCCTCGACGACAAGAGTCAGATAGCCGTTGTCGATGCCCCGCGCCGCGCCGTCCTCCGTCAGCCGCTTCGCGACCCCCGAACTGCCTGCGCCGGTGCCGATCGGGTTGGTGGCGGCGGCGAGGAAGGCGGGAAGCAGGTCGACCCGCTCCTGGAACGAGGTGTCCTCCGAGATACTGCTGATGGCGTAGCGGTCAGGGTCCGAGCCCTCCGGGCCCAAGCCCAGGGTGCCGACCCCGACTGTGGTTCCGCCGACGACGACCACCAGGAACAGCACTCCGTAGCGGCGCGCCCCGGGGATGAGGTCGAGCAGGACCATCACCGCGAGCAGCAGCGGAAGGGCGAACAGGACGGTACGCACGCTCGTGAGCAGCAGGGCGGCCAGCAGCAACACCGCGCCGAGGGCGCAACCGATCGTGCGTAGCACTCGTCCGGGAGCGTTACGCCGTGCCACCGCGACGACGAGCAGCGCGAGCAGGCCGAGCCCCAGGTAAGTCGCCGCGGTGAGCGGCGACTCCATCGTCCCCCAGACTCGGAAGCCCTGCGGCTCGGGTACGCCGACGCTGATGAAGTTGTTGCCGACGCTGCGCAGCCAGGCCAGATCCCACGCTGGGGGCTGGAAGAACTGGACGACGGCATACGAACCGACGAGCAGCGGCAGGGCGATCAGGGTGTGGGTGGTCAGCCGTTCGACAGCGGGTATCCGGCCTGCGGCCACGAGGTAGCCGACACCCGCTGGAACAATCGCCAGCGCGAGCCCGGTGAGCTGGGTGGTGAGCGAGCCCCCCACAGAGAGCAGCGAGGTCAGCAGCAGCCACAGCACGTAGGCGAGAAACAAGTTGAGGCCAGGCGTACGCCGTACCGTCCGGCCCGTCGTGAATGCGACAGCGAGCGCAGGCATCGCGGCCACGATGGGCAGCACAGCGAGTGGGTCGTCGGGGACGAACGCCTCTGGTCCGGCGGTCACACGCCGCAACAGCCCAACCATCGGAATGGCAATCAGCGCGATGCCGACGGCAGTGGACGACCTGGGCCGTATCGCCAGCACCAGCAGTATCGCGCCGACCGGCAACACCAGCCGCAGCGGCATCGCGTCTTGCATCAGGACCGCTGTTACCAGCAACGCGGCCAGCACGGGGCCTGCCCACGGCCCGATGGTGAGCAGCCATCCCGGAAGGACCGGCCGGGAGCCCGGCCAGCCCGCCTGGCGCGCGGTTTGCTGGCTGCTCAGCATGGCGACGATTTGGCCTCTCCGGCTCGGCGAGACGGGCCGACTGACCCTGGCCAGTCGCCTGATGGCCACGGACCGATTCGCAGGATCGTGGGATGAGCGCTGACCGGTACGGTGAAGCTGGTGCCACAGGCGAGCTGGACACGTTCGGGCTCCTCCGCACCGTTGATCCGCACGTAGCTGCCCTCGGTCGCGGATGGGACGCGCACGGTGACCGGAGCGTCCGGGTTGGGCAGGTCGATGCGTCGGTCCTCGTCCCAGATCTCCCGCGCAAGCCATAGCGCGACGTCGATCGATCCGTCGGACCGGACGAAGGGGTGTACCCGCATCTGGTCGCCGCCCCCACTGATCGAAAGTTCGACGTCGGTGGCCTGCGGACGCTCTCCGTCCTCATCGCGCAGCGTGTCCAGCAGGGCTGCCATCGACGCGCCCGACGGCTTGATCGACCCGTCGGCATGGAACAGCCCGAAGTTCTTCTGGTCGTCGTCCCGGTCGGGGTCGGGACGGATGTCGAGCAGCTCGTAGGTGTGGGTCAGCGCGATGCCCCTGCGGTTGTACTCCAGGAACATCTGCGGCAGGTAGGCGCTCTCGGCCAACATGGAGGTCGGCTTGTGATCGCCGTCGGTCTCGATCGCGTTGTGGTAGCCGCCCTCGGTCACCACCGGGACCGCGTTCGGATCCGCGGCGCGCGCGTAGCGAAGCGCCTCGTCGATCTCCGCCTCCGGCAGGAGGCCCGCAGCGTACGGGTGCATATTGAATCGCTCGCTGACGCCATCGTCACCGTAGGTTGTGTAGGCAGCCCTGGTGGTGCGACACAGCGAGGGGGTGGTCAGCGGAACGTCGCGCAGCACAGCGTAGGAGTCCATCAGTGAGCGCAGCTCTCGAGCCTGAACCCGGTAGTGCTGAGCCTCCTTGTTGCTCCAGTCGTCGCAGTCGGGCTCGTTGTCGGACTCGATCTGGCTGGCTGTGCCAGGGGCCTGCCCGGCGAGCATGCGGATCTGCTCTTCGAGTGGCATCTCGGCGCCGTCGTTGACGACATAGGACACTCCGGCGCCTGGGCCGGCCTGCTCGACGAAGGCGGCGTAGAACTCCATCGACTGCGGGGTCAGCGCGTCCCGGATGTGCCGGACTCCGAGCCGGTCGAGCATCGCCAGCAGGTCATGCTCGCCGTAGGCGGTATCGAAGTAGTGGTGGTGCATCGCGACCCCAACTGTGTCGAGGAACGCGTCGGCCGGTGTGGCACGGTGGGTCTGCCAGTCGCCC
Source organism: Pseudonocardia nigra (assembly GCF_019396355.1). Lineage (GTDB taxonomy): Bacteria > Actinomycetota > Actinomycetes > Mycobacteriales > Pseudonocardiaceae > Pseudonocardia > Pseudonocardia nigra. The sequence continues at coordinate 21,330 of NZ_JAHKRK010000029.1, forward strand.
GACTCGCTGTCCGGGCCTCGGAGGAGAGCGAGGATGAGGAACATTATGATGCCGGTGGCGAGCAGGACGACCATGAGCGTGTAGCGCCGGCGGCCGCGGCCGTCACGAACGGCCACGCGCCGGGAGCGACGCGCCGGGACCGGGCGGCCAGGGATGGGCCCGGTCGGATCCTGGGGGCCGTCCATCACGAACATCAACCCATCGAGTATCGCCTGGCTCAAGACGCAGGTCGCGGTCAACGCTGGTGCTTCGCCTGGGGCGCGAGCCAGCCGTCGTCGGCGACCGACCACCGTGTCGCGGGAGCAGTGTGGGCTCGGGAGCAGCGTGATCGTGTCGCGTGCGGACAAAAGCGACCATAGCGGACAGGAGGTGAAGCGGCTGTCACGGTCGTTCAACCTCAGCTCAGGGCCGAACCCCGACCCCAACGCCTACCGTGATCGCCACTCGTTCACCTACGCTGACAAAGTGAGGACACTGCTCGCGGCCCGCCGTCATCCATGGCTGACACTGTCCTCGGTGATCGCCGGGACCGCGCTGGCGCTCGTCGCGCTGCTGCTCACCCCTCCGACGTACCACTCGTCGTCGGTGATCAATGTGGCAGCGTCGCCCACGGTGGCCGCCGCCGACCTGTTCGGCAGTAACCGATTTGTCCAACAGCGGGCAAGCACCATTGCAGCGCTGGTGACCACCGACACGTTCGTGGATGAGGTCGCAGCGCAGCTTCCCGGCGAGGACACCCCAAACCTGACCGCTTCGGTGCGGCAGGACACCTCGCTGCTCTCGGTCGAGGCAGCCGGCTCCAGCCCCGAGGGGGCGCAGCAGGCGGCGACTGTCGCGACGGACCTGCTGGTTGCCCGTGCCCGAGCATTGGACGAAGGCCTGGGTGGGGTCCCCACGACACAGCTCGTCGTCGTGGAGGCCGCAGCTCTCCCGCGGTCGGCCAGTCAACCCGTCGCCTGGGTCTTCGTCGCGGTGGGGCTGCTGCTCGGTGCCGCTGTCGGGTTCGCCGTACTCCGGCTGCGGATGCGCTCGGACAACCGGGTGAGCAGGCCCAGCGACCTCGTCGAGATCAGCGGCGACACCGGCGCGGTGTTCTGGATGCCGGACCGCCGGTGGAACGGGGCGAGCTCCGGCCCGCGGCACGCCGAGTACGCCGAGCGGCTGGCGGCGGTGCACCAGGAGTTCCTGGCCATGCCCGGCCGCGACAGCCGGATCCTGCTCATTGCCGCGCCTAGCCAGGCTCACGCCGAGACCGCGCACCAGGTCGCTGACGACCTCAGCACCACCCTGGTATGGGGCGGCAGGCGGGTAGTCCTGCTGCGGTTGGATGGCGACGAGCAGGACGAACACCGGCCTGGCCTGAGCGACGTGCTCGCCGGCAGCCACTCCATGAAGCAAGTCATCTTCCGAGACCTGGTCGGACGCTTCGATGTCGGTCCAGGGCAGCAGGTTCTGCGGCTGCTGACGGCCACCGAACGCGAGATTCGCGCCGTCATGGGGCAGCTGCTCGCCGTCGCCGATCTCGTGATCATAGATGCGCCGCCGCTGTCTTCGCCGGTCGGCTTCCCGGTGATGTCCCAGATCGTCGACGCAGTTCTCGTCACAGCCACGCCGAAGGACGTGCGTACCGACGAGCTGATGAGGGCCAAGTCCACCGTGGAGCGGCTGCGAGTGCGCTATCTGGGGCTGATGCTCGCCCCCCGCGAACCGCTGCCCATGGCGCTGCCCTCCCCGAGCCCCGCACGGGCTTCTGCATCCACCGGCGCGCGCCCCGAGGCAGGCTCCGACGAGGGTCTCGCTGGCACCCCCGCCGGAAGCTCGGAGGACCGGGCCAGGCGGCAGCCGGTGCGGCGAGCGGACGTATCCGGCTTCTCGTAGCGACCACACCGCACCGGATCGGCCACTGGGCCGGCGGGGCCAGACCGGATGCGTGCTCCCGTTGATTCGGCAAGCTGCCACACCGGCGATACCATCCGGTCGATACCGGTCGGGGACGCTTCCGCAGGAGGAGAGGGACGTCGTGTCCACTGCACCGCAGGTCTGCATCGGGATCCCCGTGTACAACGGCGCGAAGTACATCGCAGCCTCGATCGAGGCGTCGTTGGCTCAGACCTACTCCGATATCGAGGTCGTGGTCGCCGACAATGCCTCGACCGACGAGACCGCAGCCATCTGCGCCGAGTTCGCCGCTCGCGACCCGCGGTTCCGCTACGTGCGGTTCTCCGAGCACCTCGGGGTGGCTGAAAGCTTCACCCGTACCTTCGGGCTCTGCCACAGCAAGTACTTCATGTGGGCGGCCTCCGACGACCTCACCGACCCGACCTTCGTGGAGAAGGCGATCGAGGTTCTCGAAAGGCGACCCGATGCCGTGGTCTGCTACAGCGAGACCGCGATCGTTGACGATGCCGGCGAGGTACTGCGCAAGGACGAGTTCATGCTCGACCTGGACCACCCCAGCCCCAGCACGCGCTTTCACCGAATGGTCATGGCGCCGCCGAAGGTCCACGGCGCCCACGAGCTGTACGGTCTGATCCGCACCGACGTGATGCGTCAGACCGGGGTGATGAGCAACCACGTGATGGGGTGCCGGGTGCTCCTGGCCGAGCTGGCGTTGCGCGGGCGGCTCGCCCGGATCGACGAGATTCTCTTCCTCAACCGTGATCATGGTGGGCGTTCTCAGCGCGCTGGCCGCCCCCATGCCAAGCCCGGGCAGGTCCTGACGGCATTTCTGCCGATCGGCGCGTGGCCGCCGAGCGAGTTCTGGAACCCACGCAAGCGCGGGCGGATCGTGTTCCCCGAGTTCGACATCACCGGGCAATGGTTACTTGCGGTGCTCCGGTCACCGGTGTCGCTGCCGGCAAAGCTGCGGTGCTTTGGCACGCTCGCCTGGACGCTGGTGTGGCGGGCGCCGAAGTTCGGTCGGGACGTGGCGATCGGCACCGAGCAGGCCGTCCGGCTCGCCGCGAAGGGGCAGGCCCCGTGGCGCGGCGGCTTGCACGAGTACCTCGGTGACTACGCTCAGACGTCCGCGAACCGCCGTTCGGCGTGAGCATGAGGAGGGTCCGGGTCGCTTTCGTCGATCACTGTGCCCGGGTCTCGGGCGCGGAAATGGCGATGCTTCGGCTCACGAGCGCGCTGCGCGAGGTCGAGGCGCTGGTCGTGCTCGGTGAGGACGGTCCGCTGCGCCCGCGCCTCGAGGAGGCGGGGGTCGAGGTGGTCGTGCTGCCGCTGAGCGGACGCACTGCCACTCTGCGGCGGGACCGCGTGAGCGGCAAACTTCCGTTGTTCGCGGTCACCGACGTCATTGCCTACGTGTATCGGCTACGGAGGCTCCTGCGCGAGCGGGGCATCGAGGTGGTGCAGACCAACTCGCTGAAGGCGTGTCTATACGGTGGCCTGGCTGGCCGGCTGTCCGCGCTGCCCGTGGTGTGGCACGCACGTGACCGCTACAGCACCGACTATCTTCCGCGGCCGGCCGTGACGCTGGTTCGCATGGCCGCTCGACTGCTTCCCACGGTTGTGATCGCCAACTCCCGCACGACGCTGGCGACCCTGGCCCCGCACCCGCCTCGGCAGCCCCGCATCGCGCTGTCCAACGTGCTGGACGAGCCCGCCTACGAAGTCGGGCGGCGCAGGCTCGCCGCGTGGCAGTCCGGCGCGGCGCTCTCCGGGCCACTGGTCATTGGGCTCGTCGGGCGGATCTCGCCGTGGAAGGGCCAGGAGGTGTTCCTGCGGGCGATCGCCGAGGCCTTCGGGGAGCACGACCCGAGCCGGGTGCAGGTACGCCTGATCGGGTCCGCGATGTTCGGCGAGGACGACTACGCCGTCTCGATGCAGCGGCTGAGCCAGGAGCTGGGCATCGATGACCGCGTGCAGTGGCGCGGCTTCTGCGAGGACGTGCCCGCTGAGCTCGCCGAGCTCGACGTACTGGTGCACTGCAGCACCATCCCTGAGCCGTTCGGGCAGGTTGTGGTGGAGGGCATGGCCGCGGCGCTCCCGGTGGTCAGCACCGATGTCGGCGGTCCAGCCGAGGTGATCGACGACACCCGAACCGGTCTGCTGGTTCGCGCCGGTGATCACCACGAGCTGGCCGCGGTGCTGACGCGGCTGGTGGCTGATCCCGACGAGCGGCACCGGCTCGGGTCCGCGGCCCACGATGCGGCGAATGCCTACCGCGGGGAGAACGCCGCAGCGCCCTTCGACGCGATCTTCCGTAGGCTGAGTGCCCGCCGGAGATCAGGAGTGATTCACAGGTAGAACACGCGGTGGCGGACGCTGCCGATCAGCCGCCCGACACTGCCGCCGAGGTGGGTGACGAATCGCGCCGCGCCACCGGTGCGCGGCACGGCGAGGAGAAGTGCGATCAGCCGCAGGTAGCTGTACACCACGCGTGGCAACGTCCGGCGCTTCATGCCGTGCTCACGATGGGTGAGGTAGAGCTGCACCTCGGCCTCCCCGTATTTGCGCTCCTGCCGGAACGTCTCGCGGATGCCGGCGCGGTAGCGGTAGTGCACCACGGCCTCCGGCGCGAACTGGGCCCGGTAGCCTGCATCATGCAAGCGCCAGGACAGCTCCACGTCCTCGAGTTGTCCCTGTCGGTCGTCGAACCCGCCCACCTCGTCGAACACCGAGCGCCAGATGCCCATTGCCGCTCCGCTGACCGCAGGAAGATGCCCGCGCATCACGTCGATGCGCTCGTTCTGCAGCGGGGATCGGCGTGAGCGCACCCGCTCGTCGTTGAGCAGATCGACGTCGAGCCGGCCACCGACGAACGGTGCTCGGGCCAGCGCCCGACCCATGTGCAGTAGATAATCGGTGGCGGCCAGGTCGTCGGCGTCAAGGAACAATAGCGCTTCACCTTTCGTGCAACGCGCCCCTCCGTTGACTGCCCCTGCCTTGTACTCCGACTCTTCGTCACGTACCACCGTGACGCGGGGGAGCCGGTCGGAGAACTGTGCGGCGACCGCGGCGGTGCCGTCGATGGAACGGTGGTCGACGACCCACACCTCCCACCATTGCGGATAGCTCTGCACACAGAGCGATTCCAGGGTTGCCGGCAACGTGTCGGCCCCGTCGCGGACCGACATCACCACGCTGATCGTGGGCAGGCCGGGCGCGGAGCGGTCGATCTCGCCACTCTCGTGTCCCGCGCTCGTCATGTCTTCACCTCTACGCCGTGACGCGGCCACTCTCCCCTGGCGGCAGAGTCTAGGTCACTACGCACGCGCGCGGCCAGACGTGGTCACGAGGGCTTCAGGATCCGGGCAGGTGAGGCGAACGCGATGGCGCCCGCGGGCACGTCGGTGACGACGATGGCGCCGGGACCGATCCGAGCACCGTCGCCGATGGTGACGGCGCCGGTGATGACGGCGCCCGGGCCGAGCGTCACGCCGTTGCCGATTCGCGGCTGCCCGGTGTCGTCCCCAGCGCCCTGTCCGAGCGTGACGTTCTGGCGGATGAGCACGTCGTCCCCGATGACGGCCGACGATCCCAGGACAACACCTTGGTGGTGGCCGATCTTGACCCGCCGCCCTATGACGGTGGTGTCGTAGATCTCGGTGCCGTAGAGATTGCGAATCAGCGTCTTGAGAACCCAGTACACCAGCCCGACGGGAATCCGCACCGGCGCCGGCTGGCGCCGGCGCCACGCGCCGATCCGGTGGACGACAAGTGCATGCAACCCCGGCATGGACCACGACCGCCGGTGGGTCTGCCAATCCTCGCGTAGCTGCGCACCCAGAGAGATCCGTGGGACCGGACCATTCATCGATGTCTCCAGAGGTGTTGCCATCCAGTGGACGCGGCGCCGACGATCAGCACGGTGCCACCGGTCACGAAGTCGAGCAACGGTCACCGGCGGACAGCCTTTCCGCTTCCGGCGAGAGTGAGGGACGGCACGATCTTCACGACGGCTGGGACGTGGGCTGAACTCAGCCGCTCGGCGCAATAGCTGCGCAGCCGGGTCGGCAGTGTCTGTTCGTCGGCCTCACGGGTCGGCACCACGACCGCACTGAGAATCCAGCCGCTGAGGGGGTTGGGCCGGGCGGTCACGACGCTGTCAACCACGTCGGGGTGGCCGCGCAGCGCGGTCTCGACCTGCTCGGGCCACACCTTCACCCCGGCGACGTTGACCACGCCGGAATCGCGCCCACGGAAGTGCACCCGGTCGCGGTCCAGCTCGACAACATCGCCGGTGGAGACGAATCCGTCCGGACCCGCTCCAGGGACCCGGGGGGCGTGGACGTGCAGGATCGAGTCGCGGACGGCCAGGCGGATACCGCGCGGTGGGTCGGTGAGGTAGGTGGCCGGAAAGCCCGCGCGCCCGTCACTGACCGAGAACGCCGCCCCTGTCTCGGTGGAGGCGAACACGTGGGTGATCCGGGCCGCGGGAAACGCCTGCGCGAGGGCGTCGAGCACGAGCTGGTCGGCGATCTCACCGCCGAGGGTGATCTGCTGCAGGTTGAGCTCCGCGGAGTGCGGGGACTGCAGGGCCTGTCGCCACATGCTCGGCGTGCCTGAGAGCGCGGTACATCGCCGGGCGGCGAACCAGGCGAATTTCTCGGACACCGAGGACAGGTGCGCGGCATCGATCAGCAGTCCGCCGTCGGCCAGAGATTGGAGCACCACCTGTGTGCCTGCCATCCGGGTCGGTGCATAAAGCAGGCCCCACCGCCTTGACCGCTGCGGGCGCATGCGTACCAAGCGTGCGAGCGAGCCAAGGTCGTGGTCGACTGGCTTGGGTCGGCCGGTCGTGCCAGACGTGTAGAGCCGCCACCGAGTGCGAACGTCCGTGAGCTGCCGATCAGCCGAACGCGTCGCTTCGGCTGTGGGAGTGATGCTGTCGGGGAGCACGACCGCACCGCGAGGTGCGGGCTCGTCGAGATCGCCAAACAAGTGCACCTCGGCGGCCCAACCCTCCAGAGCGGTGACCGCGGCGGCGAGCACGGCGGCTCTCCGCCCCACGAGCACCCCCACGCCGCCGCGGGCCACACGTGCGCGCAGGCGCATCGCATCGGCACGCAGCTCGGCGTAACTCAGGATGCCGGTGTCGTCCTCGACGGCGGGCCGGTCGTCGGCGGGGACAGCGGCGAGCAGATCAGGCATTGTCGGAGGGGGCGAACCGACGGTAGATCTCGGTGAGCTCACCCACGGTCTGGGGGTAGATGGGCCTGTCCATCTTCACGAAGGGGTCGTAACCGAGGCTGTCTTCCAGCCGGGTGGCCAGCACCGCGATGCCGAGGCTGTCCAACCCGGTTTCCAGCAGGACGTCCTCGTCACGCAGCTGGGGTACCGGTCGGCCACCCTCCTTCAACAAGCTTGCGATCTCGGTGACAACGACCTCGTGCACGTCTACCGCGCCCATCCAGAACCCTCTTTCCAGTCCATGAGCCCCGAGTCGTCAGTGCGGGCAGAGTTTAACTACCTCAACCTGGTGAACGGGGGCCCTGTGTGGGACGTGGTCGGGCGGCCGGTCGAATGCTTGGCAGGCTCCCCATCGAGCCGAGTGCTACGTCGAGCCGATCTGGGGTCGGAGGGGGAGAGGCCACCGCTGGGGTAGGCCGTTGTCTCCCCCGAACGTTCGATACCGGAGGTGGTGCCGGATCCGGCGACCGCCCACCTGGTGCGCAGCGCACATCCGCGTCGACTACCTTCTAGCCCGTGAGCGTGCTGGAGACGATCCTCTACTTCGTGGTGCCGTCGGTGGGGTTGTATCTGCTCATCGCGCTGCTGGTCGTCGCGCCGCGGCTCGCGCGCCGTCCGCGGTACCGGGTGGGCCAGCCGTGGCCGTTCGAACCGCTGTGGTGGACGGCCAACCCGGAGGGCGCGCAGCTGCCCGCGGTCGAGGGTCACGCGGTGACCGGTGAGCGAGGAGGTGCCCGTGGCAGCTGGTGAGAAGACCCATCCCGGCGGCACGATGGACCACGGGGGCACCGGCACGGCCGTGGAGATCCCGGGCAGCGAGAACCTGCCCGAGGGTTCGGTCTACACCGCCTCCGGCCGCGTGTCGGTCGCCGAGGACTTCGTCGAGCCGTCCCCGGCCGACGAGCCGTTCACGCCGGTCCAGCTCACGCGCCTCGACGAGGCACTCACGCTCGCGAGCCGGGAGACCGGTCTGCGCTTCAGCGTCTACCTCGGTGACCTCGGGGCGGACACCGGCGCGCGCAGCGCCGAGCTGCACGGCGAGCTCGAGGGTGCGAGCGAGGCCGTGCTGGTGGCGGTGAGCCCCGGCCAGCGTGTCGTCGAGGTCGTCACCGGCTCGGAGGCCCGCCTCCGGCTGCCCGACCGCGGCGCCAAGCTCGCCGTCATGAGCATGGTCGCCTCGTTCAAGGAGGGCGACCTGCTGGGTGGGCTGCTCAGCGGCCTGCGGATGCTCGCCGACCAGGCAGGCGGCCGGCGCCGCATCTACCACCCCTGAGCAACGGCGGGCGAGGCCCCTCCCTCCCTCCCTCCCTCCCTCCCTCCCCACCCGCCGTCCGTTCGATCCTGTCTCAGCCAGGGTGACGCTGTCAGTCGTTGACGGTTCACATACCCAATCCTGACGACGCCATCGAGCGCGTGTCGCCGTGCACCCGCTCGGTGCAACGGGTGCCCTGGCCTCCACTTCGGAGGGTTACCGGCCACACTCGTGGGTACGCGACTCTGCACCGGTGCTACGGGGCCGGTGCGCACCCGACCAGGACGGGGACGGTCCCGCCCTCTGCTCCGCCGTTCGCCGGAAGCCGTCGTCGACGACCACGAGCTGGTCGCCACCTCACTGATGCACAGCCTGCGGGCCGAAGGGATATCGGCCGGCTGGTGTGCGGCGCGCAGCGTGGCCGGGATCCTCGCCGAGGCCGCCGCGTTCCCCCCGGGCATCGCGCTGCTGGACCTCGACCTCGGCCGCGACCCGAACGGCACGCGCGTGGACGGCACCCATCTCGTCGGCCCGCTCCTCGACTCCGGCTGGCGGGTGCTGGTGCTCTCGGGAAGCTCGGACCGCACCCGGATCGGGGGAGCGCTGGCGGCCGGCACACTGGCCTGGGTGCCCAAGCACGCGCCGTTCCCGGCTCTGCTCGCTGCGGTGCGCGCGGCCTTGGGCGGCGGCACGGTGATGCCCCCGAACCGCCGGGCGGAGCTCATCGACCTGTACGAGGAGCGCACCGCGCGCCACCGCGAGCTCGCCACCAAGATGGGCCGGCTCACCCAGCGCGAACGCGAGGTGCTCGCCGAGCTCGCGCGCGGCAAGCGGGCACAGGCGGTGGCCGACCAATTCGTCGTGTCGCTGTCGACGGTGCGCACGCAGATCCGGGCGATCCTCACCAAGCTCGAGGTCGGGTCGCAGCTCGAGGCCGTCGCGCTGTATCGGCGGGCCCACGGCTCGTGACCAAGCGGACATACCGCTGCCGATTGACGGCGCTCCCCGCGGTCGTTCAGGGTGGCAGTACTACCGAATGACGTCAGCGGGCTGCGGGGAGCCTCGTCCGAGGGGAGGGCTCCCGTGCGCGACCAGGTCCGCGGCCGTCTGCGGCTGCCCGGTCGGCCGCCGACGCGCCTGTTCACCGACACCGTCATCGTCGGCGCCGCGTGCGTCGTCGTCGGCGGGCTGAGCGGCGCGGCGGACGTCGGGGGCGCCCTGCCGCAGCCGGTCACCGGGCAGGTGCTCACCCTCCTGGCCGCCATCGTCGCCGCCGGTGCGGCAGCCCTCGGCGGCTTCGCGGCCCGCCTCACGAACGACCCGCGCCCGCGGTGGATCGCCGCCGCCCTCGCGCTCTACGCCGTCGTCGTCCTGCCCCTCACGGTCTCCGTGACGGCGTCGCCGGACCTGTCCGTCAGCTCGGCCCGACTGGTCGCCTATCTCCTGATGATCGGCATGCTCGTCGCCGCCATCCGGCCACCTCCGCGGGTCGGTACCGGTGGCACGTGGGCGATCGCCGCCGCCGGGGCCGCCATCGCCTGGCTCGCGCTGGCCGCCCACTTCGTGGCCCCCGCGTTCATGCGTGCGGTGCTCGAGGGTCCGATCGCCACCGTTGCCGTCCTGATCGGATGGACCGGTCTCGCCGCCGCTGCCGTGGTCGAGGGGTACGGGCGCCGCTCCGGCCCGCGCTGGCGGGTCGGCCTCGGCCTGGTCGTGCTCGCGGCCGCGCAGCTCCACCGCGTCCTGGTGAACGGGGGGCACTTGCCGGGGGACCTGCTGTTCGCCGGGTTGCGGCTGCTCGGCCTCGTCGTGGTGGTCACCGGCCTCGCGCAGCTGGTCACGCGCAGCGTCGCCGCCTTGCACTCCGAGCAGTTCCAGCAGCAGGAGGAGCTCGCGAACGCGGCGCTCCACATGGAGCGCGCGGCGGAGATCGCGGCCGAACGCGACCACGAGCTGCGCAACGGGCTGGCCGGCCTCGCCGGCATCACCCACCTGCTCAGCTCCAGTGCCGCAGGGGAGGAGCAGGACCGGCTCAAGCAGGCCGTGTTGGCCGAGCTCGGGCGGCTGCACACGATCTTGGACGGCGGCACGCCCGAGGTCGCCGACCTGGGCGGCCCCGCAGCCGTCCGGGTCCGGTACGACGTGGAGCCGGTGCTGAGCGGGCTCGCCACGCTGCGGCGCGCGGCCGGCACGCCGATCGGTCTCGAGATCGAGCCGGGCCTGCAGGCCTGTGGGGACTCCGCGGTGCTCGCGCAGGTCGTCACGAACCTCATCGCCAACTGCGAGCGCCACGCGCCCGGTGCCGCCGTGGTCATCCGCGCGTGCCGCCGTGCCGACGAGGTGGTGGTGGAGGTGCGGGACGAGGGCCCCGGGCTGCCCGCCGGAGCGGGCGACTCCCTGATGCGTCGGGGCGTCCGGGACGCCGCTGCGGGCGGTTCCGGGCTCGGACTGCACATCAGCCGGCAGCTCATCGAACGCGAGGGCGGAACCCTCGATCTGCGGACGGTCGACGATCCGCGCGGCATGGTCGCCACCGTGACCGTCCCCGCCGCGACCGCACCGTTCAACGCTCCACTGAACCGGTGACGGAACGTCGCGCAACCTCCCTGGCATCACCAAAGTTGGTGATGGTTTGATCGCTCCGGCGACCGCATACTGTGGACAACGGCTCCTGATAGCCACGAAGGACGAAGGGCAGGAACCCACATGGGCGACACGGCACCGATGCATCCGGACGGCCTGCCGCGCCGCCGTCCGCGGCAGTCCGGTTCCTCCCTTCTCACCCCGCCCACCGGTATGCCCGCGCTCCCGGACCTCGGGACGTCGATCCCCACCCAGCGCGCGGGCGAGCCCGCGGCGCCGTCCACCCCGTCCACGCCGCCCGCCCAGCCGGTGCGGCCCACCGTCGTCGAGCCGTGCGCCTGTGGCCACGCCCGGGAGGCGCACGAGCACTACCGTCCCGGCAGCGACTGCGGTGTCTGTGGTGCCGAGAGCTGCGCCGAGTTCCGCGCCGAGGGCGGCGCGATCCGCAAGCTGTTCCGCAAGTTCGGGCTCACCGCCTGAGCGCGCCCGAGCCGCGCTGACCCCGTCGGCCGCGCGGACGTCCGTGTCCAGCCGGATCCTGCTCATCGAGGACGACTCGACGATCGGGGAGGTCCTGACGTCGAGCCTGCGCAGCCATGCGCACGAGGTGATGTGGGAGCGAACGGGGGCGAGCGGGCTCGCGCGGGCCGCGGCCGGCGCCGTCGACCTCGTCCTGCTGGACCTCGGGCTGCCCGATCTCGACGGGGTGGAGGTCTGCCGACAGCTGCGGCGCGCCCAACCCGGCTGTGTCCTCGTCATGCTGACGGCGCGCGGTGCGGAGATGGACGTGGTGGTGGGGCTCGAGGCGGGAGCCGACGACTACCTGGTCAAGCCCGTCCGGCTGGGTGAGCTGCACGCCCGGATCCGCGCGCACCTCCGCCGGAACGAGGCCACGGCGACCGTGCCACCGGTCCGGCCCATCGGCGATCTCGTCGTCGACGTGCCACGGCGCCGGGTCACCGTCGCCGGAACGGAACTGCGCCTGCGGGCGAAGGAGTTCGACCTGCTGGCCCGCCTCGCCGCGCAACCCGGGGTGGCGCTCAGCCGCGAGACGCTCATGGCCGAGGTGTGGGACGAGCACTGGTTCGGCTCCACTAAGACACTCGACGTGCACGTCGCGGCGCTCCGCCGAAAGATCGGGGAGATCGCCGCGGCCTCCGGCGCCCGGGTTCCCGAGATCGTCACGCTGCGGGGGCACGGCTACCGGCTGGAGCTCACGGGCCCGGTGGACTGAGGCTCAGGCCGGCGCCGATGGCACGCAGCGCGGCGCTGTGCTCGCGGGCGTGGTGGCCACAGAAGAGCAGCTCGCCGCCGGTCGGCAGCGACGCCCGGACCTTCGCCGCCGCCCCGCAACGGTCGCAGCGGTCGTGGGCGGTGAGGGCGTGCGAGGTGATGGTGGCTGCGGTGGTCATGGCGTCACGCCGCCGCGAGCAGCGCCCGGCCGGACGCGGTGAGATGGGCAGGTCCCGGCTGCGCGTCGATCGCGATCAGACCGGCGGCCGTCAGTCGCGAGCCGGCGAACTGGTCGCTGAAGCAGAGGCCGTCGACGACCAGGACCTCGCCCGTGGGGCCGGCGATCCGGCACCGGCCGGCGGCGACGGCACGGAGAACGGCGCGGTCGCGGTGGGTGAGGGGGGGCGGCGGTCGTGGCGTTCATCGTCGTCTCCTTCCGGGTCGGCTGATGCGCTGACCGTTGAAGGATCCGCCGGACCACCCGGCTGCGACGATTCCGCTGTCCCTACATCCACCAGGGCGAACCCGCCGATGCAGGTAGGGCCTGCCCCCGCGAACTCTGCTAGCCCGCCAGGTTCAGCACCGTCAGCGTCCCGTCCGCGAGGTTGCTGACGTAACCCAGCGAGCCGTCCGGGAGGACGGCCACCGACGTCGGCGAGTTGCCGGTCGGGATCGTCGCGGTCACGGACATGGTGTCGGCGCTGATCACCGACACGCTGAGGTCGTTGACGTTGGCGGTGTAGGCGAACCGGCCGTCCGCGGCCCAGGTGATGTCCTGCGGGTTCGCGCCGACCGGGATGGTGGCCACGACCTGGTTGGTGTTCGTGTCGATCATCGTGACCGACGCGGCGTCGTAGTTCACGTTCGCGACGAGCGGCCGGGTGGGGTGCACGGCGACGCTGTGCGGGCTCGTCTGCACGGGGATCTCGGCCAGGATCGTGTTGTCGGCGGTGTCGAGCACGGAGATGACGTTCGACTCGTGGTTGGCCATGTAGGCGCGCGTGCCGTCCGGAGTGAACTCGATCCAGTGCGGGTTGGGCGCCACCTGGATCTCGCTCGTGACCTCGTGGGTCGAGGTGTCGATCACCGAGATGCTCCCCGAATCGTGGTTCGGCACGTACAGCTGCCGGCCGTCGTGGGTGACGGCGCCGAGGAACGGCCGGGTGCGCACCGGGATCGTCGCGACGATCGCGTTCGTCGTCGTGTCGATCACGCCGACGGCCGCGATGGTGCGGGCGTCGTTCCAGATGCTGACGTAGATCGTGCGGCCGTCGGGGGAGAACGACAGGAACTGCGGCGGACCGGCCGGGACCGGGATCGTGGCGGTCACCCGGTTCACGGCCGTGTCGACCACGGTCACCACGCCCGCGGTGCGGTTGGCGACGTAGGCCTGGCGGCCGCCGGGCGCCACGACGACGAAGCCCGACGTCGGGTTGACGGGGATGGTCGGACCGATGGACGGGATCGGCACGCTCGCGGCCACCGGGGCCCGCGTCGGCTCGGGCGCGACGGTGGCGGGCGCGGTCGCGACGGGCGTCGTCGCCGACGGTGGCACCGTGACCTGCGCGGCGCCCGACCCGAACTGCTGAAGCGCGACGTAGCCGCCGGTGCCGACCAACGCGAGCAGGACGACCACTGCGGCCGCCGCGGCGAGCACTCGCGATCCGCTCCGCTCAGGGCCACCGCCCGGGGAACCGTCCGGCGGCCCGCCCGGGAGCGCGGCCGGCGGTGGGCCCGGCGCGGCGGCCTGCCCCGCCGGGACGCGAGGGCCGTGCGGGCTGTCAGGAGCGGGCGCGGGCATCTCCGGTCGTCCCGGCGCCGTCCTCCCGGTGTCGCTTCCGTGTGGTGCCGGGCCGGTCGCGACGGGCGTGGGCGTCCACGCGGCTTGTGCAGGTCCGCTGTCGGTCGCAGGGGCTCCGGCCTGGGCGAGGGTGGCCGCGCCGAGCGCGACGGCGTACTTGGGGTGGGCGTCGACCACGGTGGGCCGGCCCAGCTCCTCGGAGATCATCCGCGAGACCAGCGGGATGCGTGAGGAACCCCCGACCAGCAGCACGGCCGAGAGCCGGCCGGGGTCGACCTGGGCGGAGCGCAACGCCCTGGTCAACGTGCCGATCGTCGACTCGATGGGTGCCCGGATCATCTCCTCGAAGTCGCTGCGGGTCAGCCGGACGTCGAAGTGGCGGTGGGGCAGGAACACCGGGATGGTGGTCTCGGTGTCGACCGAGAGCGCCTCCTTGGCCAGCACGCAGTCCTGACGCAGCCGGGCGATCGCGATCGCGGTCTGCGGGTCGCCCATGTCGAGCTCGCTCAGTGCCCCGCCCGCCGAGTAGTTGACGAAGGACAGGATGGCCTCGTCGAAGTCGATGCCCCCGAGCCGCTCGACGCCCTCCGGCTCGCCGAGGATCTCGATCCCGCCCGGGTGCTTGCGCAGCACCGTGGCGTCGAACGTGCCCCCGCCCAGGTCGTACACCGCGATGACCTCGCCGTCGGCGAGCTGCCGGGACGCGGCGTAGTGCGCAGCCGCGGCCTCCGGCTCCGTGACGGTCTGCGCGCCGGTCAGGCCCGCGATCTGCGGGACCTCGTCGAACAGCTCCCGCCGGAACGGCCCCCAGTTCGCCGGGTGGGTGAGCACGACCCGGTCCGGTTTGGCCCCCTCGGTCTCGGTGACCCGCGTGAGGACGTCGTGCAGCTGGCTCCCGAGCAGGGCCGTCACCGTGTACGGCGTGCCGCCGAGCATGACGGGTGTCGGGTCGCCGAGCCGGCGCTTGAACTCCCGGCCGATCCGGTCCGGCCGGGTCACCGCGCGGCGGCCGGCCGCGTCCCCGGAGACGAGCGCACCGTCCTCCCGCAGGTACACCACGGCGGGCGTGACCACGGTGCGGTCGCCGAGGGTGAACATCTCGACGCGCGAGTCGTTCGCGATCGCGGCGGCGACGAACGTCGTGCCGAGGTCCACCCCGAGGTAGTAGCCCACGACGCCTCCTGACCTCGTCTGAGTGACCTCACATCATGCGCCGGTCGGCCCGGGATGTGGGTCGCGAGGAGATGATGCATCGCTCGGCGGCGGATCGGGATGTGTTACGGGGGAGGCCCCCAGCGAAGGTAGGGTTCACCCCATAGTTCGCAGATCCGCGGCGCCGGACGATACGACGATGACGCTCGAGCCCGCGCACTGTGCCGCCCCCCGCGCCGGCCCCGGGCAGGGCACCGACGAGCTGTCCCGCGCTCGCCGCTGGGGACGTGGCCAGTGGCAGCGGCGCCGTCGCCTCGAGCGGCAGCTGCACGACGGGGCCGCGCTGCGGATCTCGGCGCTCGCTCTGCAGCTCGGACTGTTCCGGCACCGCGTGCTCGACGCCGACCCCGACCTGCACGGCGCCATCGACGGCCTGCAGGACGAGTTGCACGCCGTCCTCCAGGAGCTGCGCGACGTGGCGGGCCAGATCTATCCGCCGCTGCTGGACGAGGCCGGGCTCGGCCCGGCACTGGGCGAGGTGGCCGACCGGATCGGCAGCCCGATGCGGGTCCACGCCCCGGCCGACCGGTTCGGCCCGGCCGCGGAGGGCGCCGCCTACTTCGCCCTCGCCGACTGCCTCGCGGCCATCGGTCCCGGGGGGCCTCCCGTCGACGTCGTGGTGCGCCGGGACGGCGAGGTGCTGGTCGTCGACGTCCGCGGGGTGGACGTGCGGCACGCCGAGGCGATGCTCGACCAGCTCTCGTGCCTGGGTGGGACGATCGACGTCACCGGCGGGCCGCACACCGGCACGATCACAGCGAGGATCCCGTGCGAGTAGCACTTGCCGAGGACGGTGCCCTGTTCCGCGAGGGGCTGCTGATGCTGCTGCAGGCGGCCGGCCACGAGGTCGTCGGCAGCACGGCCGACGGGGACGCGCTGGTCGACCTCCTGTCGACGCGGCCGGCCGACGTCGCGATCCTGGACATCCGGATGCCGCCCGAGCCCGACGGCGGGCTGGTCACGGCGGAGCGGCTGCGGGCCCTGCACCCCGGCATGGGGCTGCTGTTCCTGTCGCACTACGCGGAGTCGCACTACCTCATGCGCATCCTGCAGATCGGCACCGAGGCGATCGGCTACCGGCTGAAGGAGAAGGTCGGCAGCGTCGACGTCCTCACCGACACGCTCACGCGGATCGAGTCCGGTGAGATCGTCATCGAGCCGGTGCTGGCAAAGCGCCTGGTGGAGCGGCCCCGCGGCGACAAGAAGGGCGTCATCGCGACGCTGTCGGAGCGCGAGTCGGACGTGCTGCGGCTGATGGCCGAGGGCCGGTCCAACAACGGCATCGCCGCGCAGCTGTTCGTCACGCCCAAGGCCGTCGAGAAGCACATCGCGAGCATCTTCGGGAAGCTGAACCTGCACGCGGACACCGCGGAGCACCACCGGAGGGTCCTCGCGGTGCTGACGTACCTGCGCTCCCAGCGCGACGGCGACTGAGCGGAGCTTGCGGGAGCGAGCCGCGCACGAGGCTTGGCCGCGGCGGGCGCGGCCTCTAGCGTTCCCGCAGGACCCGGATCCGGCCGGGCCACGACGACCGGTGGTGCGTGATGAACCGGACCAGCGTGGCGGGTCTGCTGCGGACACTGCTCGTCGCCTGCGGCGTGGCGGCGGTACTCGTCGTCGTGGTCGACGGCGGTTCCGCGGTGTTCGGGCCGGGGCAGCCGGCCGTGCTGCTGCCGTTCGTGGCCGTCGCCGTCGCCGCGGTTGGGCTCGGCCCCGCCCTGCCCCGGATCGACCGGATCGTCCAGCGGCTGGCCGACCACCGCGTGGTGACGCCGTACTCGGCGCTGGCGGAGGCCGCCGCGCGGATCCGGGCGGGCTCCCTGGAGCAGGCCCTGCCCGGGCTCGCCCAGGTGCTGGCCGACGGCACCGGCGCCACGCGCGCCGCGGTGTGGCTCGCGGTGGGGGACCGCCTCGTCCGAGCCGCGGTGCACCCGCCGGTCGATCCCGCCGGGCCCGCCGAACCCGAGACCGTGCCGAACCTCGCGGTGCTGCTCACCCACCCGGACACCGATCACGTCGTCCCGGTGCTCGAGGGCACGGTGCTGCGCGCCGCGCTCACGATCGGGAAGCGCGGCGCCCCCGTCACGCCGGCCGACCAGCTGCTCGTGGGGGACGTCGCGAACGGCGCCGGGCTGCTGCTGCGCGGCGTCGCGCTGAACGCCGAGCTGGCCGAGCGGGTGCGGCTCGCCGACGACCTCGCCGGCGAGCTGCAGGCCTCCCGGCAGCGGCTCGCCATCGCCCGGGACGTGGAGCGCAGGCGCCTCGCCGGGGAGCTCGCGCACGTCACCGGCGACCGGCTGGCCGTGCTGCGCGCCGAGGTGGCCACGGCGCGGTCCGACCTCGACACCCGCCCGGAGGGCGCCCTGACGGCATTGGCGCGCGCCCGGGTCGGGCTCGACGAGCTGCTCGACCGGTTCCGCACGATCGCGCGCGGGGTGTACCCGGCGGTGCTGCGGGACCAGGGCCCGGTCGGCGCGCTCGACGAGGTGGCCGCGGACCTGCCCCGCCCGGTGCGGCTGACCGGGGGCCTGGACGGCCGGCTGGCGTGGGAGATCGAGTCCGGGCTCTACTACGTGGCTGCCTCGGCGATGCACGAGCTCGCCGGCCGACAGGCGGAGCGTGAGCTGACCGTGCACCTCGCGCGGGCCGACGGCCGGGTGAGCGTGCTGATCGACGACCCGACCCCCACGGTCGGGGTCGATGACCTGCGCGCGGCGCTCGTCGAGGACGCCGAGCGCCTGGCCACCCTCGGCGGGAGCCTGGTCCTGAGGGGCGCCGAGGGCGGCGCCGTGGACACTGCGCTCCAGCTGCACGCCTGGCTGCCCGACCAGCTCGAGCCCCTGGTGCCGAGCACCGTGCGCACGTCGTCGGGCGCGTCGTGAGCAGCGGCGTCGCGGAGGGCGCCGCCGCGGGCCCGGCCGCGCCCACGGGCGCAGTGGTGGCCGGGCGGTGGGATCTTCGGCTCGGGACCGTCGGCTATGCGGTGCTGCTGGCGGCCTGCGCCGCGCTGTCGCTCACATGGCTGACCGTCGGCGCAGTGGTCGCGGTGGCGGCCCACGCCCCCGCCGTCACCGCGTCCCTCGCCGCCGCGGCCGACGGCGGCAGCCGCTGGGCGAGGGGCGTGCTGGACGCGGTGCCGCGCAGCGAGCCGGTCGGCCAGGCGGTCCTCGACTACGGGTTCAGCCTCCTCACCCTCGCCGTCGCGCTCGCGCTGCCGGCCGTCCGGGCGCGGAGTTGGTCGCTGCGGTTGCTGGTGCTCGCCATGATCGGTTCGGCCGGGGCCTTCAACCTGCAGGCCCATGCCGCCGCGGTGGCCGTGCAGTCGGCGACCGGCCTGACGCTCGGTGGGCTGCACCAGGTGCTGCTGCACGGCGTCGCCTGCGCGGCCTACGTCGTCGCGCTGCTGGTGTTCCCGTCGGGCCGCGACATCCGCCCCGACGCCGGGGTCGCCCGGTCCGCCGTGGTCGGGGCCGGCGTCGGCAGCCTGCTGCTGGTGGGGTTCGGCACCGCGCTGCTGCCGCACACCGTGAGCTGCGTGCTCTTCTTCGGGTTCCTTGTCCCCCTCGTGGGACTGACGGCGCTGCCGCGCCGGATCCGCCGCGGCCCCACCGCGGCCGAGCGCACCCGGGCCCGCTTCCTGTTCAGCGTGCTCGTGGCGGCGATCGCGGTCGCGATCGTGCTCGCGCTGATCACGCTGCTGCTGTGGTCGATCGGCTGGACCGGCCTGCTGCTCGTCGACCCGACGGCCCAGGCCGGCCCGGCAGGCCATGCGGAACCGACCGCGCTGCTGTTCTGGTTCGCCCGGCTGGCCTGCGTCGCGATCGCCGCCGGAGCGCTCGTCGCGATGCGCTCCGGCGGGCTGTGGACGGCCGAGCGGCACTTCAGCCGAGGCCTGGTGGCGGCGCTCGTCGCGGCACTGGTCGGCGGCGGCTACATCGTGGTCCGTGCGGTCGTCGAGTTCGCGCTCGGCAGCGACGCACTCGTCGCTGCGGTCCTGGCGACGGTGCTGGCGGCGGCGGTGCTCCTGCCCGTCCACGTGCGCACGGAACAGCTGGTCGACCGGCTGCTCTACGGCACCCGGCCCACCCCGTACAGCGTGCTCGCCCGGATCGCCGCGCTCTCGCGGGCCACCGCCACCGACGCCCCCGACCTGGCCGGGGTCGCCGAGGCCGTCGGCCGCGGGCTGGGCGCCACCACCGCCCGGTTGACGGTGGTGCGGCCCGGCCTGCGCGACCGCACCTATACCTGGAGCGAGCCGGGCGTCCAGGCGCCGGACGCGCTCGTGGAGGTGCCGGTCCGCTACGGCCCGGAGCGGATCGGCACCGTCGCGGTCGACCGCGCCGCGGTGGCCGGCGTGCACGTCCAGCGCCAGCGCCTGCTGGAGGAGATCGCCGACAGCCTGGGCGCCGTGCTCCAGGCCAGCCGGACCGGCATCGAGCTGGAACGCCAGCTGCGGGCCGTGCTGGCCCACGCGAACGCGATCGCGGTGTCCCGCCGCGCGGTCGTCGCCGAGATGGACGGGGAGCGCCGGCGCATCGAGCGGGACCTGCATGACGGCGCCCAGCACCACCTGGTCTCACTGCGGCTGATGCTCGGCCTGGTGGAGCACCAGGTGTCGACGGCCCAGCTCGACCAGGCCGCCGACCGGCTGGACGCGATCGCCGGCCAGATCGACACGACGGAGTCGATGCTGGCCGAGACCGCGGCCGGGGTGTCGTCCCCGCTGCTGACCGAGGCAGGCCTGGTCACGGCGCTGGGCACGGAGCTCGCCTGCGGCCACCCGCCCGTCGAGCTCGAGGCGGGCGACCTGGCCGAGGGCGCCCGGTTCCCGTCCGACGTCGAGGCCGCCGTCTACTTCTGCTGCCTCGAGGCGGTCAACAACGCCCGCAAGCACGCGCCCGGGGCGGCGATCCAGGTGCGTCTCGTGGCAGGCGACGGCAGGCTGCACTTCACCGTGCACGACGAGGGCCCGGGCTGGGGCCAGGCGGCCTCCTCCGCGACTGCCGGTCGTGGCCTCCGCAACGTGACGGCGCGGATGGCCGCGGTCGGTGGCCGGATCGAGATCCGCTCCGCGCGGGGCGCGGGCACCACCGTGCAGGGCTGGGCCCCGCTGCCGGAGCCCGAGCCGACCCGGGCCCCGGCGGTCGCGTCGACCGCCCTGCTCGACCGGGTGCGCAGCACCGTCGGCACCGCCCGCGAGCTCTACCACGGGACGGCATCGGCCGGGGTGGTGCGCGGCATCGCGGAGCGGCTCGACGGACCGTTGCGGGTGGCGGTGCTCGGTGCCGCGGGGTCGGGCGCCTCGACGCTGGTGGAAGCGCTCACCGCCGACGGGCCCGCGGCGTCGACCGCCGTGTTCGAGCTCGGCACGCCGGCCACCCCGGCCGCCGACGCCCTCGTGCTGCTGATGCGCCCCGGCCACCCCGGCGATGCGGCGGTGTTCTCCGCCCTGCTCGACGGGCCTTCCCCCCATCGTCCGGCGCGCGCGATCGGCGTGCTGGCCTTCCACGCCGAGCCTGCCGGTGATCTCGGGGCCGCGGAGTACGGGGCGCGGCCCGAGGTCCGCCGCCTCTGCCATGTCGTGGTGCCGATGTCCGGGCTGCGCGAGATCATCGAGGCGGCGTTCCTCCGGCGAGCCGACGCCCTGAAGGCCCGTTCGGCGCTGCTCGCGCTGGAGGCGCTCGTCCGTGCCCACCCGCCGGGAGGCGACGACGCCGGTCTGCGCTACCAGCTCGACCGGATCCGGGGCGGCACCCACGAGCTCACCGAGATCGACCTGGTCGACGCGCTGCGGGCCGACGAGCTGGAGCTGCCCGACGCGGATCGGCGACCGGCCGAGCGGCTGCTGGGGGCCGACGGGACGCAGGCCCGGGTTCGTCTCGCGCTCGCCCCCGACGCGGGGCAGGAGGAGGTCGCCCGCGCGGCCGCCGAGGAGCTGGCCCGCTGGCAGCGGCGGGCGGCGCACCCGATGTCGACGAACGACGTCCGGGTCGTGGCCGGGGCGCTGGTGCAGACGTGCGAACAGCTGCTCGCCGGGGTCGGCCTGAACGACGGCACACACCGTCTGTAGGCGGCACACAGGGTCGGCGGTGTGTGCCGACGCCAGTCGGTGTGTGCGGGCTTCAGCCGGTGTGGGTGCGGGCTTCAGCCGGTGTGTGCGGCCAGGTCCGGTTGGGCTGGGGGCTGGGTTGGGTCAACAGCGAATGGTGTGGCTGGGTTGGCAGCCGTACCCGACTTGGGGGCACCGCGGATCCGACGAGAGTCACTGCAAAGTAGCGGCTCAACTGGCTGTGGTCCTGTTTCAAGCAACCACAGGATAGTCCCTTATGGGACCGGGCAGGAGGATCATGTGCCTGGGCCCGGGAGGCATGACGAGTATCTCGCAAGGCGGCCACGTCATCAGTAGTTTGCCCAAACCGACCGAAGACTTGCTCGCGCAAACAATGATAGTCTCCATGATCCATTCACTATTGCAAATCTCGCATTCACTCGAATAGACCCGTTGCTCGAAAACATGTTCGAGTAAACTCGGGGGCATGTCCGACAGCCCGGCCGCCACCGCGTACCGCCACCTGCAGGCGGCGGTCGACGAACTGTGTGCGGCCGCGGAATCGTCGATGGCCACCGATGGCGAGTTGTTGTCGGTGCTCACGCTCGCTGAGGGTCTTTCCCGACGACTGGATCATCTGGCCGTCTCGACCGTGGCGACGTTGCAGCGGCGGGGGACGTTCGCCGAGCGCGGCTACAAGAAGCCCGAAGGTGCGCTGGCCGACCTGCTGGGCTGGGAGTGGTTCGAGGCCCGCCGCCGCGTGACGGCCGCCGAACACACCTGTGAGCGGGTCGAGCTGGACGGCACCGTGCTCGAGGCGAAGCTTCCCGCCATCGGGAAGGCGTTCGCGGCCGGGCAGGCGAGCCTGCGCCACGTCGACGTGATCATCACCCTGCTCGCCACCCCCGCCGCCGGCCGACTCAGCGAGGACCAGCGGGCCGGCGTCGAGGAAGAACTCGCCGCCCGCGCCGCCGACTACACCCCCGCCCAACTGCGCACCTACGGCAAGGACCTGATCGACCGACTCGACCAGGACGGCCCCGAACCCGACGACCGCCCGCACGTGCCGGTCAACACCCTGCAGGTCCGGCGGTTCCGCGACCGACCCGGCGGCGAACTCAAAGGCGTGTTCGAGGACGCGGCCATGTTCGACACCATCGCCACCCTCCTCGACGCGAAATCCAAGCCCCTCGACAAGGACGACCGCCGGGGTGCGGAGCGGCGGCAGGCCGACGCACTCGCGGACATCTGCGGCTACGTCCTCGACCACGGCGACGTCCCCGACACCGGTGGCCGTCGGCCGCACCTCAACGTGCTCATCCGCCTCGAGGACCTCGAAGACCGCGCCCGGTCGGCGATGCTCGACTTCGGCGGCACCCTCACCCCCGAATCGCTGCGGATGCTCGCCTGCGACGCCGGCGTGATCCCGATCGTGCTGAACGGCGCCGGGCAGCCGCTCGACGTGGGACGGTCCACCCGCACCATTCCGGACGGACTCCGGCGGGCAGTGACCGCCCGGGACCGGGGATGCGCGCACCCGGGCTGTGACCGAACCCGTCATGGTGCGAAATTCACCACGTCCTCGAATGGGAGCACGACGGGCACACCGAGCTGGACAACCTGGTGATGTTGTGCAGAATGCACCACCGGTTGATCCATCATTCCGGGTGGATCGTGCGGATCGCGGACGGACGGCCGGAGTTCATCCCACCGAAGTGGATCGACCCGGAGCAGACACCCCGTCGGAATCCACGCCCCGGGCCCGGCGCCGAGGGGCGAACCCGGTAGGGGAAACCCGACGTGCCCGCGGGGGAGAACGCCCTCGGATGCGGGTGTTCTCCGCTCCCGTCCGGGTGTGCACACCATCGTTCCGCGCCATGTCCCGCCGCACTCTCTAAGCAATCGAACGGGAGGGCGGCAGCCGGGTCTGCTGCTGATGAGGGAGTCATCATGCCGGTGATCTCGGTCCCCCAGGACTTCAACGAGGACGATCTCTACGTCGACCTGTTGCCGATCTTCGGGCACCCGCTGTTCCTGAAGTGCGAGGGCTT
Source organism: Pseudonocardia nigra (assembly GCF_019396355.1). Taxonomy (GTDB): domain Bacteria; phylum Actinomycetota; class Actinomycetes; order Mycobacteriales; family Pseudonocardiaceae; genus Pseudonocardia; species Pseudonocardia nigra. The sequence continues at coordinate 44,654 of NZ_JAHKRK010000029.1, forward strand.
CAACTTCGCGGGCTCCGTCAAGCTGAAGGCCGCGTCCGAGATGGTCGAGGCCGCCGAGCGCGACGGTCTCCTGCGGCCGGGCTCGATCCTGGTCGAGTCCTCGTCGGGGAACCTGGGCGTGGCGCTGAGCATGATCGCGGCGAGCAAGGGCTACGGCTTCCTGTGCGTCACCGACCCCCGCTGCAACCTCGCGACCCGGCGGCTCATGGAGGCGCTCGGCAGCACGGTGCACACGGTGACCGAGCCCGACCCGGTCGGCGGCTTCCTCGCCGCGCGGATCGAGTACGTGCGTGCGCTGTCTGCCTCCGACGACCGGTACGTGTGGCTCAACCAGTACTCCAACCCGGGCAACTGGAAGGCGCACTACGGCACGACGGCGCCGGCCATCGCGCGCCAGTTCCCCGGGCTGGACGTGCTGTTCGTCGGGGCCGGCACCACCGGCACCCTGATGGGCTGCGCCCGCTACTTCCGCGAGTGGCACCCGTCGGTGCGGATCGTCGCCGTCGACACCGTCGGCTCGGTGAGCTTCGGCGGCCCGCCGGCGCGCCGGATGATCCCCGGGCTGGGCATGAACGTCCGCCCGCCGCTGCTGGACGAGTCCTACGTCGACGAGGTGGTGCGCGTCGAGGAGCCGGACACCATCCGGACCTGCCACCGCATGGCCCGGCGCGGGTTCCTGTTCGGCGGCTCCACGGGCACGGTCGTCAGCGGCGCGATGAGCTGGCTGGCCCGGCACGACTCCCGCGACCTCACCACGGTGGCCATCGCCCCCGACCTCGGCGAGCGCTACCTCGACACCGTCTATCAGACCAACTGGCTGCACGACCTCTACGGCGAGGACGTGCTCGGCTCGGACGAGCTGAGCGATGTCCCCCGGGCAGCCTGAACGGGAGTACGTGATGAGCACCCTGCAGCTCGACGCACCGCCCGTGCCGCTCTCCGAGCTGGTCCTCGTCGACCAGCACGAGGCTCAGGGCCGGCGGGTGCGCCAGGACGAGCGCCTGGACCACCTGTTCGAGGAGAGCTGTGACTGGGTTCGGACCTATGGCCGCGCCGGCCAGCTCGCGGTGGACTCCGACGAGCTGTCGCTGACCTACGACGAGCTGGACGCCCGGGCCAACCGGCTGGCCCGCTACCTGCGCCTGCACGGCGCGGGCGCAGGCGACCGGATCGCTCTGCTGTTCGAACGCCCCACCGACTCCTACGTGGCGATGCTGGCCGTGCTGAAGATCGGCGCCGCGTACGTGCCGCTGGACGTCAGCTTCGCGCCGGACCGGATGGCCTACATCGTCGAGGACGCCCGGGTGCGCACGGTGCTGTCGATGTCGCCGGTGGCCGACCGGGTCGGGCGGATCGACCTGCTCACCGCGGCCGGCGCCGAGCTGGTGTTCCTCGACCAGGCGGCTCCGCTGATCGACGAGCAGAACTCGCGCCGGCTCATCGACGCCGAGCGGGGGGTCCTGGACGACCAGCTCGCCTTCCTCATCTACCCGGCCGTCGCCGACGGGCGGCCCCACGGGGTGGCCGTCGACCACGCCAGCATCTGCAACTTCGTCAAGGTCGCCGCCGAGGTGTACGGGATCCGGCCGCGGGACCGCGTCTACCAGGCGCTGTCGATCGCGTTCGACTTCTCCGTCGAGGAGATCTGGGTTCCGTGGGTCCGCGGCGCCACCCTGGTGCCCAAGCCCGCCGGGGCGGGCCTGCAGGGCCGGGACCTGCACGCGTTCCTCACCAGCCGACGGGTCTCGGCCATGTGCTGCGTGCCGAGCGTGCTGGCCACCCTCGAGGACGACCTGCCCGGCCTGCGGTTCCTGCTGGTGGCCGGCCAGGCCTGCCCCCCGGAGCTGGTCGCCCGCTGGCACCGGCCCGGCCGCCGGTTCCTGGGCGTCTACGGCCCCACCGAGGCCACGGTCACCGCCGCCTGGACCGAGCTGCGCCCGGACAAGCCGCCGACCGTCGGCGTGCCGCTGCCCACCTACAGCACCGTCATCCTCGACGTCGACGACCCGTACCGCGCGCTGCCGCACGGCGAGATCGGCGAGATCGGGATCGCGGGAATCGGGCTGTCCTGCGGCTACCTCAACCGCGCCGACCTCACCGAGAAGGCGTTCATCCCGGACTTCCTGGGCATCCCGGCGAACCCGTCCGGGCGGATCTACCGCACCGGCGACCTCGGCCGGGTCAACGGCGCCGGGGAGATCGAGCACCACGGGCGGATCGACCTGCAGGACCCGATGCGCGGCTACCGGGTCGAGCTGGCCGAGATCGAGTCGCTGCTGCTGCGGGTGCCCGAGATCGCCCAGGCCATCGTCGCCGCGCCCGCCCCCGCCGCGTACGCCGACCCGACCACCGGCGCCGAGCAGGCGCTCGCCGAGGTGCTCGCCGACGTCCTGAAGATCGAGCGGGTCTCGGTCGGCAGCCACTTCTTCGCTGATCTGGGCGCCGACTCGATGATCATGGCGCAGTTCTGCGCGCGGGTGCGGAAGCGGGCGGACCTGCCGTCCGTGTCGATGAAGGACATCTACCGCAACCCGACGATCAGGGGGCTCGCGACGGCGCTCGCGGAGCCCGCGCCCGCCCTGCTGGAGCAGAACCTCGCCGAGGTGCTCGCCGACATCATGCGCACCGAGCAGGTGGCGGCCGGCAGCCACTTCTTCGAAGACCTCGGTGCCGACTCGATGGTGATGGCGCAGTTCTGTGCGCGGGTGCGGAAGCGGGCGGACCTGCCGTCGGTGTCGATGAAGGACATCTACCGCAACCCGACGATCAAGGGCCTGGCGACGGCGCTCGGCGAGCCCGCGCCCGCGCCCGTCGCGCCGGCGCCTGCGCCCGCGCCGTCGGTGGAGACGACGCCCCCGGTCGGCACGCCGCGCTACGTCCTGTGCGGTGCGTTGCAGCTCCTGGCGCTGCTCGGGTACCCCGCCCTCACTGCGCTCGTCGCCGTCCGCGGCATCGAGTGGATCGTCGCCGGCACGGGTGCGCTCGAGGTCTACCTGCGGTCGGTGCTGTTCGCCGGCGCGAGTTTCCTGGGCCTCTGCCTCCTACCTGTCCTGGCGAAGTGGCTGCTCGTCGGCCGGTGGAAGCCCCGGCAGATCCGCGTCTGGAGCATGACCTACCTGCGCTTCTGGTTCGTCAAGTTCCTCATCCGGACGAGCCCGCTCGTGCTGTTCGTCGGTTCACCGCTCTACCTGCTCTACCTCAGGGCGCTCGGGGCGAAGGTCGGGCGTGGGGCCGCCGTCTTCTCCCCGCACGTGCCCGTGTGCACCGACCTGTTGACCATCGGCGAGGGCACGGTCATCCGCAAGGACTCGTTCTTCTCCGGCTACCGCGCACACGACGGTCTGATCCAGACGGGCGCCGTCACCCTCGGCCGGAACGTGGTCGTCGGCGAGGCGACGGTGCTCGACATCGGGACCTCGGTTGGCGACGACGCCCAGCTCGGCCACAGCTCCTCGCTGCACGCGGGACAGGCCGTCCCCGCCGGCGAGTGCTGGCACGGCTCACCCGCGCAGCGGACCGAGGTGAACTACCGGACCGTCGAGCCCGCCCGCTGCGGCGCGCTGCGGAAGGTCGCCTACTCCGCCGTCCAGCTGCTGAACGTGCTGCTGTACCTGCCGCTGGTGCTCGGCAGCGCGATCCTCCTGCTCGCTCGGGTCCCCCAGGTCCCGGAGCTGATCGGGCCCGGGCCGCTGGCCTTCACGGACTGGCGGTTCTACCTCCAGGCCGTGGCGGTCTCCTACTGGCTCTTCCTCGGCTCGCTGCTCGTCGGTCTCCTCGTCGTGGTCACGGTTCCGCGCGCGCTCGCCCTGCTCGTGCGGCCGGACACGGTCCATCCGCTGTACGGCATCGGCTACTGGGCCCACCGGGCGATCGGACGCATGACGAACGTCAAGTTCTTCACGGAACTGTTCGGCGACAGCTCCTACATCGTCGGGTTCCTGCGCAGCATCGGATACCGGCTCTCCCCGGTCGAGCAGACCGGGTCGAACTTCGGGATGGCGGTGAAGCACGACAACCCGTTCCTGAGCTCGGTCGGTACGGGAACCGTGGTCGCCGACGGGCTGTCGTTCGTCAACGCGGACTTTTCCAACACATCGTTCCAGGTGTCCCGGGTGTCGATCGGCCGGCGCAACTTCCTCGGCAACAACATCGCCTATCCCGCGGGCGGCCGGACCGGCGACAACTGCCTGCTCGCCACGAAGGTCATGGTTCCGCTCGACGGCGAGATCCGGGAGGGCGTCGGACTGCTGGGCTCGCCCTGCTTCGAGATCCCGCGAACGGTCGAGCGTGACAACAGTTTCGAGCTGGACGACCCGGCCGAGCTGCGCCGCCGCCTCGGGGACAAGAACGCGCACAACGTGGCCACCATCGCGCTGCGGCTGCTGACGCGGTGGGTCTACACGCTCGGTCTCACCGTGCTCGCCATGGTCGCCGGCGACCTGTACCACGCGTGGGGCGCGGCGGTGATCATCCTGGCAGGCGGCCTGCTCCCGCTGGTCAGCGTCGGGTACTTCGTGCTGGTCGAGCGGGCCGTCACCGGCCTCAAGGCCCTGGTGCCGCAGGGCTGCTCGATCTACGACCGCGCCTTCTGGCGGCACGAGCGCTACTGGAAGGTGCCGTTCACCCAGTACATGCAGGCCTTCAACGGCACCCCGATCAAGAACGTGATCTGGCGGCTGCTCGGTGTGCGGATCGGGCGTCGGGTCTTCGACGACGGGGCCTTCGTCACCGAGAAGTCGTTCATCACGATCGGTGCGGGTTGCACGCTCAACGCGGGCACGGTCCTCCAGGCGCATTCGCAGGAGGACGGCGCGTTCAAGTCCAATCTCATCACGATCGGTGCGGGCTGCACGATCGGTGTCAACGCCTTCGTCCACTACGGCGTGACGATCGGCGACGGCGCGGTGCTCGCGCCCGATTCCTTCCTCATGAAGGGCGAGGAAGTCCCGCCGGGCGAGCGGTGGGGCGGAAACCCCGCCCGGGAGATGTGACATGACCACGACCGACGACGTCATTGCGACGAGCGAAAAGGACATTCAGATGGACGTTCCGACGATTGCCGATCGCGAGTTCTGGCGCGACACGCTCGTCGCCGGCGGCGGCACCGCGATTCCCCGGTGGGCGGCTGCCCCGGTGCCGGGTGTGGAGGTGCACGATGCGCCGATCCCCGCCGGCGACGTGGCCGAGCTGCGTCGGTGGGCGGGCGAGGGGGTGCCGCTGAGCGCGGTGCTGCTGGCCGCGCACCTGAAGGTGCTCGCCGCGGTGACGGGGGAGCGCGAGGTCGTCGTCGGCCTCCACGTGGCGGACGCGGGTCCGTTGCCGTGCCGGCTGACGGTGGCGGGCGGCTCGTGGCGGGCCCTGGTGCTGGCCGCTGCCCGGATCGAGGCCGGGGTGCTGGCGCACCGGGCCGTCGCCGTCGAGGAGCTGCGGCGGGAGCTGGGCGTGCCCGGGCCGTCGTACGAGAGCGTGCTCGACCCGACCGGGGAGGAGGGCGGCGACCTCGCCGCGGGCGTCGTGCTGCGGGTGGGCGTCGTCGGGGACGGCGGGCGGCTCACGCTCCGGCTGTGGTACCGCACCGACGCGCTCGACGCGGTCGCCGCGGCCCGGATCGCCGGCTACCACCTCGCCGCGCTCGCGCTGATCGCGGCCGATCCGGACGCCGAGCACGGGCGGCAGAGCCTGCTGTCGGCCGAGGAGCTCCGCTTCCAGCTCGACGGGCTCGCCGGTCCGTGCCGGGAGCTGCCCGACCGCCGGTTCCACGAGCTGTTCGAGGACCAGGTGCGGGCGCACCCGGACGCGGTCGCCGCTGTGCACGGGGACCGCGAGTGGACGTACCGCGAGCTCAACTCCCGGGCGAACCGCCTGGCGCGGGCGCTGCTCACGCGGGGGCTGGACCGCGAGGGCGTGGTCGCGGTCGTGGCCGAGCGGAACCTGGACTGGATGGCGGCCGTCATCGCGGTCTTCAAGGCCGGTGGCGTCTACCTGCCGATCGAGCCGCACTTCCCCGCCCACCGGATCGCCACCACGCTCGGCCGGGCCGGGTGCCGGCTGGTGCTGACCGAGACCGGCAGCACCGCCACGCTCGACGCGGCCCTCGATGCGCTGCCCGCGGTACAGAAGCTCGACGTGGACACCGCCTACGCCGAGGGCCACGCGGACGGCGACCCGGGCGTCGCGGTGGCGGGGGACCAGCTGGCCTACATCTACTTCACCTCCGGCTCCACCGGCGAGCCGAAGGGGGCGATGTGCGAGCACGCGGGCATGCTCAACCACCTCTACGCCAAGATCGATGACCTGCGGATCGGCGAGGGCGCGGTCGTCGCGCAGACCGCGCCGCAGTGCTTCGACATCTCGCTGTGGCAGCTCGTGTCGGCGCTGTTGGTCGGCGGTCGGACCGTGCTGGTCGAGCAGAGCACGATCCTGGACGTCGAGCGGTTCGTCGACACGATCGCCGAGAAGCGGGTCGCGGTGCTGCAGGTCGTGCCGTCCTACCTCGAGGTCGTGCTGTCGTACCTGGAGCAGCACCCGCGGGCGCTGCCGGACCTGCGGTACGTCTCGGCCACCGGCGAGGCGCTGAAGCGGGAGCTCATCCAGCGCTGGTTCGCGACCGCGCCCGGTGTTCCGCTGGTCAACGCCTACGGGCTGACCGAGACCTCCGACGACACCAACCACGAGGTCATGCACCGGGCGCCCGAGGGTGATCGGGTGCCGCTGGGACCGCCCATCCCGAACGTGCACGTGTACGTGGTCGACGAGCACCTGTCGCCGGTCCCGCTGGGCGCCCCCGGCCTGATCGCCTTCTCCGGGGTCTGCGTCGGCCGCGGATACGTCAACGACCCCGACCGGACTCGGGAGGCCTACCTGGCCGACCCGCACCGCGAGGGCGAGCGGCTCTACCTCGGCGGCGACTACGGCCGCTGGCGGCCCGACGGCAAGCTGGAGTTCCTCGGCCGCCGCGACAACCAGGTCAAGGTGTCCGGTTTCCGCATCGAGATCGGCGAGATCGAGAACACCCTGCTGCGGGTGCCCGGGGTCCGCGACGGCGCGGTGGTGGTGGCCGGGACCGACCAGGGCGCGCACCTGGTGGCCTTCTACTCCGCGCCCCGCCCGCTCGAGACCGAAGTGCTGCGGGACCGGCTGGTGGCGGCGCTGCCCGCTTACATGGTCCCGGCCGCGTTCCACCGGCGGGAGAGCCTGCCGCTGACCGCCAACGGCAAGATCGACAAGAAGGCGCTCACCGGGCTCGCCGCCGAGCTCGCGGTCGTCGAGGACGACCACCAGGCGCCGGCCACGCCGACCGAGCGGCGGCTGGCGGCGGCGTGGGCGGGCGGTGCTGGGCGTCCCGCAGGACCAGATCGGCCGCTCGGACCACTTCTTCGACCGCGGCGGCACCTCGCTGTCCGCCGTGAAGCTCGCGATCGCTCTCAAGCGCGCTGTGTCGCTCCCCGATCTCACCGGCCACCCCGTCCTCGCCGACCTGGCCGCACTCCTCGACAGCAGGGGCGAGCTGCCCCCTGCTGACCTGTCCTCCGTCGGCGGCACCTGCGGTGTCGCGCGTCCCTGAAAGGAGTCCGACATGTCCTTCTCCTACCCCTCCCAGCCCTTCCAGGTGGATCGGCGGCCCGGCACGCCCGCGGTCCTGCGGGTGCAGGCTCCCGGCGACCCGGCGAACTGGGCGGCCCAGCACCGCGACGCGCTGCGCAGCGTGGTCGCCGAGCACGGTGCGGTCCTCGTGCGCGGCCTCGGGCTGCGTGATGCAGCCGAGGTCGGCGCGGTCTTCCGGCGGCTGGCGAGCGGCCTGATGGCCGAGCGGGAGGCGTTCGCCTCGCGGGAGAGGTACGCCGACGGCGTCTACTCCTCCTCGGCGTGGCCGGCGAACCAGCCGATGTGCATGCACCACGAGCTGAGCTACGCGTTGGAGTTCCCCAGCCTGATGTTGTTCGCGTGCCTGCGTGCGCCGGATGCCGGTGGGGCGACCGGCGTGGCGGATGCGTCGGCGGTGCTCGAGGCGTTGCCCTCGGGCCTGGTGCACCGGTTCGAGCGGGAGGGGTGGCTGCTGGTGCGCAACTACAACGACGAGATCGGGGCGTCGTTCGCGGAGGCGTTCGGCACCGACGACCGCGCCGCCATCGATCGCTACTGCCGCGCCAACGCGATCGCCTTTGAGTGGCAGTCCGACGGGGGGTTGCGCACGTGGCAGCGCCGCCGGGCGGTCCTGCCCCACGCGGCGTCGGGCCGGCGGTGCTGGTTCAACCAGGTCGCCTTCCTCAACGAGTGGACGATCGATCCCGAGGTGCGCGAGTTCCTGGTGGACATGTACGGCGCGGACGGGCTGCCGTTCACCACGCGGTTCGGGGGCGGTGAGCCGATCAGCGCCGACATCGTGCAGCTGCTCAACGGGGTGTACGAGCAGCACACGGTGCGGGAGCCGTGGCAGGCCGGGGACCTGATGCTGGTGGACAACGTCCGCACGGCGCACAGCCGGGAGGCCTACACAGGCGCGCGCGAGGTGCTCGTCGGGATGGCCGACGCGGTGCGCCTGGCCGACTGCGCGCCGACCGTCGAGGTGGCCCGATGACCGCCGACCGGTCTGCAGACCCCGTCAGCGTGCCCCCGTTCGCGGTGATCCCCGGTGCGCAGGTGCAGAAGGCGCTGCGGGGGCGGGAGAAGCAGGTCGTCGAGCTGGTGGAGGCGACCTACCGGTTGCACGGTGCCGGGGATTCGGTGAACCCGCCGTCGTATTTCC